>JAGWBY010000113.1:5522-25028 GCA_021295675.1 Candidatus Latescibacterota bacterium | reverse complement strand
CGCCGCCAAGCCACGCCGATTTCGCGCTCAAAGGCCACGCCGCGCACTTCTACTGTTTTGAGCGCGCCGCTCGCCAGCGACTCGCGGATGGTCAGCCGCGGCAAAAACGAAATGCCCACGCCGGCCTCCACCAACTTGCGCATGGCCTCTGGACTGCGCAGTTCCATCACCGCGCCCGGCGTTAGGCCAGCTTCGGCGAGCTTCTCGTCAATCACCTTGCGCGAAATCGAGTCGGCGTGAAAGAGGATCCACCACTTCGGCGAGGGCAACAGACTCGCACTGGACAAAGCGATGCGCTGGCCCGACGACCAAGGGCATGTCGTCGCGGTAAATCGGCACGGCGTCGATTCTGGGATGGGTATAGGGCAGGTGGATCAGCGCGAATTCAGAGCGCTGCATTAGCAGATCGTCGATGAGGTAACGCGAAGGAGCGACTTGCGTCTTGAGCGCGACGCCCGGATAGCGGCGCATGTACTCTTTGAGAATTTCCGGCAGGAGGTAGATAACGGCCGCATCTACCGCCCCAAACTGAAAGCCCCCTCCCGGCTCTAAGTCGCTCCGCTGCAGCCGCTCGCTCGCCTCCTCTAGCAAGTCCTCGACTTGGACGGCATAGCTCAGTAGCAGGCGGCCCTCGGTAGTAAGGGCCACGTGCCGATTGTCGCGGTTGAAGAGCTGGACCCCCATGCTCTTCTCCAGCTCCAAGACCGCGCTGGAAACCGTCGGCTGGGTCACGTTCATCTGGCGCGCCGCTGGGGTAAAGCCGCCCGTGCGCGCCACGGCGAGGAAGTAGCGCAGGTGTTGCAGGTTCATGGGCGCAGCGCTAGGTGGGCTGCGCAGCTTTCGCCGATCCGAAGGTCGAGTGGCGCAATACGGTCTGGGTAGCGTAGATGGAGCCGCCGACCTTGGCGCCGGGCATCGGCATGCTCACGGGCACGTCGGCGACGCGGATGTGCCGGCTTGGCTCGCCGCGCACGAAGCTGCGGCAATAGCCCTCCCAGTCGGGCGCTGGTACCAAGGGCCAAGAGTCACCAGCGCAATACTGCAAGAGCAGGAGTCGGCGCGGATGGGGCGAGGTGTTGGGCAGGGAGGCGTGCAGGGCGCGGACGTGGTGGATGGAGATGCCGCCGGCTTTTAGCTCGATCTTTTCAGCGGTGGAGTCGTCGAAATCCGTTGTGGTCACTGCGCCGGCGAAATGGCCGTCGAGGTGGTGGTTATAGATCGGTCCCTTGTGCGACCCTGGGATGACGAGCAAGCAGCCGTTGGCCTCGTTCATATCGTCGATGCACACGCCCACGGCGAGCAGGTCGTCGTTGGTGTGCGGATAAAAAGCCCAGTCCTGATGCCACTCCACCGGGCTACCGAACTCGCCGGATTTCATGTTGAGCTTGTCGCCGTTGGTGCGGATGCGCGGGCCGATTAACTCGGCGACGATGTCCACAATCCGCTCGTGGTGCAGCGTGCTGCGGTAGATTTCGTGCTGGGCGACTGGGCTTTTGAGCCGTCGTAGCTTGGGGTTGTCGGGCGCGTGCCCCGGCTCCAAGTCGAATACGCTATCGCTTTCGGTCGCGGCGCGCGACTGCTCGACGAATTCGTCGGTGGTCTGCCGCAGCGCCTCGACCTCTCCGGCGTCTAGTACTCCCTCGACGCCGAGGTAGCCTTTTTCGTGGTAGCTGGCGATTTGTTCTTGAGTTAGCATGGACATTTCTCCGTCATTTTAGCCTGAGTATTTCGCGTTGTTGCTCGGGCAATGCCTCGTAGATTTCGCTGCTGAAGCGCAGGTGCTGTCCGCCCCAGTCGGGCATGTATCCTATACTGTAGCAATAATATAGGGTCCGGCGCGGGCGACCGGAAGTATTGACTAGCGAGCCGTGGGTCAATGCCTCAGTAAAGATGATGGCGTCCCCGGCGGCGGCCGGCACTGCTTGTAGCGCTGGATTTTCGTCTGGGTGATTGCCCCAGGGCCTAGGGAAGTTGCTTTTATGAGCGCCGGGGATCACGGCGAAACAGCCGTCTTGCTCGGCGCAGTCGAGCAGGGGAAAGACCGCCTTGGTCAGGGTCGAGACCATCTGCCCGTTGCGGCAGTGATATTGACACTTGGGAATGATGGGCGTGCCGTGCATGTGCAGGCCGGTGTAGCCGCCGCCCCAGCGATAGATGGTATAGGTGTGATTGAGTCGGTACGGCCCCCCGGTGACTGCGGCGACGACGTCTAGGACCGCGGGAATATCGATCAACGCGCGGAGGACTTCGTCCCCTTCGAGAATGTTTGAAATATAGAGGTTCTGCTGCGTGCGCTGGTCGCCCAAACACAGCGGCGGTGGGTAATCGGCCTCGTCCATAGTCTCGAAGCGATCCAGAACCTGATTGCAGGCGGCGACCACCGCTGCGGGCACGACGCCCTTGAGTACGATGTAGCCCTGCAGGTCGAAGAGGTACTGCTGTTGAGCGTCCATGATGTGTTTCCCTTTGCTGGTATTGCTGCCTATCATCTCTTTATTTGAATGTGCGCTGGCGGTTGGTACGCAAAGCAAGAAATTGCTCCTTGCCGGACGATGGGGCAAGCAGCCGACTGGGACGCACCCAAAGGGAGGGCCTGCACTTGTGACTGACGCCAATTACGACAATCCCTGGTGGCCGCTGATATATGACCAGTGGAACGAGCGGGGCGACAGACAGCAGACGCACGAGCACGAGTTCCAATTCTACAGCATGCAGCTCGCCGGAGAGGCAGGTCCGGTCCTCGAAGCGGCTTGCGGCACTGGTTCGATTCTACTCCGTCTTTTGCGCCAAGGCGTTGACATCAGGGGTTTCGATTGCGCCGCAGGGATGCTGGCCGTTTTGCGGCGCAAGGCAGCGGATTTGGGGCTGGACGATATCGATCGCCGCGTCTGCTGTCAGGACATGGTTGACTTCTGCTACGACCAGTCCTTTGCGGCCATCCTGATTCCGGCCAGTTCGTTCATGCTCTTGCCCAGCCAAGCAGCCCAAATCGCCTGTCTCGAACGCATCCGCGCCCATCTGGTGCCTGGCGGGCGGTTGCTGATGAACTTCTACATTCCGTCGCTTGCCGACGATCTGCTGGCTCACGTCAGGCCGTCCCCGTCGCTGGAGGAATTTGGCGAATTCACTCACCCCGAAACAGGCCGACGAATCAGCGTCCGGTTCAAAAAGATCGTCGATCTGGGCGAGCAGACTGAGCACTACCAGTGGTTTTTTACTTACGCCGGAGAAACAGCGGTAGAGTCCATGACGGCGCGGTGGATCTACAAAGAAGAATTTCAGCTATTGCTGCGCCTAGCAGGATTTAGCCGCTGGCAGCTTTTTGGCACCCACGACGGCCAGCCGTACGCAGGTGCAAAAGAGATCGGGACGACGTACTGGGTCGTCGATCGTTGAGCAGGTCGAGGCGATAAACGCCTCTGAAATTGGCTACTGGTCGCCGCCAAAGCAGTTTGCATCCAAACCTGCAAATGCAGAAATTATGTCCGTTCATTAGCAAGGAGAATTGAGGACTTATTTTGTCAAACGCGCTGCGCAGAACGCTCAGTCTTTTCGTCCTGCTGTTTTTGAGTTGGCTGCTTTTGTCGGGCATTTATACGGGCCTGCTCTTGGGCTTCGGCTCTGCCGCCGCATGAAGATCGTCGATCCCGAAGGGCATCCTATCCACCTGATCCCCGGCTTGCTGCGCTATATGCCTTGGTTCTTGTGGGCAATAGTCAAATCCAATCTCGATGTGGTGCGGCGGATCGTGCATCCTCGGATGCCGCTGTCGCCCCGCTTAATCCGAGTCGAGGCAAGCCAGAAGACTCACTTGGGACAAGTCATTTACGCCAACTCGATCACGCTGACGCCGGGCACGGTCTCCGTTGAGACCGACGAAGGTATCATTGATGTCCACGCCCTGACCCGCGAAGCTGCTGAAGACGTGCGCTCTGGGGGCATGGACCGCCGCGTGACCGACATGGAAGGGGAGAGCTAGTGTTCGCCGCTGCAATGATCGGGGTACTGGCCACCATGCTGCTGGCCTTAGTGCGACGATCGCGTGCTCGCCGTCAATATGTTTGGCACCAAGACCGTGTTGCTGTTATCGGTCATCGGCTTTTTGACCGGCCGCCCCGACTTTCTCGACTTGGGGCTGGTCTATGCGCTAATCAACTTCATCGGCACCATCGCCATCCTCAAGTACGTCTCGACCGTTGGTGAGGAGGAAGCTCAAGCCTGATGGAAGCCCTACTCTACTACGCTAGCTGGGCCTGTCTGCTGTTGGGGGCTGGCTTTTGCTTCGTCGGCGGCTTGGGTCTCCTGCGCTTGCCCGACTTCTACAGCCGCATGCACGGCGGCGGCGTTACCGATACACTGGGCGCGGGTTTGATCTTGTTGGGGCTTATGTTCCAGAGTGGCCTGTCGCTGGCGACCGTCAAGCTGGTGATGATCGCGCTGTTCTTATTGCTGGCTAGCCCCGTCGCCACCCACGCCATCGCCCGCGCGGCGCGGCACAGTGGGCTTGTACCCCAAGGCACCCCGGAGGAACAGTGACTGCGCTAATTGACATCGACGTCGTGTTGATGACGTTCCTCGCCATTATCGCCGTGGCTATTATCCAGGTGCGGGACCTTTTTGCCGCGGTAGTGCTCACCGGCATCTTCAGCTTGCTCTCGGCCTGTATCTTTACCTCGCTCGATGCAGTCGATGTGGCTTTCACCGAAGCGGCGGTGGGTGCCGGCTTGGCAACGGTGCTCTTCTTGGCCGCGCTCACCTTGACCGGGCCTAGAGAAAAGACCCAACCCCAACACTCTTGGAGCGGCCTCTGCGTCTGCCTCCTGACCGGCGGTGCGCTTATCTATGGCACGCTGGATATGCCGCATTTGGGCGACCCCAACGCTCCGGTCCACCAGCACGTGGCTCCTCGCTATATCGCCGAGTCCCCCGAGGAAATTGGCATTCCCAACATGGTCACCTCCGTGTTGGCCAGCTACCGGGGCTACGACACCTTGGGCGAGGTGACGGTGATCTTCACCGCTGGGCTAGCAGTGTTGTTGCTGTTGCGCGGCAGCGGCACTAGACTGGATGCGGCCGCCGACCAAGCAATGCGACACGCGATGATCCTCCGCGTCGCCTCCAAGCTCTTCATCCCGCTGATTTTGCTCTTTGGACTCTACGTGCAGTTCCACGGCGACTTTGGTCCGGGTGGCGGGTTCCAAGCGGGCGTGATCTTTGCCGCGGCCTTTATTTTGTACGCCCTGATCTACGGGGTCGAGGAGGCGCGCCGGGTGGCCCCTGCTGGCCGCGTCCAAGTCTTTTTTGCCTTAGGGCTTCTGCTCTACATCGGCACGGGCTTGGCCTGCCTGTTGGCCGGGGGCAATTTCCTCGAATACAAGGTGTTGGCCAGCGATCCTACCCACGGCGAGCACTATGGCATTCTGCTGATTGAGCTAGGGGTTGGCATTACCGTGGCCGCTGTCGTAATCAGCGGTCGGGAGCGGCCATGAGTTCGTTCCTCGGTCTGTACAACTACTGGATCGTCATTTTCCTGATGATGGCCGGCTTCTACAATGTCATCGCCCGCGGCAACCTGATTCGGAAACTGATCGGCCTCAATATTTTCCAAACCTCGGTCTTTTTGCTCTACATCAGCATGGGCAAAGTCGAGGGGGGGACCGCGCCCATCCTCGCCGAAGGCGTGAGGGCGTACTCCAACCCATTGCCCCACGTTCTCATCCTCACCGCCATTGTAGTAGGCATCGCCACTACCGCCGTGGGGTTGGCGCTGGTGGTGCGCATCCGCGCGGCCTACGGGACCATCGAAGAAGACGAAATCCAACGCCGGGAAGAGGGGTCGTGATCGCCGCCAGATCGTCTTGCCGCTGGTCGCTGCGCCGCTCTGCCTATTGCTGCGTCCGCGGTACTTGCTATGGCCGTTTGTCGTGGTCGTCGGCTGGGGTACGCTGGCGCTGGCCGTACTACTGTTGCAGCAAGTCCTCTCCGACGGCCCCATCTCCTACGCGTTGGGCGGCTGGAGCGCACCTTGGGGCATCGAGTTCCGAGTAGATGCTCTCAATGCGTATTTGATTTTACTGGTGGCGCTGATCGGGGCCGTGGTCCTGACCTATGCACCGGCGAGTGCGGCGCGCGAAGTCGAGGCAGAGCGCCGCCCGTATTTCTGCGCGATCTTTCTGCTTTGTCTGGCTGGCTTGCTGGGCATTGCCATTACCGGCGACGCCTTTAACGTCTTCGTGTTTATGGAGATCTCGTCGCTTTCGGCGTATGGGCTGATTAGTCTTGGCCGGGATCGCCGCGCCCTTATGGCGACGTATAACTACCTGATCTTGGGCACGATTGGCGCGACCTTTATCCTGATCGGCATCGGCCTGATGTACGCGATGACCGGCACGCTCAACATGGCCGATCTCGCCATGCGCATCAAAGCTGTCGCCGATACCCGCACCATCCACGTGGCCTTTGCCTTTATAAGCGTTGGCTTCACCCTCAAGATGGCACTTTTCCCGCTGCATATCTGGTTGCCCAACGCCTACACGTACGCGCCTTCGGCCGTTACTGCCTTCATCTCGGCAACCGCGACTAAGGTTGCCGCGTACGCCTTCCTGCGCTTTGTCTTCGCGATTTTTGGCGCGGACTTCGCCTTTGGCACCATGCACCTCGATGTCCTGCTCTTGCCGCTGGTGCTCTTGGGTCTACCAGACCGATCTCAAGCGGCTGTTGGCCTATTCGAGCGTGGCGCAGATCGGCTATGTGATGCTCGGCGTTAGCTTAGGATCGGCCACTGGGCTGACTGCTGGCATCGTCCACCTGTTCAATCACGCGCTGATGAAGGCGGCGCTCTTCTTGGCCGCTGGCTGCATCTTCCTCCGCATCAACTCCGTGCAATTGGCTGATCTCAGCGGGCTGGGCAAGCGTCTGCCGCTGACTTCGTGCGCCTTTGTCCTCGCTGGCTTGGGGCTAGTCGGCGTGCCGTTTACCGTGGGCTTTATCAGCAAGTGGTACTTGATTTTGGGCGCGCTGGAGCGCGGTTGGTGGCCGGTCGCCGCACTGGTGGTGATAAGCTCACTGCTGGCGCTGGTCTATATCTGGCGCTTTGTCGAAATCGCCTATTTCCGCCCGGTACCCGAAGATGCCGAGCCTATCGCCGAAGCCCCCCTCTCGATGCAGATCCCCGTATGGCTGCTCATTGCGCTTACCATTGGTTTCGGGATGCAGACCTCGCTGACGGCTGGGGTTGCCCACAAGGCAGCGCACTGGCTCTTGGGAATTGCGCCATGAGTGCTTCGACTGCCATTGTCGCGGCTGTGCTCCTGCCTTTGGGTGCCGCGCCGGTGATTGCTCTTTTAGGTCGCCGTCCCAATTTGCGCGAGACCGCGACTCTGCTCGCCGGGCTAGGCACTTTTGCCTCGGTCTGCACGTTGGTGCCCAAAGTCGCCGCAGGTGCCCGGCCGTCGGTGCATCTGGTGGAGGTTTTTCCAGGTCTGTCCTTGGCCTTTGAAGTCGAGCCGCTCGGCGCGCTCTTTGCGCTGATCGCCGCGGGGCTTATTCCATCGGCTACATGCGGGGCCATCACGAGGAAAATCAAACTCGCTTCTTCGCCTTCTTCGCCTTGGCGATCGCCGCGGCCTTGGGCGCGGCATTCGCCGGCAACATGCTGACGCTGTTTTTCTGCTACGAGGCGCTGACGCTTTCGACCTATCCGCTGGTCACTCACCACCGCAGCGCGGAAGCCAAAGCGGGGGGCCGCGTCTATCTGGGCATCCTGCTTGCGACCTCGATCGGTTTCCTGCTCACAGGCTTGGTCGCCACCTACTACATCGCTGGGACTCTTGACTTCGTTTCCGGCGGTATCCTCGCTGGCAAGGCCCCGACATGGACCATCGGCGTCTTGCTTTTTCTCTATACCTTCGGTACGGGCAAGGCCGCGCTGATGCCCTTCCACCGCTGGCTCCCTGCCGCTATGGTGGCTCCGGCTCCAGTCAGCGCCCTGCTGCACGCGGTGGCCGTAGTCAAAGCTGGCGTCTTCACTATCCTTAAGGTCGTCGTCTATATCTTCGGCATCGACCTGCTCGCCGACACGGGCTTGGGCACGTATCTGGCCTACGCGGCCTGCGCCACGATTCTCATTGGCTCGCTGGTGGCGATGACCAAGGACAACCTCAAGGCCCGCTTGGCGTATTCCACTGTCAGTCAGCTCTCCTACATCGTCCTCGGCGCGGCTCTGGCCAATAGTTGGGGCGTTCTCGGCGGCAGCCTGCACATTGCCATGCACGCCTTCGGCAAGATCACGCTCTTCTTCTGCGCCGGGGCCATCGCGGTTGCCCTGCACAAGACCGAGATCAGCGAGATGAAGGGCATCGGCCGGCCTTTCTCGTCGGCTCGCTGAGCATCATCGGCTTGCCGCCGCTGGGAGGCGCTTGGAGCAAGTGGTACCTCATCCTCGCTGGGTTGGACGCCGAGCAGTACGTGGCCATTGGCGTACTCTTGGTAAGTTCACTGCTCAACATCGCCTATTTATTACCAGTGGCCGTCAACGCCTTTTTCTACGCAGCACCCGATGAAGAAAGCGGCCTACAGGAAGCCCCACTGGCCTGCGTCCTGCCGCTGATTTGCACGGCGCTGGGCGGGCTGGTGCTCTTCTTCTATCCCGACCCGCTCCTAGACCTCTGCCGCCAGATCGGAGGATAAAGCCATGAACTCAGAAAAAAAACATCTATTCGACCAGCCGCGTAACGTCCACCGCTTGATATGGGTCTTCTTCGCTCTCTGCGCCTTGCTCTTGGGTTTGGAACTGATCTTCCATCGGCACTTGAACTTTGCCGAGGGCGTCTTCCCGGTTGAGGGATGGTTCGGCTTTTACGCGATATACGGGTTTGTCGCCTGCGTGCTATTGGTTTTGACGGCCACTCAGATGCGCAAGGTGCTGATGCGCCGCGAGGATTACTATGACTAGCCTGCACCCGGCGGCCTTCCTGCTGTTAGGCGGGCTGCTGTTGCCCGTTTTGCCGCTGGCGGTGCGGCGGGTGGCGTTGCTCCTTTTGCCGTTGGCGGGATTTTATAATCTCCTCGGCTACCAGATAGGCGACGGTCAGGTCAGCTCCCTAGCCGGGTACGAGCTGCACTGGGTGCGCGTTGACCAGCTCAGCCTGCTCTTTGGCTATCTCTTTCACGTGGCCGCCTTCCTTGCCGCGCTCTTTTCGCTGCACCTGCGCGACCGCTTGCAACAGGCTACAGGCTTCCTGTACGCGGGCGCGGCCGTAGGCGCGGTCTTTGCCGGCGATCTCATTGTGCTCTTCATCTTCTGGGAGCTGTTGGCGATTAGCTCGGTTTTCCAGATCTGGGCCAGCCGAAGTGAAAGGGCCATTGCCGCGGGTACGCGCTATCTGCTGATCCACATCAGTTCGGGCTTGCTGCTCTTGGTCGGCACGGCGTGGCACTACCAGCAGACCGGCTCGCTGGCGCTGGGGCATCTGGGCATCGATAGCTGGGCCACGCGGCTGATCTTCCTCGGCGTTGGCATTAAATGCGCCTTCCCATTCCTGCACTCGTGGCTAGTGGATGCCTACCCAGAGTCCAAGCTCCTTCACGACCAAGACCGCGGTCTATGTGCTGGCGCGCAGTTTTGCCGGTACCGAACTCCTGCTCTACATAGGCGCGGCCATGGCGATGTTCCCCATCTTCTATGCGGTGATTGAAAACGATCTGCGCCGCGTGTTGGGCTACAGCATGATCAACCAGATCGGCTTTATGGTAGTAGGCGTCGGCTTGGGGCCGGGCATGGGCGTCAACGGCGCGGTGGCCCACGCTTTTAACGATGTGCTCTTCAAGGGCTTGCTCTTTATGTCGATGGGCGCGGTGCTCTATCGCACCGGCAGGATCAACGGCTCGGATCTTGGGGGCCTGTACAAATCCATGCCGTGGACTTGTGGCTTTTGCATGATCGGAGCCGCGTCGATTTCGGCCTTTCCGCTCTTTAGTGGCTTTGTCAGTAAGTCCATGGTCATGCAGGCCGCGGCCAACGAGGGACACCTCGTGGTATGGCTGCTGTTGCTGTTTGCCTCGGCTGGCGTCTTCCATCACGCCGGCATTAAAATTCCCTTCTTTGCCTTCTTCGCTCACGACGCGGGGATCCGCTGCCGCGAAGCACCGCGCAACATGCTCTTGGCAATGGGGATTGGGGCGGCGCTGTGCATTGGTATCGGTTCGTTCCCGCACTATTTGTATAGACTCCTGCCCTACCCGGTTGCCTACGAGCCGTACGATGCGACCCACATAGTTTTACAACTCCAGTTGTTGTTCTTTTCGGCGCTGGCCTTTGTCGCGCTCAAGCTGACGGGCATCTACCCGCCGGAGCTGCGCTCGGCCAATATCGACGTGGACTGGACCTACCGAAAGCTGCTACCCGGCGCAGCGCGGTTGTGCGTGCAGGTGGGTGCGCCGCTGTGGGGTGGACTGATCGCTTGGAGCAAGCGACAGGTCTTCGCTTTAATAGATCAGGTGCGCCAGTACCACGGCCCGACAGGCGTCTTTGCGAGGGCGTGGCCTATCAGTAGCAGCGTGTTGTTGGTGACGATTTTCTTGGCAGTATACTTGTTTGTGTACTTGGGATGACTCCGCCTCTGTCTAGCAACGCGTTAAGCGGTTCGATTCCATCTAAATTAGGTCAACTGGCCAACCTGAGCTTGCTTGTTGCCCCGTCTAAGTTTCAAACGAATACACGACCTAAAATTCCGTCTACAGCATTGCCAAAGCCTTTGTACTGAATTTTTTTCTTGTCTCAGCGCTGTTGGCCGTATGTACACCCCAGCGCAGGCACTAGCACCGACTTGTCCAATAGGCAAAGGTTCGACGGGTTGGTCTTATCGCACCTACCCATTAGAGATCCCTTAACCCGAACGCATGTCAATGAAAAAAAAGCGAGCTACCATCAAAGATGTTGCACGGGAGTTGGGGGTTTCGATTGCAACCATCTCTCGGGCTCTATCCAAGGATCAGAAGGTGTCGGCCTTGGTGACGGAGGAGACCCGAAAACGGGTGCTGCAAAAAGCCGCCGAGTTGAACTATACTCCCAATTTGCTGGCGCTGGGGTTTGTGACAGGGAAGACAAATACCCTAGGTCTGCTAACCCACCATATTTCTCGGGAGATGTCCGCAGATCAGACTGCTCATATTATGACGGCGGCTAAACGGCATGATTATGAGATTGTGGTGGGCATGCCCACCGACCGGTTTCCTCGGGCAGAGGACGACCAGATAAAGGATATCAAGAAGTTACTTTCCCGGGGCGTAGACGGACTCTTGATTGATGCGCGAGGCATCGTAGGAGAGTCAGAGGTCATTATGCATGCTGTGGGGGAACTAGTGCCGGTGGTGACGTTTCACTACCCGCTTCCAAATCTGAGTGGGGTCGTGCTGAACAATATAACGAGTTTTTGCGAGGCTACAGAGCATTTGATCCGGTTGGGGCATGAGCGGATCGGGTTTATCGGAACGAACTGGGAGACGAACAACTTGGGTTCAGACAAGGGCAAGGGGTATTTGCTGGCGATGCAAAAGCACGACCTGACCCCGCAATGCATACATGGTAAAACCGCTTTCTTAGAACCGGCGTATCAAGTGGGCAAAAAGCTCGGCGACCGGTTTACGGCCCTTGTGTGCCGGAGCGATTATACGGCGATAGGCGTTTGTCGAGGGCTGCGGGAGTCAGGGCTGCGCGTTCCCGAGGATGTGGCCGTGGTGGGGTACAGCGATATCGAAGTGGGGGCTTATATGACGCCGGCACTGACGACCCTGGCAACTCCCCGTGAGGCGATTGCCCAAGCGGCGATAGAGCTGATGCTGGAACAACTTGAGGGGCAGGAGACGCCTCGGCAAATAACCTTGGAAACGCCTCTGATCGTGCGGGAATCCTGCGGGGCGAATAGACCAAAGTAAGTCAACCGCAGAAGCCAGCGGGACAACAGGTATATAGTTCCCCTAAATTTTCCAACGGATACACTACCCTTCTTTGGGAAACTATCGCAATCAGAGCCTCAAAGCCGTGCGGATGGTAGCGGCAATGGCGGCGGGCGAAGGGCCGATGTCCACGCTCAGCGCGTTGCGCGGCTCTTCGAGGGTCGCAAATTGGCTGTCGAGCAGGCTGGCCGGCATATAGCGGTGCTGCCGCTCCTTGAGTCGCTGGGCGATGAGTGCCTTTGGGCCTTTGAGATGGACGATCTGCACGCCGGCCCGTCCGCTGACCAAGATGTCGCGGTAGCTCTGTTTGAGCGCGGAGCAGCCGAGTATCGCGCCTTGCTCGGCATGGAGCCACTGGTCGATGGCCACAGAGAGGATCTCCAGCCAGGGCCAGCGGTCCTCGTCGGTAAGCGGCGTGCCGCTGGCCATTTTGCGCACGTTGGCTTCTGGGTGGAAGTCGTCGGCGTCGTAATAAGCCCATCCGAGCTGTTGGGCGAGCTGTTCGCCCACGGTTGTCTTACCGCTACCCGTTACGCCCATTAGTACGATGACCATGCGCTTGATCTCCCGCGTTGTGCGCTGCGGGCTTGAACATATAGGAGCGCGTCTGTTGCAACAAGGTCAGTTGTTTACTAACGCGGCGTGCGGATTGGTGGGTAGTTCCAAGGCTACACAAGCCCCTTGGGCGCAGTCTTTGACGAAGAGGCGGCCGTGGTGTTCGCGAGCAATGCCCGCGCATATGCTTAATCCCAATCCGCTGTGCTGGCTCGACGCCTTGGTCGTGAAGAACGGCGCAAGAATATCGGCCCGCATTCCCGAGGGAATGCCCGGCCCGTTGTCCTCGACTTCCAGTACAATCCAGCCTTGGCGGGTCGATAGCCGCAGCGCGATTCGTCCTGCGTCTCGCACCTGCTTGATGGCTTCGCGGCTATTTTGGATGAGATTGAGGACGACCTGTTGGAGCTGGCCGGTATGAGCCTTGATATAGGGCAGATTCGGGGCTAGGTCCTCGACGATTTCGATCTGGTCGGTCAGGAGCGTTCGGCGCATCAGCAGGGCTGTTTCCTGCAAGAGGCGGGTGAAGTTGACCCAGTCCTTCCGGGCCTTCTGCTGGCGCGCACACGCCAACAGCCGCTCGCTGGTGCTGCGCGCCAGCAGGCTGGCCTCGTACACGGCCTGTACGCCTTCGCCGACTGCCGATGCTAAGTCGCCTTCGCGTAGCAAGCTGGTCTCGCCGATGATCACCTCTAAGTATTGGTTAATTTCGCCCGCAAACTCGGCCGTCAATTGCCCCATCACCCGCAATTTCTGCGCTTGGCGTAGCTGCGCTTCTTTAACCTGCAACTGCGCTAGGTCTTCTCGGCGGTAGTATAGCCCGCTAAGGACTTCGCCTAAGTCCTTGAACAAGCCGACGTCCGCGTCGCTACAGGCGATGGCTTCTTTGCGATAAACGGCTAGGACGCCTTGATCAAAAGTCGTTTCGAGGATGGCTTTGACATTGCAACGCATCTGCTGGGCCAGCCAAGCACATTCGCCGTGGCGGCTCGGCGCTCGATAGCAGGTCGCGGCTGATTTCCACGCTCCCAGCACCCACTGCTGTCCTTCGGTTAGCGAGGACCAATGCCCGTCGGCTGTCAAGGGATGGACGCGCATCGTGCACTCATCGTTGTCGGCGTGCACTCGGTATAACCGACAGCCGTCGTAAGCGACTCCAGCGTGGTCCAAGGTCTGACGGATCTGGGCTAGGATCATGAATTCGCCCTCTGGTTCTTTGTGCCGCCAAACCGCGAGCCGCAAGTCGCGCAACAAGTCCTCGTTAGCATTTCCGCCGCGGTGTTTGCCCATGGTACGACTCGTGTTTCGACATCAAACAAACGTTTGCAACAATAGGGTAATACCACAAATAATTTTTCAAAAAGTCAAGGATAAAGACGAGTTAGAGACACGCGATTTTCCCCGTTTGCCCGTAGTGAAGGCGAAATTGTCGGTGTCCCTACAAACGACAATTCTCTTGTCGCAAACGGCTCGCCCGCGCATTGGAGGCGCAAACTCGTCCTTGCGGTATTGACAAAGTGATGCGCTCTGTTTGTGTTTGATGCGCTGCGCCACCAAATCCAAAGAAGGTCGAATGGAAGCAAATCACACGCTGCACCAAGAACGGGCCATCCTCGTCGGCGTCGCCTTGCCCAAGATGCCCGCTTGGGAGGCCGAACACTCCCTCGACGAACTCGGCCGCTTAGTCGCCACCGCTGGCCTCGTCGAAGCCGCGCGCCAGATCCAAGGGCGCGACCGCATCGATCCGGCCCACTACGTCGGCAAGGGCAAGGCCGCCTCTCTCAAGCAGCTTGCGGCCCAGTGTCAAGCCGACGTGATCGTCTTTGACAACGACCTCTCGCCAGCCCAGATGCGCAACTTGGAGAGCATCACCAAACTCCGCATTATCGACCGCAGCGCCGTGATCTTGGACATTTTCGCGCGCCACGCTCGCACCCACACGGCTCAGATCCAAGTCGAGTTAGCCCAGCTCAACTACCTCCTGCCGCGTTTGACTCGCTACTGGACCCACCTGTCGCGCCAAGCAGGTGGAGGGGCCATCCGCGGCATGGGAGCAGCCGGCGTCCGCGGCCCGGGCGGCCTGATTCGCCGTCAGATCAATTCCCTAGAGGCCAAGCTCGACAAGATCGGCGTGCAGATGGCGACCAACCGCAAAAATCGCGCGGATGTTTTTAAGGTGGCCCTCGTGGGCTATACCAACGCTGGCAAGTCCACTTTGATGAAGAGGCTCTCCGGCGCGGATGTGCTAGTCGAAGACCAGCTCTTTGCCACCTTGGACTCGACCACCCGCGCCGTTGACCTCGACCGCAACCACAAGATCCTGCTCACCGACACGGTCGGTTTCATCAACCGCCTGCCCCATCACCTGTTTGCCTCTTTCCGCGCCACGCTCGAAGAGGCCGTGGAGGCCGACTTGCTGCTCCACGTGATCGACTTGAGTTTTCCGTACTACGAGTCGCAAATCGCCACGGTCGAGCAAGTCCTCCACAACCTCGGACTTGCCGACAGCCCCACCCTGAGGGTGTACAACAAAATCGACCAAGTAGCCCCCGGCGAAGAAGAGCGGATCGCGGCCGCGTACGCAGACCGCGAAGATGCCATCGCCGTCTCAGCTAGCCAAGCCATCAACCTCGACGCGCTGCGCGACAAAATCCGCGCGTACAGCGTCGCTGGAGACATCACCTTGGAGCTGCAGGTTCCCCAAGCCGAAGGCCGGCTCTTGGCCCATTTACATCAGCAGGGCCAGGTCCTCGCGGAAACTTACAAAGGCAACGACGTGTGCTTGTGCGTGCGCTTGGAAAAGACGTGGGCCAAGCGCTGGCGGCTGGAGCGCTTTGTCCCACCTAGTCCGACAGAGGCTGGTTGACAAGCCCAACGGCTCAGCATGCAAACTAACCGAGCACTCGCCACGACCACGGTGGCCCGGCCTCGGCCCGAGGAATGCGCGGCCGCACGCCGCATTGCCGCTGAAATGGACTGCCCCTACTGGCCTCGGGACGCACTCGCCGAAACTTGCGCCGACCTCGACGGTCTGCTCGTGGTCGAGCGCGAAAATTTGGCTCTGTGGATTGCCGGGCAGCGCTTTTGCTACCATCCCAACATGGCTAAACTGCGGGTGCTCGCTTTGCGGCAGCAGAGAAAAGATGCTTTGATAGAGGCTCTGCAAATCGCACCGGGGGCCAGCGTCCTCGACTGCACCTGCGGACTAGGGGCCGATGCGGTCGTGGCCTCGTACTCAGCTGGGCCCGAGGGCCGCGTACGCGCTTTGGAAGCCGCGCCGCTGTTGGCGCTCATAGTCGAGCGCGGCATGGCTTCGTACCCGCTCGCCGACGATCCAGACCTCGGTTTGGCCATGCGACGAGTCGAAGTGTGTCGCGCCGACTTTGCGACGTATTTGCGCGAGGAAGCCGACGCGGCTTGGGATGTGGTTTACTTCGACCCCATGTTCGACGAGAGCATTGCCCATGCGCGGGGCTTGGACTTGGTCCGCTGCTTGGCGCAGCCGGGCGGCCCCACACCCGCAGACCTACGCGAGGCCCGTCGCGTCGCTCGCCGCCGAGTGGTGATGAAGGACCGCCGGCCCGGTCGCTTGCTCGCTCGCCTCGGTTTCGCCAAAGTCGAGGAGGGCCGCCGCGTGTGCTACGGCGTGTTGCCCGCTTGGTAGAAACGTTTTATTCGCCGACCGGAAGGAACGAATCGTGAACCTATCCTGTTGTGCTTGGGCCCTGACCGGCTCGGAAGAAGACGCCCTCACTGCGCTAGCCGCTATCGGCTTCCGCTCCATTGACGTGCAGGCGAAGACCTTTGTTAGTCCAGCGTCGCGTGCGCGCATTGACGATCTCGGCCTGTCGGTGTCCTGCCTCGCGCTGTGCTTTAACATGGAAGACGGCACAGCCCTCGACGGCGCGCCCGCCGCACAACAAGCCGCCCTCGACCACTGCCGGGAGGCTCTGGACCACGCCGCAGCCCTTGGTGTTGGCACCGCGTATGTGGTCCCAGGGACTGACCCAGTCGCGCTGCCCCAGTTTGGTGACGCCTTGGGGCAAGTGGCGGACTTCGCGGCCGCGCGCGCGATTCGCGTTGGGGTTGAGCATTTCCCCGGCAAGGCGCTGCCGACGGCTGCCGGGACCTTGGAGTACTTGTCTCGCCTAAACCACCCCAACCTCTACTTGCTCCTCGACATCGGCCACCTACAGATGTCCAAGGAAGACCCGGCCGCGGTCATAGCTGCCGCCGGAGACCGGCTTGGGTATGTGCATTTAGATGACAACGACGGGGAAGGTGATTTGCACTGGCCTCTGCTAGCGGGCGTGCTGACCGAGGAGGTGCTCTCCGCGACGTTCGCCGCCCTCGCCCTAAGCCCGTACGCCGGCCCAGCGAGCATTGAGCTTAGCCCCCAACTTTCCGATCCTGTAGCTGCCTTGGCCCAAAGCCGCGCTTGCGCTCTGCAATGCGGCTAAAAGAGAATATTAGATGCCTATTTATATCCTGCTTTTAGCGACCTTGCCCTTCATTGCCTGTAGTGGCGACGAGGGTGCCCTCAAAAAGGTGCCGCGCAACCGGACCTTGATCATGGATTGCTCCGAGGCCAATACCTGCTCTGGCCAGATCCAGGATTACAACTCCTTCAATCCCTTCATCCCAGGCGGCATCTCGCGGATAGGATATAATTTCCTCTACGAGCCGCTTTACTTCTTCAATGCCTACGAGGAAGATTCCGAGCTAATACCTTGGATCGCCGAGAGCCACCATTTCAACGAGGATTACACCGAACTCGTGGTCAAAATTCGTCCCGGCGTCGAGTGGAGCGACGGGCATCCTTGGTCAGCGCACGACTTTGCCTTTACCGTCAACATGCTCGTGGAGCACGCCCCACAGCTCATGTACTCGACGGATATGGCGACTTGGGTCGAAGAGGCAGTCGCCCTCGACAGCTTGACGGCGCGCATCGCGCTCAAGGCACCCAACCCGCGCTTCCTTTTCAGCTACTTCGTCCACAGCGGCGACCAAGGCGTCCCCATTGTGCCCAAGCACATCTGGGAAGGCAAAGACCCGCTGACTTTTTCCAACTTTGATCTGCAAAAAGGCTGGCCGGTGCTGACCGGCCCCTATCGCATTGTACGTTCAGAACCGGCCCAGCGGATTTGGGATTTGCGCGAAGGCTGGTGGGCTGAGAAAATCGGCTTTCAGAAGCTACCCCAAGTCGAGCGGCTGATCTACCTGACCTACATGGAAGAGCACAAGCGGGTGCAAAACCTGATCGCCAACAACATCGACACCTGCTTGGAGCTGCGGCCGGCCAACATGGTCTCCCTATTGGAGCGCAATCGCAACATCACGACTTGGACGGGCCGCGAGCCGCCGTACAGCTACATCACTTGGTGGCCCATTTCACTGGGGTTCAATGGGTTGGAGGCCCCTTGGTCCGATCCAGAGATGCGCCGCGCGGTCAACTACGCCATCGACCGCGAACAACTCGTAGCCATAGGCTGGCAAAACTCAGGTGCGTGGACTCTGCTGCCCTTGCCCGATCTGCCGCAGATGCATCGGTATTTTACTCTCTCCGAGGATTTGGTCGCCAAACACCAAGTCGGCGTCTTTGACTTGGAAAAGAGCGCGGAGATACTCGCCCGCAAAGGCTACGTACGCAACGGAGTTTTCTGGGAAAAAGACGGGCAACCCCTGAGCATGGTTATCGACATTTTCTCCCACTTTCAGGACTTGACGCCGGTGCTCATCGCGCAACTCAAAAAGGCCGGCATCAACGCCTCCTTCCGCATGACCTCGGACTTCACCACGCGCCTGCGCCAGGGCACGGCCCGAGCGTACCTAATCGGCAACTTCAGCTCCATGCGCGACCCCTATTTTGTGCTGCGCCAGTACCACAGCCGCTTTGTCCAGCCCACCGGCGAACCAGCCGACATGCCGTGGCGCTGGCAAAACCCGGCCTACGACGCGCTGATCGACCAGATGGGTCAGACCCCGACCGACGCCCCGGCCATGGACCTTTGGCTTGCCGAACTGCCCTCCATCCCCATCGTCCAATGGCCGCACCGCATCCCACACAACGAGACCTATTGGACCAACTGGCCCAGTGAGGAAAACCCCTATATCAACAGCGCCTACTGGAGCCGCACTTGGCTCTTGGTGCTGCTAAACTTGCGGCCGCAGGTGTGAGGAGTCGGCGCAATGGATCGCCATGCCAAGAGGACCTTTACGGCGGCGTGGTTGGTGGCCTCAGCGCTGCTGCTTTTTTGGTTGATCGCGCTCTCTTTTGTACCAGAGAAAACGCTTTTTGACGCGAGCGAGGCTTTTAAGGTGCCACATCGCAGCGGGGAAACGTGCGCTTTGTGCGGCATGACGCGCGCATTTGCTGCTATTGCACGTGGCGACTTTGCCACGGCCCTGATCTACAATCGAGGAGCGGTCGTCTTTTATGGAGCGTTGTTCGCCAATCAGCTAGTGGTCGCCTTTTTCTTGCTACATCGAATGCACAAAAGGAGATGCCATCATGCAGGTGCTTAGTTTGCTTTGGGGAATTCTGGCTATCATTGGAATGGTCGTGGGGTTTTTCCCGTGTCTCGGTTCGCTAAACTGGCTCAACATACCTTTTGCAGGTGTTGGCATCATCGTCAGCGGCATCGCGCTGGCTACGGCGGGCGACAGTTCCAAAAGCGGCGGCATCGCTGGCTTGGTATGCTGCATTGTAGCCCTGTTTTTTGGCATCATTCGACTCGCGCTAGGTGGGGGCATTTTCTAGCGATAGCAGGCAATGTATTCTAGGGGCCGTATAAAGTGAGGCGCGTCGTAAAAATGAGAACGTTCAAGCTGTGGGCGGGCGGGGATGCGCACGTGGGCACGGATCTGGCGCGTGCCAATCGCCGTAGCCTTGCGGATGTGATCCTGCAGGCCGAACGGGGCGGCACCGAAGGCGGTCCACCGTTCGAGTGGGATATTATGCTGGACATCGGAGACCTGTCTGGGTCGCAGACGCCG
>JAGWBY010000113.1:0-5491 GCA_021295675.1 Candidatus Latescibacterota bacterium | reverse complement strand
AACATCCCCGGGAAGATTTCTACAATATCGTGGGCAACCACGACGCCAGCGGCCCCGACGAGCCGTGCCAGTGGTGGTTTCGGAAGTGGGTGGACCCGACCGGGGAAAACTCCGAGTATTCCGGCGTTCACGCCGACCGGCGGCCCTATCCGGCCGAGGGAACCTGGGAGCGGTATTCGTTGGCGTCCGCAACGGGTGCGGACGGACTGCTCAGGTGGGGAACGTCCTGTTTCTGGCGATGGGTGACCGCAACGACGGCGGCCCTCCGGTTGGGCGCGGCGAGAGAGGCGGGTATCCCGCCGGCGCAGTGACGCGAGAGACGTTCGAGTGGTGGCAAGAGAAGGTCGAAGAAAACCAAGACAAGATCATTGTAACGGCCCACCACCATATGTTGAGGGACACGACAGTGGCATCCGGCCCTTGGGAGGGAGTTGAAGGAGGCTATCATGGCCGCTTTGAAGACGGGGCACCCATCGGGGCATCGTATCTCTATTTCGTGGGGGAAGAACCGGATGCGGGGGCATTCGAGTCTTATTTGGCGGCGAATCCGGGCGCAATCGATCTCTGGCTGGGGGGGCATACCCATACGAACCCGGATGATACACACGGCGGGCGGTCCCACGTGGAGCGGAAGTGGGGGGCGACCTTCGTCAATGCAGCGGCCATTTCGAGATACCACGGCCACAGGAATATTTCGCTGAGTCGGTTGTTGACGTTTTCGCAAGGGGCGACGGAGGTCAACATCAAGTGCTACCTCCACATGAGCGACTACGCACCTCAGGGGTGGTACGACAGGGCGGAAAGGACAGCACCGCTGCGGATGCCGTTCTCATATTGACTGACACGTAGCCCATTGAGTTCTGCATCAGAACAGAATATCAGCAAACGTCAGTAGCCAAGCCTCGAAGTCAATACCTTGCTTATCCTCCTGAACCACTGTTTCTGACTGCCGAGCAGGTGGAGATTGGGAACGCAGCACCAACCTGGACAAGTGCTCGTGGGCAAGGTGCCATCCTCCTTCCTGCTTGACCCACACGCTGGAGAGACGAAGTGTATGCATCCGACTGCGCTGTTTTTTCATAGAGATTCTGGCATCCAGATATCCTGTCACCACAGCGATATTCTCGAAGAGTTGCACCTCGATATGCCGGGGTTTGAGGTTGAACGTGAGTCCGGCCTTGAACCCAGACTTCATGCGGTCCCGATCGAATCCTTCGCGCAGCAGACCGCCAGATGAGGAGAAAATGGTATAGCCCGGCGCAAAATTGCGCCCCAGACCTTCGTGATTTTTGGCAGCAAAAGCTTGATAGTGATCCATCACGGCAGACCGTACACTCTCTTCGTCGGCGGAACCGCGAGCGGGCAACAGGGCCAGTGTGCAGCAGACTGCGAGATAATGCCTGAGATTATTCATGGAAATGAGGACCCCCTTTTGAGTTTCAAGTTTTCTAAAGAGAAGTGAACAAACACCCACAAGGTGAAAGCTATGAACCCCTACCAAACTAATGTTTTTATCAATGCACAAGCCCATCCTCCACCGGACTACGGTCCAACGCAGCAGGCGTTACTCAATCGAGATGCCTTCGCCGATGTGGAAGCAGAGGTGACGTGCTTGCCCGGTTATCAGCCGACGCCGCTGATTGCATTGAACGGTCTTGCTGCAGCGAGCGGTGTTGAAAGTCTGTGGTGCAAGCATGAAGGGTATCGCTTCGAGGTGGGGAGTTTTAAACCGACGGGACCCGTTTACGCAATGCTGTCTGTGTTGAAGGGTGAAATCAAAAAAGCCACCGGTGTGGAAACAGTCACAACACAGGACCTGATAAATCGGCAGTATGAATCGGTGACGAGACAGCTCGTCGTCTCAGCGGCAACATCGGGCAATCACGGGCGCGCGTTGGCGTGGGGTGCCCGCATGTTTGGTTGTCGATGCGTGATTTACATGAACGATGGCGTCAGCGCCGGTAGAGAGGAAGCGATTGCCACCTATGGCGCAGAGGTGGTGCGGGTAGCGGGAAGCTATGATCGAGTGGTGCAACGCTCGTACGCGGACGCTGAGATGTTCGGCTATTTTGCCATATCGGATGAGAAATCGGCAGAGTATCCCCACATCTCCCGTTGGTCGCGGACGAAATCGTGCGACAGTTCAGCGACGTCCAGCCGCCCACTCATGTCTTTGTCCCCGGCGGCGGCGGTCGATTGGCCGCGGCGACCTGCGGGCATTTGTGGGAGCGCTATGAGAGCAACCATCCGCGGGTAGTTGTTGTTGAACCCACCACCTCTGCCTGCCTATACCAAAGCGCGATTGAAAACAGCGCCGCAACCGTCAGCGAGGATGGTCGGTCCGTTATGGACGGACTGGTCGTTGAATCCGCTTCGCCCCAAGCATGGGATATTCTAAAGGCTGGTGCTTTTGCCTTTCTTACTATCCCCGACGAAGCGGCTGTTGATGCCATGCGACAAGCGGTGACCGGTGGCGGTGGCGATCCCCCAATGGTCATTGGTGAAACGGGGATTGCAGCGTGGGCGGGATTTCTGGCGACGACCCGTGACAAAGATTTGCGGCAGCAGTTTGGCCTCGATTGCAACAGCCGCATCGTCATCATTGCAACCGAGGGGGCGACCGATCCAGAGGTTTATCGCAACCTTGTCGGCACGACGCCGGAAGCGGTTTTGGCGGGAACCGAATCTCAATCGGAATAGGCGAAAGGATCCTGCGATGACAAGACGCGAATATTTGGAATCGATTATGCCAACGCGCGAGATGGTGGATCATTTTGTGACACCTGCGAAGGCCGATGTACCGGTAGAGTTGGCGAGGATTATGTGTAATAATGCACAGTCGGCGTTTGATCCCGAGATCGGATGGGTGGTTTGCGATGGGTTTCGCGGTGGTGGTAATATCTCTATCTCACTAGCTGCCAACCCGATGCGTCAGCGGTCAGTGCGGTGTGCCCCTTATACTGGTCGTATACCCCGTGCATTTCCTCTATCGCGTCGAAGTAGCCCACGATGTGGGCAGCACTGAAGGAGTCTCCCGCTTTCACAGGTTTTCCGTGGATTTCTTCGATCATGACGACGATGTCTCCGGGCCGCTGGCTGCACCACGCTTCATAAACTACAGATGATTCAAGCGTTAGCCCCGCCAGCCAAGGACCTTCTTCACCCGTCTGCTTGTCTCGCAAATGGTATGCGCGAATAAAGTGCGCTGGGGTTCTGTTCAAGTCGCGGCGATAGCCGAACTTTAAGTCCGGCGGAAATGGGGTGAAGAATTCACTGGACGGGATGCGCACCTCGTTGGGACCGCTCAAATAGCTGAGATAAATCTCGCTGAACGTATCCCCTTTTTCATGGCGGATACAGCCGGGCATGTCGCTGCGGAGGAACATCTCCGGCGAATCGTTGACGCTGTCGATTTTGTCCATCAAAACAAAGAAGCGTTCACCTCTGGGGAATACAATACGCTGGGTCCAGCGCGATCCGGTTTTGCGACCAGGGGCGGCGTATTCGTACTGATACGTGGTTGTGACTGCGATAAAATCTGTCCCGCGGATCACGTCCGGTTGGATGGGTCTCATTCTGTGGCAGAGTTGTGGTCCCTCGACCATGCGCTTGCGATGGCTGCTGCCGTGAGACATGCGCTTGTAGTACCGCCGGTCTGGTTCGGTCTCGTTTTCGTACCAAGAGTATCTGCCGACACCGTCCCCGTCCGGCGCAATCACCTGATCGCTTGAGCCAGTCAATGACCATCAAGCCATCGCCGATTTCTCGGAAGCCGGTGGCTTTGTCGAGAAACGATCCCTTTTCGATCCCAGTCATCCAGTGTTTAGGGTTCTTCTTGGGAATGATAGCTGCAAGTTTGTCGGTTTCGATTTTGATTGCAAGGTCGCTCTCTTCAACGCTCGCCCATGCGGTGTTTTGCATAGAATTCATCCTGTATCAGGCCGGTGATTGCCAGTCGTTGCCCCAGAAGCCCCAGTCCAGCACCTCGCTCTCTGAATACACTAGGTAGTCCGGCAGCAATTGCATGTCGAGGTGACTGCCCCAGCAAATGGCGTCTGGCGCAGTGCCGCCGTGGACGGCGATGTAGCGCTGTGGGTTGTGGGGGTGGGGGAAAACGGCGCAGACAGCAATGCGCTCGCCGCGATAGAGGTTGTCGGCCAAGCGGATGGCGTCGCCTTCGAAGCCCAGCGCTAGCTGACCTTCGAACTGCCTCAGCACGGCGTTGGTGGATGGGGTGCCGTAGAGCAACAGGTTGTTGCCGTCGCGGTCGTCGTCCCTCAGATCCACATCTCTGACGACGGGCAGCTCCACGGTATTCTCGCCCATGATGCCGCCGCGGTGAACGCCGCCGTTGCGACGGCTGAAGTACCCAGTAGCATGGCCAGCGACCCAATCGTTGTAGAAACTTTCCTCCTCCGAGCCGGATGTCCCGGGTACCAGCAGCAGGCCGTCGTAGAACAGATCGCCGATGGGACCAGAGGACTGGTGCCGTTTCTCGGCTCTGAGGTCGAAAGTGCCCGGTTCCCAGGTGCCGCTTTGGTGGCGACGAAAGGATTGGCGGTGGCCTAGGTCGAAGCGGCCTAGGGCCTGGCCGTCGATGATTACTTCTAGGGCGGTACCATCTTCGATAGGGCCTAGGGACAGAGTGCGGACGCCCTCTGTCCGCACGGTCAGGCGTTCCCCTTCCCTGCGGGCATCCACCCCGCCGGACGCTCCGTAGTGGGCGAGTTGGTCTATTTCCACCCAGTACGAGCGATTGTGGCGCAGGCCCGAGGTGACCAGAGATACATGGGAGGGGGAATCCTGTTTGCGCTGGTCCAGCAGCCAGGGGATCACTTGCTGCCAGATATCCGGCGTGCGGCAGCCGTGGCCGGTGCGGGGCACTTCGGTGTAGGTGTGGGCAATGCCTTTTTCCGCCAGCAGGCCGGCCATCTGACGCGAGTGCGCCACGGGCACACCACCGCCCACGGCCCGGTCCCATTCCCCGTGGACGATCCACAGGGAGGTGTGCCGCAGGTTCTCCACTAGGAAGGCGGCCGAGCGCGATTGCCAGGAGGGTTCCTCCCAGGGGTGCATGTGGAAGGTCAGGCCGCCGGTAGTCGCAATAGCCGCAGAAAGGCGCGGCGGCAGCGAAGAGGTCCGGGTAATGGGAAGTCAGGTACCAGACGGCGGCTCCGCCCATGGACGAGCCAGTGATACTGATGCGCGCCCGGTCAATGGCATAGTGAGCGGCCACGTGCTCGATGGCCTCTAGGACATCGACCTCGCCGTAGTTCTGGTACACGGAGCCGGGGCCTCGCCCGGTGGGCCGCAGGACCACACAGGAGTGGCCCCCGGCCGCGGCAATGGCGGCCATTTCCTCGGTCAGGGCAACGGCACCCGGCAGGTGGTGTAGGGCACCGGGACTGACCTCAATGATCAGGGGTTTGGGGTCGGGACCAGTATCAGTGGCGCAGACGGCGCAAGGGTGGAGTTGGCCATCGACGGACGA
>JAGWBY010000112.1 GCA_021295675.1 Candidatus Latescibacterota bacterium | reverse complement strand
GCGGCCGGCCTCTCGCCAGCCGCGCTCAAAGCCGCCGCCGGTGCAACCCAGCACCTACCCGTCTGCCGAGTTGACAACTTGCAAAAGGCCCTGCAAAAAGCCGCAGATTGTGGGCTTTTCATCGCCGGACTCGACGCTCAAGGCGAACAGCCCTTAACGGCCGCAGACTTTGCCCAGCCCTGCGCCTTAGTCATCGGCAGCGAGGGCAAGGGACTGCGGCGCATGGTGCAAAAGCGCTGCGACGCACTCTTGCACATCCCCATGCAGCGCGAGGCCATCGGCTCGCTCAACGCCTCGGTGGCCGCCGGTATCGCCCTGTACGAAGTATTGCGTCAGCGCCAGCCATGATCGTCCTGCTAATCCTCTGCCTCGCCCTCGCCTATCCGCACGGCAGCGAGGCGTCCGATACCCAACTGCAAGAGGCCCGCGCCCTGTTGACCCAAGCCAAGGGCCAAGACAAAAATCAAGGCTTTGCCTACCAAGCCACCTATATGCGCTACTACGAGGTCGGGGACTCGCTCCTGTTGCAGGGTCAGGCCCGCATCTCGCACAAGGGCGCTGAGCTAGAGGCTGCCGAGATCGTCTTCCGCCGCGACCTCGACCAAGTCGAAGCGCGAGCAGCCCTCGATTCGCTTGGGCGGGTCGTTGGCCGCCCGGTGTTGCGCCAAGGCGAACAGACGCTGCGCGGCGAGCGCATCCTCTACGACCTCTCCACTGAGCAAGGAACCATCCTCGAAGGCAAGATCCACCGCGACAAGGGATTTTACGCTGGACGCTTAATACAGACTCGCAGCAGCACCGAGTTCCACGTCCACCAAGGCTCCGACCATCCCCACTTCGATTTCTACAGCCCGCGCATCAAGGTCATAGCCGGCGACATGGCCGTGGCGCGCCCCGTGTATTTCCGCATCAAGGAGCGGCGGCTGTTGTGGATTCCCTTTTACGTATTCTCGCTGCGCGAAGACCGCCAGTCTGGGATTTTAACGCCGAGTTTTGGGCAACGCGCCCTTAGATTTGGGGCGAGCCAAAGCGAGTGGGAGCTGCGCAACTTGGGCTATTATATTGCGCCCAACGACTATTGGGACCTGTCGCTCGCGACCGACCTGCGGCAGCGCTCGGGCTGGCTAGGACGCGCCCGCCTCAACTACGCCGCGCGCTACCGATTCCGAGGGCATGTGAGCACTGGCCGCACGGCCTCGCGCAACTGGCGACTCGAATTCAGGCACAGCCAAGAGCTAGGCCGCGACGCGAGCCTGCGGGCCGACGGCACCTTCCAGAGCAACAACAGCTTTGCCCAAGACAACAGCACAAGCCTCCAAGATCGTCTCAACCGCACCCTGCGCTCCAACCTCAGCTACTCCCGGCGCTGGCGCGGATCGGGCAATAGCTTCAGCCTGAAAGCAGGCCAGACCAAATATCTCGACACCGAACGGTTCTCCACCATTTTACCCGAACTCAGCTTGCGCAAGAGCCGCAAGCCGATTTGGGGCCAAACGGGCCAAAGCCGCCAAAATCGCCAAAACCTCCCCTGGTACAGCCGCGTTTACTACGACGGCAACGCCAGCCTGCGCAATACGCAGAGCGGCAGCCGCACGGATACGACCAGCAAAACCAGGGCTCAGGTACGCTGGGGCGTCAGCGCGCAGTACCGCCCCTTCTCTTGGCTCAATCTCAGCCCGGCACTCAACCAAGACTGGAGCGACCAGGATCTGCGCGAGAGCGCAACCCGCAGCCGACGCAGAGACCGCTTCTCGACCCGCGCGGCCCTGAGCCAGACCTTCTACGGCCTTTTTAGCCCGTCCATCGGTTCGCTCCAGGCCCTGCGCCATGTGCTCAAACCCAGCCTCTCGTTCAATTACCAAGCCTCCCGCGCTGACACCGGCGGCGTCTTCGGTTTTGGCGGCGACGGCAGCCCACTCCAACACCGGCGGACATTGAACTTGCGCCTCGACAACACCTTCTGGGCCAAAATCCTGCGCGACGACGACGAGCACAAAGTGCGCCTAGTCCAGCTCAATTTCTCTACCGCCTATGACTTTGAGGAAAAGGAAACCCCGCTAGACGACCTGCGGACGACCCTAAGCGTCGAGGCGGGTCGCTACCTAAACTCGCGGCTGACCTTGCGCCACGAATTCTACGACGAGCAAAACCGACTGCACTTGTTGGCACCGCGTCGCGAGCAGCTTGAAGTGCGGACCTCAGCTAGCTGGTCGCGGCGGTCAGCAGCTTCGCGCGAGGAGACCGGCCGGACTAGTAGTTTTGCCAGCTCCAGCCGCTACGGATCGAGTAGCTTCGGCACCGCCAACCCCTACGGATCGAGTAGCTTCGGCTCCCCCAACCCCTACGGATCGAGTAGCTTCGGCACCGCCAACCCTTACGGATCTAGCAGCTTCGGCACCACCAGCCCCTATGGTCGGGAATCCTTCGGCTTTGAAAGCGGCCTCATGCGCGACATCGACACCCGCCGGCGCGGCAGCCGCTTACAACTCAGCCACTACATCTCGCACCGCCGCGCCACGACTACAACCTCTAGCTTCATCCGCTCCTGGGTGCAGGCCGCGGCCGGCTTTAGCTTGGCGAGCTGGCATTGCAACTATTCGCTCAACTACAATCTACGCGTCCCAGGGAAGCGGCTTTTAACCACCGAGCGCCTCACTTCCGAGCTGTTGTCCCTGCAAAAGGAATTCCACGACTGGACTGCAACCCTCAACGTGCAACCGAGCACCTTTCACAAAAACCGGGCGTTCTTTCTTAAGGTGCAGTTAAAAGACATTCCGCAGCTCAAACTCGAGCGCGGCCAGCGGCGCTTCTACGGTAGTTGACAGTAGTGCGGCGAAGGGTACATTTGAAACTCATGCGACGATTCCCAAGCCGCAAAGGCTTGGACTTCTGAGAACTCGCACCACGGTAATCACACTAATCACACTAATCACAGTCCACTCCCGCCCGTGAAAGTCCTCGTCCAGCGCGTCAGCCACGCTAGCGTCCACATCGATGGCCAACTCCACGGCCAAATCGGTCAGGGCCTAGTCCTGCTCGTCGGCTTCGGTCCCGATGACGACGAGCAATCCCTGCGCTTCTGCGCTGAAAAGTGTGCCCACCTGCGCATCTTCGCCGACGACCAAGGCAAGATGAATCGCTCGGTGCTCGACATCGGCGGCGGCGTGCTCGCCATCTCGCAGTTTACCCTGTACGGCGACTGCCGCAAGGGCCGCCGCCCCAGCTTCGTCCAAGCTGCCTCACCCCCAGTCGCCGAGCGCCTCTACGAGCGCTTTCTCGACCTGCTCGCCGAACAGGGCCTGCCGCCCCAGCGCGGCGTCTTCGGTGCCTACATGCAGGTCGAAATCCACAACGACGGACCGGTCACCTTAATGGTGGAGTCGCCCGCGTGAAGCCGCTCATCCTCGGCTCGGCCTCGCCCCGGCGCGCCGCCCTGTTGCGCCAACTCGCCCTGCCCTTTACAGTTGTCCCCAGTCCGCTAGCAGAGCCAGTGCCCGCAACGTCCATCCCAGCCAACTACGCACTCGAATCGGCCGTGGCCAAAGCTCGCGCCGTGGCCAGTGTAGTCGCCTCCGACGCCATCATCATCGCCGCCGACACCATCGTCTGTAGCAACGGCACCATATTGGGCAAGCCCGCCGACGCAGCCGACGCAGCCTCCATGCTCGGTCGCCTCTCGGGCAAGGTCCATCAGGTCTATACCGGACTAGCCATCCAAAGCGGCGGGCAGCTCCTGCAGGAAGCCGTTTGCACCCAAGTGGAGATGCGGACCTTGACTGCCTCCGACATCGCCGCTTACGTCGCCACTGGCGAACCGCTCGACAAGGCCGGAGGCTATGGCATACAGGGGCTAGGGGCACGCTTTATTGAACGCATCGCAGGTTGTTATTATAATGTAGTTGGTCTGCCCTTAGCTCGTCTTTGCGTCCTTTTGAGCGCGGTGGGGTGCGACCTAAACGATCAGGCCACAAAATGAGCGAAGAAAAACAACAAACCATCGGCGAAGAATTATCTGCCGCACGTCAAGCGCGCGGCCTCGAGCTCGAAGAAATCCAGCGCCAAAGCGGCGTTAGTCTTTCCGTCTTACAGGGTATAGAAGCCGGTGAGCTCGATATAATTGAGCCGGTATTCGTCCGCTTAGCCCTGAAAGCATATGCCGAACACCTCGACCTCGATCCTGAGCCATTCCTGAGCCGCTTCGACCAACAATACGGCCGGATCATGCAGGCGCGTTCCCGACCTGTGGTCGTCCTATCACAGCCTACTCCGCGCCGCTCGCATAAGCCGCTGATCGTCATCGGCTCGGTAATAGGTGCCTGCTGCATCCTCGCTGTGGCGTTCTTCTACTTTTTCGACAATAAACAGACCCCAACACAAGAGACTGAAACCCCAACACAAGAGACTGAAACCCCAACACAAGCGATTGAAACCCCAACACAAGCGATTGAAACCCCAACACAAGCGATTGAAACCCCAACGCAAACGGCCCACGTCTCGTCCCAATCTCAGCCGACAACCACTCCAAGCGACCCCTCCGTCGAGTCATCCACCGAGCTGGCTGAGCCTCTCACAACCGGGGCGGCTGCCCAAACCACCGAACCCGTCCCCGTGATCCTCGAACTAGAAGCCCGCGACTCTACCTGGGTGAAGATCCGCTGGGATGACGCAGCAGAAAACTTTGAAGCCATCGTTCCACCCGGCGAGCGCCACCGCTTTGAGGCCCGCGACCATTTTGTCGTGCTCTCAACTCGTCCCCACGGCCTGAGCTATTGGTTGGATGGCCAACTGCTTGGCAACGGCCAACTCGGCGACCCCGACCAAGTGCTGCACTTCCGCGCCGCGGCCGACGGCATCGAGTTTATAACATTGGACTCACAGCCTTCCGCAGGAGAGGCCCCCGACATCCAACCATGATCCAAGGCTACGTAGAGGTCTCCCTGCCGCCCCCCGTAGCGCGCGAGTTGACCTATGGCGTACCCGCTGAATTCGCCTCAGAAGCGCAGCCTGGGGCCTTAGTGTTGGTGCCGGTAGTCCAGCGCCGACTCACCGGCATTGTCTTAGGGCCAGCTACACTCGGCGACCTTCCCCCAAGCAAGATCCGCCCTATCGAACAAATCCTCGACACCTCGCTCCTCAGTCCAGAGGTCGTCGCACTCTGCCGCTGGATGGCTGCCTACTACATGGCCCCCCTCGGCAGTGCGCTGATGGCCGCTCTGCCCCCAGGCGTCAAACTCAGCTCCAACCGCCTCGTGCAATTGCGCGACGCACCCACTGGCCACCACGCCGGTATAGAGGCGCGGATCATCGACGAACTCCAGCGCAGCGGCTCCCTCAAAGTCAGCACCCTCAAGCGCCGACTCGGCAGCCAGGGCTTGGAAAAGGGCGTGCGCGCCTTGCGCCACAGCGGACACATCGAAATCGCGCCCGTACTCGAAGATCGGCGACCCCGCACCCTGAGCCAACGCTGCTTCCTCCTAAACGACGAATCAGCCGCGCACACGGCCATCGCCGCCATCGAAAAGCGCGCCCCACGCCAAGCGGCCTGTCTGCGCTACTTGCTCGACCACCCCATGGCCGCGCGCAGCGAACTGAGCACGGCCGGCTTTTCCTCGGCCGTACTCAAGGCACTCGAAGGCCGCGGCTTGATTTCACCAATAGCCGAGGAAGTCATCCGCGACCCCCTCGCCCACATCGCCAGCAGCACCCCTCCAGACCTCGTCCCTACAGCCGACCAGCAACAGGTCCTCAACGACCTATCGACCGCGCTCGACGCCCGGACATTCCATCCGACCTTGCTGCACGGCATCACCGGCTCGGGCAAAACCCTCGTGTACATCCAACTTGTGGCGCAAGCATTGGCTGCCGGGCGCGGCGCAATCATCTTGGTGCCAGAAATCGCCCTCGCTTGGCAGATGGTGCGGCGCTTCAAAGAGCACTTCGGCGAGGCGGTCGCAGTTTTCCACAGCCAGCTTTCGGCCGGAGAGCGCTACGACACTTGGCGTCGCTTGCGCCGCCGCGAGCAGCGCGTGCTCATCGGCGCTCGCTCGGCCATCCTCGCACCAGTAGAAGATTTGGGGCTGATTGTCGTGGACGAAGAGCACGACACCTCGTACAAGCAAGAAGACCTAGACAGCAGTCGCCCCCTCACCTACAACGCCCGCGACCTCGCCTTAGTGCGCGGGCAGCGCTGCAACGCCGCCGTCGTCCTCGGCTCAGCCACACCCAGCTTAGAGTCGCACTGGAATGCCGCCACACCTTGCCCCGCCGCATCGACGACCGCCCCTTGCCGCAAGTGACGGTCGTCGATATGAAACAGGAGCCTTTCCAAAGAAAGCAGCAGGCCATTTTCTCGCACGACTTGCGACGCAAGATGCAAGATCGCCTCGCGCGCGGCGAGAAAATCATCCTGTTGCAAAATCGCCGCGGCTTCGCCCCTTTCGTTAGCTGCACCGCCTGTGGCGAGCCGATCCAGTGCCCTAGTTGCCGCGTCTCGCTGACTTATCATCGGCGACTCGCTGCCTCCGAGACGCGCTGCCATTACTGCGACTTTGCGGCCCCACCACCGCCGGTCTGCCCATCCTGCGGCAGCTCGGAACTGCGCTTTGCCGGAGTGGGCACCCAAAAGGTCGAAAGCGCCCTCTTGGCCCAATTTCCCGGCATCCGCGTCATCCGCATGGACGTGGACACCACCGCTTGGAAAGGCGCGCACGACGCGCTCGTCGAGCGCTTCCGCAACGGCGAGGCCGACGTGCTGCTCGGCACCCAAATGGTCGCCAAGGGCCTCGACCTGCCCGAAGTCACGCTTGTCGGCGTGATTTCCGCCGACACCGGTATGCACCTGCCCGACTTCCGCGCGGCTGAGCGCAGCTTCCAGCTCCTGACCCAAGTCGCCGGCCGCTCGGGGCGCGGTCACACAGCCGGTGAAGTAGTAATCCAGACGCTCCTGCCCGACGACGCAGCCCTGCGTGCGGCCGCCAACCAAAATTACGCGTCCTTTGCCCACAACGAGCTAGCCCAGCGGCGGCAGGCCGGATTCCCTCCGTTTGGCCGCCTCATCGTCTTCCGCTGGCGCGGCCCCTGCGAGCAAGCCGTTGAAACCGGGGCGCAACAGGGTGTGAACGCCCTGCGGCAGGGCCTCGACCAAGATGCGCTCGTGCTCGGGCCGGCCCCAGCTCCGCTGGCGCGGCTGCGCGGTCACTACCGCTGGCAAGCCCTCTTGCGCGGCACCTCAGCGCACCATTTGCGCACAACGGCCCTCAGCGCCCTGCCCGCCATGCGCGAGGCCGCCAAAGAGCACGCCCTCCACTTTTCCATTAACATCGACCCTCTAACGATGATGTAGGCCGTTTCCATGCCCTTGTTCCACCTCTTTCTCCTGCTGCTTTTGGCCCTGCCCGTCCGTGCCCAGCTATCCGACGACCGATGGGAAGCCTATACCAGCATGCGCCAAATCAACCGGGTCCTCGTCCACCAAGACGCGGTCTGGGCCGGCACCAGCGGCGGCGTCCTGCGCTACGACCAGCAAACCCAAGCCTATACGCGCTTCACTCGCCGCGACGGCCTGCCGGGCAATCTCATCTTGAGCCTCTCCGTAGATGCCAACGGCCATCTGTGGTTTGGTACGCACTCTCAGGGTTTGAGCCGCTATCGGCCCGAGCAGAACCGCTTCGACCCACCCTTTCTCGACTTCCAAAACCTTCGCATCAACGCCCTTGAGCCGCATGGGGATATCCTCTACGTCGGCAGCGAGCGCGGCGTCAGCGCGTTTGTCATCAGCAAGGAAGAGGTCAAGGAAACCTATCGCCGCTTGGGCGAGCTGCCCAAAGACACCGAGGTGACCAGCATTGAAGTGTTTGCCGGTCGCCTGTGGGCTGGGACTGTCAATGGTCTAGTGTGGGCGGATTTGGCCCAGCCCAACCTCCAAGACCCCAGCAGTTGGGAAGCCGAGCCAATAAGGGGCAAGGTGCGCGACATGCTGGTCTATCAAGACACGCTCTTCGCCGCGGCCACGGACGGCCTTTGGCGCGTACATCCCGTGCTCGACCGCCCCGAACTCGATTTCTCCACCACCAACAGCGTTGCCCTCGGTCTCTTCGAGGGAAGTATCGTCAGCGCGACAGCCGACGGCCTCTTATTCCAGCGCCAAGCTGCCAACCGTTGGCAGCCGCTGAATGCGTCAGACATCAGCAGCACGGCCGACCTGTCCGATACCGACGGCCCCCTATGGGTCGCCAGCCATAGCGGCTTGCGCGTCCTCGGCACCGACCCACCGCCGCCGCCCCGCGAACCTAAAGCCAACTTCTTCTTCGACATGACCCAGACCTCCGACGGCCACCTGTGGGTCGCCTCCGTGCCCAAGGATAATCTGCCCGCTTTTGGTTTGTACGAGTTCGACGGCGAGGGCTGGACTACCCACACCACCAATACCGACCTGTCGTCCAATACCGTCTCGGCCTTGGAGACCGACGGCGAGGGCCTGCTGTGGGTCGGCCATTGGGGCCGGGGCATTGACGTGCGCGACGCCAACGGCCAGTGGCAGCACCTCACCGCCAACAACTCGGCTCTCGAAGGCATCGATGGCGGTACCTTTGTCGCCATCAGCGACATCGACCGCGACGCCAACGGTGCGCTGTGGATCGCCAACGTCCGCAATGGGCTAGTCGTCATGGACGGGTGGCCGCCCCAACAGGCCGCACTCAACAACCAGTTGGACTTCGGCATGTCCTCGGGCCGAGACATGACCAAAATCGCCATTGGTCCCGACGGCCTGAAGTGGATTGGGACGGCACTCGACGGCTTCTACCTCTTAGACGATGGCGGCACCCCCTTTGAGATCGGCGATGAGACCGGCTTAGTCTTCGACACAGTTGCTTATCCAGACCTGACCAGCAATGCCGTCATCGACATCCACGTCGATCGCTCAGGGCAAGTGTGGGTCGCCACCAACAACGGCCTCAATGCAGTGCGCGGCGAGTATTCGCGCACCAACGCGGATTTTAAGATCACAAGCTGGACGGTGTACAACGCCAACAACGGCCTGCCATCCGCTGCGACCACGTCGCTGGCTGAAGACGACTGGGGACGCATTTGGGTCGGCACCGAAGGCGGATTGGCCCGCATCAGCACCGAGGGCCAGGTCGAGTTTGCCCTCGACACCAGCGACGGCCTCGTCAACAACCGCGTCAACTCGCTCTACTTCGATCGGGAAAGCGGCGCACTGTGGATCGGCACGCTCGACGGGATGAGCCGCCTGCAACTCGGCACCTCGGGGACCGCGGCTGGTCCTCAGGCATACGCGTATCCCAACCCCTTCCACATCGGCGTGCGCGGTGCATCCCTGACCTTTGCCGACCTGCCGCTGGGAGCCAGCGTGCGCATTTTCACCGCAGCGGGTGAACTCATCCGCCAACTCGACGGCGCAGCCGGCCAAGGCGCGATCACTTGGAATGGCCAGAGCGCGGCGGGCTTTCTCGTGGGATCGGGTATTTACTACTTCGTCGCGCAAGCAGAAACCGGCGACGCAGTGCGCGGCAAAATCGCCGTGATCAACAACCGCTGACATGCGCGGCCTCTGCGTTGCAATCGCCATTGCGCTCCTTGCTGCGAACGGCACGGCCCAGCCCCTATTTACCATTGCGCGGCTGCAATACGGCGGCGGCGGCGACTGGTACAGCGACCCCTCTTCCCTGC
>JAGWBY010000111.1:12590-17711 GCA_021295675.1 Candidatus Latescibacterota bacterium | reverse complement strand
GTCGGAAATCACGAACCAATCTAACTGGAGAGCCTGACTCCGTTCAAGACCCTAAAACGGCTTTCATGCAACAACGCCGTGGCGTATTGCCAGATTGGTCCTTTTCGCTGACGTTGGCTCCTCGGGTTAGTAAGAGTTGGGCTGTTTCAGTCGCATTGCCCATCGCCGCCAAGTGTAGCGGTGTCCGGCTACATTTGTCCTTTTCGCTGACGTTGGCTCCTTGCGTCAGTAAGAGTTGGGCTGTTTCAGTCGCATTTTTCCACGCCGCAGAATGCAGCGGTGTCTGGCCTTCGTCGGCTTTGGCGTTTATCTCAGCTCCTTGCGCGATCAACAATTGGGCTGTTTCGATTGCATTTTCGCACACTGCATTGTGCAGTGGCGTATTGCCAGATTGGTCCTTTTCGTTGACGTTGGCTCCCTGTGTCAGCAACAGTTTGGTCGTTTCAGCCGCGTTGTGTGCTGCCGCATTGTGTAGCGGTGTCCGGCCCTGGTCGTTTTTGGCGTTAACGTCGGCTCCTTGCGTCAGTAAGAGTTGGGCGGTTTCGGTTGCATTTTTCCACGCCGCCCAGTGCAGCGGTGTCCGGCCCTTATCGGTTTTGGCGTTTATCTCAGCTCCTTGCGCGATCAACAATTGGGCGGTTTCGTCGGCATTGTTCCATGCCGCATAGTGCAGCGGCATGTCGCCAGATTGGTCCTTTTCGTTGACGTTGGCTCCCTGTGTCAGCAACAGTTGGGCCATCTCAGCCGTATTGTTCCCCGCCGCCCAGTGTAGCGGCGTCAGGCCCAATGTGTCTTTGGCGCAAATCTCGGCTCCTTGCGTCAGCAACAGGTTGGCCGTTTTGTTTGCATTTTCTGCTGCTGCCCAGTGCAGTGGTGTCGCCTCCTCGCTGTTCTTGGTGTTGACGTTAGCCCCCCATGTTAGTAACAGTTGGGCCGTTTCAGCCGCGTTTTGTGCTGCCCAGTGCAGTGGTGTCGATCCCTTGTTGTCCTTGGTGTAGATGTCGGAACCTTGCGTCAGTAACAGTTGGGCTGTTTCAGTCGCATTTTTCCACGCCGCAACGTGTAGCGGTTCCCGACCCCATGTGTCCTTGGCGTTTATCTCGGCTCCTTGCGTCAGTAACAGTTGGGCTGTTTCAGTCGCATTTTTCCACGCCGCATAATGCAGCGGTGTTGCGCTTTGGTCGGTTTTGGCGTTTATCTCGGCTCCTTGCGTCAGTAAGAGTTGGGCTGTTTCGGTTGCGTTGTTCCTCGCCGCATAGTGCAGTGGTGTCGCATCCTTGCTGTCCTTGGCGTTGACGTTAGCCCCCCATGTTATTAACAGTTGGGCCGTTTCAGCCGCGTTTTTTGCTGCTGTCCAGTGCAGCGGTGTCTTATCGGCCTTGATGCTGGCGAACAACACGAGGCCAATGACCAAGAGCACCACTGCGCCCAGGACCTTGGCAAATCGCCGGGCTTTAGTCTTTTTTGGCGGTCCGTTGCTCATTTCGTTTCTCGCAATTGGGTGGTAGTGTCTGATGGTGTTGGCGGCTGCGTTGGGTTTTTGCTATTGCTCTCTTGAGCCGACATTTGCTTTGCGCGATGGCTCCCTGATGTCTAAAACATAGTATAGATGTCGGTTGAAGCTCATGGCAAGCGTCGGTGCCGCGTTGCGGGAACTGTAACTTAAAATCACATCTTTCGCTGAGGAGTAATCCCATGAGTAGCGATCTTCCCCGGACAATTTTAGGCCGCACCAATCTCGAGGTTACCCGATTCGGCATCGGCGGCACGTATTGCGAGACGGCCGATGGATACAGGGCGGCGCTCGATTGTGGCGTCAACTACATCGATACGGCACGCAGCTATCTAGGTGGTGAAGACGAGAAGGTGATCGGCCAAGCGATCGAGGGCCGGCGGCACGATCTCATCGTAGCCAGCAAATCCGCGCGGCGCGACGCCGAAGGGGCGCGCGAAGAGTTGCAAACCTCTTTACGCGCGCTCAAAACAGACTACCTCGATATTTTCCAACTCCACCATTTAAATACCGAAGACGAACGCAACCAAGCGCTGGCCCCCGGCGGAGCATTAGAAGCCGCCCAACAAGCCCGCGAAGAAGGCCTCGTGCGCTTCATCGGCGTCACCGGACACGATTGGGTGCAAGTTGAACAGGCGGTCCGCACCGGTCATTTTGATACGGTACTTTGCTGGTATAATTGCGCGATGAAAGAGCCGGAAAAAACGGTTTTTCCCGCCGCGCAGGCCGCCAATACGGGTGTGGTGATCATGAACGCCTCGCGCAACGAGCGGTTGCTAAAAGGCCCCGGCGCGCCCGCCCCTGAACAATTCTATCGCTACGTGCTCAGTCACGACGCCGTGCATACCACGGTCATGGGGTTGCGCAGTGTCGATCTCTTTGCACAAGTTGCCGCGAGTTTGTCGGAACGCGAGACGATCACGCCGCAAGAGCGGGCTGAGCTTGAAGCCTATGGAGCAGAGCGGCGGGCGGCTGGGGAGCTGGATTGAGTGCCAATTCGTCCCGATGTATATCGCCCGCAGGGACGGTTAACGGCTCCTAAGCAGGTCAACGGACCGCTTCTGGATGGCTCGCTACCTTTTTCGCATTATCGCTTTCCACCTCTAACCGGAGCCTAAACAAAATGTCGAATCCTCTTCTCAACGCCGCCGAAAGCCGCCAGAACCGCGTAGATGAATCGTGGGGGCATCTGACTTGGTTGGCGGGCCGTCCGCAGGGCAATGTCGAGGGCCTCACCTTGGGCCGCGTCGTCCTCAAAGCCGGCCACGCCAACCCGCGTCACTCTCACCCCAATTGCGAAGAAGTGCTCTATTTACTCGCCGGTCGCGTAGAGCACACCTTGGGCGACGAGTCTTTTACGCTGGAAGCTGGCGATACGCTCGCCATTCCAGCCGGCGTCTTCCACAACGGAATTAGCCTCGGCCCCGAGGACGCGGATATGATCGTGGCCTACTCGGAAGGCGACCGCCAATTTGTGTTAGAAGAGGACCGCTCGTAACTCGCAACGGCTATCAACACATGCCGCCTGCGGGCGTTGCGCGCTTGGGACGTCATCCGCGCCTTCAACTACTTGCTCACCGCCCGGAAGTCGATCCACCCTTGTCGGACTGACGGGCAATCCTAATCGCTCACTGCGATGGCCGCCTACACTCAAGCCAACCTACAGAGCCATTTAGAAGCCCTCGGCGTCGAAGCGGGGGATGTGCTCTTTATCCATTCTTCGTTCAAAAGCCTGGGATCTGTCGGCGGCGGAGCGCAGACCGTAGTCGATGCGCTCCAAGCCGCGGTCGGCCCCGACGGGCTTATCCTGATGCCCTCGTTCCACCTGATAGAGCGGGGTGAACGAGCGCACCGCTGGGACTGGGCGACTACTCCTTCGACTGTGGGCTGGCTGACCGAGTTCTTTCGCTGCTTACCCGATACTTATCGTTCGGATCACTACTCTCACTCGGTAGCGGCTCGCGGGCGAGGGGCCGAGGATTTTGTCGCGGATCACTTACGCCAAGAGGGCCATACGTCGCCGTGGGATCTGGCTCCTTGGGGACGGACCTATGGCACTCACTCGCCCATGTTCCGCGCCTATCGCCGCGGCGGCAAAATTCTCATGCTGGGCGTCGATTACCAGACTTCTACCTACATCCATCTGGTCGAAGTGCTCTACTGGCATCACTTGCGCCGAACCGATCCCCAAGTGGTCTATCCGGCTTTGGACCGCCCGCGTCTGGGGGCCTTTTGGGACGCTACCGGCCTACTGACACGAGGTGTCGTCGGCGCGTCTCCGTGCCGACTTTTTGCCATAGACACCTATGTCGATACCCTGCTGGCTGAGGTCGTAGCAAGCGCCGAGCGCTATTTGGCCTGACTCTGACTGCCGGATCAGACGCGCATCCGCAGCATGGGGCAATTGCCCGGTGTGCGCCGAGCGCGTGCCGGGGGGCATGAAGTGGATGACAAAGGCGCGGCGCTGGCGGTCGGTTTGGTTCGGTGGGGTATAGTGGAGGGTTTGGCAGTGGTGGAAGAGCGCGCCGCCTGCGGGTAGGTCGATGACGGCGGCTTGGGCTGCATCGACTTGGTCGCCGTAGTCGAGCAAGGCAGTGGTTTGCTCTGAGCGCTCGTGCCCGACGGACGTCAGGTGCGATTCGGGCAGCAGGTGCATGGCACCATTGGTCACATCGACGTCGTCGAGCGTCATCCAGCAGCTTCCAGTAGGCGTTGTCTTGGTGCCAAAAGACGGGGCCGCCGTGGTGGGCGGGTTTGTACAGGGCTTGGTCGTGGAAGAGCTGGATATTGGGGCCGATGAGGTCTTCGGCAATGTCGAGGATGCGGGCGTCGTAGAGCAGTTGCCGGAAGTGGATGCTGCGCTCGCACATTTGCATGATCTGCAACATCTGCTCGTCGGCGCTGTTCTTTTCGTCGAGGTCGTCGGTGTCGCTGATGGACAGGTTGCGGAAGCGCCCGTTTTGGCGCGCCTCGGCAAAGAGGCGGTCGTATTCATCGCGCAGCGAGGCGACTAGATCGTCGTCGAGCAGCTTGCCGATGATGATGAAGCCGCGGCGGCGGAATAGGTCGATTTGCTCTTGGTCCAGTGCTTTGTGGAGTTGGGTGACGGACGGGGCTGTGGTCATTTATCTTCTCCTAGTGAAGCGTGCAAATTAACAAGGGCAGCGATGGATCACAACTGGCTAATGGGTCGTTCCGCAACCAGCCTCACTCCACGTACACGACCACTTCCTCTCCTTCGCGCCCTGCCGCGTACGTCTTCACCCGCATGGTCTCGTCGTACAGCGCCTGTCCGGTAGCCAAGTCGAATTCCCACTGGTGCCAAGGGCATTTGAGGACCAAGCCCTCTTGCTGATAGTCGATCTGGTACACGCCTGGCGACACGACCAAGGGCCGCAACCGGCCCCGGCACAAGGGACCGTTTTTGTGCGGACAGCTATTGCGCAGGGCGTAGTAGCGGCCCCCGATGTTGAAGACGCCGATTTCTCGGTTGCCCACGCTGACGATCTTGCGCGCTCCAGCGGGCAGGTCCTCGGCTCGGGCGACCACATAGCGCTTAGAAGCCATAGAGTTCCGCGGCGTTTTGCGCCATGATGCGGTGGCGATAG
>JAGWBY010000111.1:0-12472 GCA_021295675.1 Candidatus Latescibacterota bacterium | reverse complement strand
TGCCAAAGCGGATGTGCTGCCGCAAGTACTCGCTGGGCAGGCGCTTGACCCACGGCGTATAATCGCGCAGGCCCTTCCAATCGGAATCCATATGCCACATCAATCCCGGGACCCAAAACACGTCGTGCTCGACGAAGAGGACGCGAAAATCGGGGAATTTTTCAAAGACGCCCTCGCAGATAAAGCTGACCGTATGCGCCATGGCGATCTGCGGCCGGGCCATGCGCATTTCCAGATAGTGCGAGGGATACCCTGCCGCTGTGGGCGGCGCGGCAATGCCGGCTCCTTCACCACCAAAGTGGATGCTTAGCGGCAGGCCGTGGCGCTGGCAGGCCTCGTAGATGGGGTGGTAAAAGCGGTGGCCAAAAGGCTGGCGCGAACCAGCCGGCATCATCACTTGGACGCACTCGGGCTTGGGGCCTAGGCGGTCTATTTCCGCCACGGCTAGCTGCGGGTCTTGGGGGGCGATGTGGATGGAGGATCTACTAGGGTCCAATCGTTGAAGGCCCGGCAATAGGCCGCCGCATAATCGCAATCCGAATGCACGGCCGCGCTGTACGGCCCGCCCGTCAACACGGCCACGTCGATGTCGTATTCGTCGAGATGCCTCTGGCGCGCTATTTCGACATTGGCCGCTGGATTGGTTTCTTGGTCTTCCCACAATTCTTGGCGGTTGCCGTGTTTGGGCATATTGGTATGGCCCAACTGCGGCATCATAGAGCCGAAGTCCTCAATGCGCTCGACATAGTGGCGCGGCAAGTAGGGAAAGAGCGCTTTGTCGTTGGGCAGGGTGTGATGCACGTCGCAGTCGATGAGGCGAAATTGGGTGGCCGCGTGGCCGTTTGCGGCTGGGACGGGGCTGGCATTGGTAGGCATGGGGCGTCTCCAAGGATGGGCGCGGCTGGATAGTGTAGATAAGAAGTGTCGTTAGTGGTGTGTCAAGGGGATAATTGTCGTCGGAAGAGTAAGCGGCTTCATGCGGACGCGGCCCGACGTAGGGTGAGGAGCGCGATTTCGGAAGGGGCACCGAGCCGCAGCGGCGGCCCCCAGTAGCCGGTGCCTCGGTGGACGTAGATCCAAGTGTCGCGGAATTTGTGCAGGCCCGCGACATAGGGCTGTTGGAGGGGGATTGCGTACTTCCACGGCACGAACTGGCCGCCGTGCGTGTGGCCCGACAGTTGGGCTGGCGGCCTCTATGCTGCGCGGCTGGTGCGCGAGCAGGATGCGCACATCGGCTCCGTCGCTCGCGGCAAGGGCCTTGGCCGGGTCCGATGCGTGGTCGGGGACTAGCTCGCCGGCGCTGAAGTCGGTCGTGCCGGCCAAGGCGATCCGCCCGCCGCCGCAGTCGATCTGGCGCAGCTCGTTGATCAGGACGTCGAAGCCGAGGCGGCGCGCTTGCTCAGTCCAGCTTTCCACGCCCGAGTAGTATTCGTGGTTGCCGGTGCAGAAATAGACTCCGAGTGGCGCGGTGAGTTCGGCTAGGGCGGCTGTGTGCGGGGCGAGTCGTTCGACCGGCCCGTCGGCGAGGTCACCGGTAAAGGCGATTAGGTCGGGTTGCAATTCGTTGACGCGGGCGACAACGCGCTCCACAAAAGGGGCCTTGATGGTCGGGCCGACGTGGAGATCGCTGATCTGGACGATGCGCAGTCCGACTAGCGCGGGTGGGAGATTCTCGATAGGAATATCGACGCGGCGGACCGCTGGCGTGCGGCGGGCTTGGTAGTAGCCGTAGCTCACCAAGACCAAGGCTAGGACGAAGGTCGCCAAGTCGATGCTGGCATTGAGCACCGCATCGATGGGATAAACCAGCCCCAAGAGCAGTCCTCCTATATCACGCAGGACCAGCAGAGTTGAACAGACGGTGAAAAAGCCCATGCCGAGATAGGCCACCCAAGCGAGGGGATCTGTCAGCCAGGCCAGATGTGGACGGGAGCGCAGGCGAAAGAGCAACAAAGGCGTCAATAGCAGGAATACCAGCGCTAATGCGGCACCGACCTGTGCGGGCGGAGGGAGATAGGGAATGAGCCGCCAGCCCGCATAGCCGTAGAGCGAGCCGAGCAGCGCTAGAAAAATCAGCGCAAACATGCCATGGTCTTTTTTTGAGAGGAAGTGCGGCTTTTATTGTAGAGGCAAGCCAAGACCTTTACAAGTCGAGGTAAAGAAGGCCGGCGAGTCTTGTTTGCCGTCGATCGAGTCGTTATAAAGGAGACTTGGAGTTAAAAAAGAAAACTTAACGCTAATTTGACCAGAAGGAGACCAGCCGTGAAAGTAACCAGCCAACAGCTCGACTTTTTTGCGGAAGAAGGGTACGTCATCATCAAAGGAGGACTTACCGACGACGATTTCGCGCCGCTCATCGAGGATCACAATATCATCGTCGATGAAATCGCCCGCGATCTACACGCACAGGGCAAGATCGCCAACCTCCACGAAAACGAGCCTTTCGAGCGGCGCTTGGCCTGCCTCGCCGAAGAGTGCGACGAGGTCGATGGCTGTCCCGATATCGGGGAAACCCGTCGGCGCGGGACCTTTGAGTTTTTGCGCAATCAAAACCTCGTCGATCTGATTGAGCCGTTCATCGGTGCAGAAATTACCTGCAATGCCGTGTCACACGTCCGGCCCAAGATGCCGTCAACAGATGTAATTTTTCATCAGGATGCCGTGTTCACCACCCAACAAGCTCAGGGCATCCTCCAGGTGACCGTTTGGATCCCCCTCGTCGAGGCGACCGAAGAGAATGGCTGCTTGCAGGTCCAGCCTCGGGTCCACCAGCGGCGCATGGTCTATTGGCGGTACGGGCAGGACCTGCCCCAGACCGAGCGGGTTAGCCTGCCCATGCAGAAGGGGGACGTTCTGTTCGTCCACAAACTGACGCCTCACGGATCAGGACCGAACAACACCAACGCCGTGCGCTGGAGCATGGATCTGCGCTATCAGAAGACGGGTGAGCCTTCACCGCGGCCCGAATGGCCCAGTCTCGTCGCCCGCAGTCGGCGCGATCCCGCTGCGGAGACCGTCTATGAAGACTGGCGCGACCAGTGGGCCGCCGCGCTCGTAAAGACGCCTAAACAGATTCACTACGAACGTCCAAACAAGCCTTTGCCCTTCACCGGCGAGATGTTTCTCGAGTAGCGCATTGGCAAGAGAACGACAGATGCCGACCGACGCACCGCAGTTCCCCGAGCGGTTCCTGCGATACGCAACTAGGGAATTTGGCAAAGAAGGCGAGGCGTGGCTTGCGGAACTGCCGTCCATTCTCAGCCGGTGCTGCGATAAGTGGGGTCTGACACTCGGTCGGCCGACTGAAGAAATCAAGGTCAACTACATCGCCTACGTCGAGATGAGCAATGGGGAAGAGGCCGTGCTCAAGGTGGGCGTCCCGCACGGCGATTTCAGCGCGGAGATGGAAGCGTTGGCGATCTACGAGGGCCGTGGAATCAACCGGCTCATCGACTGCGACAAAGTGCTCAATGCCATGCTGCTCGAACGACTGCGTCCGGGCAAGATGCTAGATTCTGTTGAGAACGCGCGCGAGCAAAGTGAGATTGCGGCGCGTATCCTCCAAGATTTACACGCGACTCCGCCGCCGTCGAACCACACACTGCCGCATTTTATGGATTGGATGTGCGGTGCATTTGCGGACGCTAGAAGCTGCAAAGATTCCGCGCGGGCACGGGGCTATATCGAGCAGATTCCGCGCGTGGAGTCCATGATGGGAATCCTGATGGAGGCGGATGAACCCCAGATACTGCTGCACGGCGACCTCCATCACTGGAACATCCTGTCCGACGCAGATCGCGGCTGGATGGCAATTGATCCGAAGGGCGTCATCGGGGCCTCTTGTCTGGACGTCGGCCGGTTTATCAACAACGCGATGGGATTCGGCGAGACCGCGGCGGAGAAGCGAGAGATCTTGCTTGAGGCAGTGACGATCTTCAGCGATGTACTGGGGGAAAACGAGGAGCGGATGTTTGCGGGTGCCTTCTGCGACAAGATTATGGGTTCATCGTGGGGACTGAAACAGAAGCCCGACGAACGCGAGGCGAGTTCGCAAGAGGCGCTTAAAGTAATGGTTGAGGTGGCAAGGGACGTGGATGATCGTCGGCTGCGATATCGAGCCGTCTAGCGGTACAGACACACCAAGCACGCCGCGTTGCACCTACTCGCGCAGATGCAACGCGCGTCGTGCATGGCTGGTCGGGTATCGAAGCGGACCTGTGTTTGCAACCACTCATCCGCCTGTCACTGTTAACCCTTGAGCCGGTTGATGGTCCTTCTGATGAGTATGGTGATGGCGCCGGCGTATAGAGCCATGCTGGCCTGATCGACGATGGCGTCTAGGCGATCGCCTAGCATGTCGAGCAGGTCCTGATCCAGCACGTTCGCACTTGCAGCAGCGCCGACCGCAATAGTGACCGCCAAGTAGGCTGTCGCGTCCTCAGCGTCGATCGCTATCGCCCCGTATATCAGGCCCAGAACGACTAGCGCGAGCGTCAGAATGCCTCCTCCGATCGGGGCACCTGCCAAGCCCTGAATGATGGCCACAAGAGCCGTCAGGCCAACGATAATTCTGAGTGCCATTTCCCCCTCCTAGAGTAAGTTGATAACGACCAGCGCCCTCAACCTCCCGTGACGGTCACCGAAGGTATGACGCGGCCGAAGGAACCACACCGCCAGTGGAGAAAAACTGTCTCGGAAAAAATCGATTACATGCCTATATGTCGTTCCGCCGGGATCGAATCTGTAGCTTGGTGCAGCTTGGTTAACTTGGTACAGGAATAGCCGAACCATGCAGCGCCGCACCAATAGTTCGGATGGATAATGTAGAGAGATACGGTATTATTGGACGCGCATCAAGAAAATAATGATGCGCCATAGTGCGGAAAGGACGTTTATAGGGGCGCTAAGCTAGGCGATGACACCGCCGCCGAGGCAGACTTCACCGTCGTAGAACACGGCGTGCTGGCCCGGAGCAATACCGGGGTCGGGCGTGGATAAGACGACGTGGGCGCAATCCGGCGCGAGCATCTGCACCTGACAGGGGATCAGGGCTAGCCCATGCCGCAGTTTGACTTGGAGCACGGTCTGCTCCGGTGCTCCGGCGATCCAATGGATTTGTTCGGCGATTAGCTCGCGGCGTCCAGCTCGCGTCGGCGCGCTCCCGTGGGCGATGTACACGATGTTGTTGGCGACATCTTTGCCTGTCACATACCAGGGACCGCCGCCAAGTTGCAGGCCGTGCCGCTGGCCAATGGTGTAGAACCAATAGCCGGGGTGCTCGCCCTTCTTTTGTCCGCTCGCCTGCTCGACGATGTCGCCCTGAGCTTCTCCCAAGTGGAAGCGGACGAAGTCTCGGTAGTTGATTTTGCCCAAGAAGCACATGCCTTGGCTGTCGGGGCGGTCTTTGGTCGGCAGGTCGAATTCTGCGGCGAGTGCGCGCACTTGGTGCTTGTGCAAGTGGCCGATGGGCAAGCAGAGCCGAGCGAGTTGCGCTTGGCTCAAGTTGGAGAGGAAATAGGTCTGGTCCTTGACCGGATCGGCGGCGCGCCGGAGCCGATAGCTGCCCGCGTCGAGGAGGACGCGGGCGTAGTGCCCGGAGGCAATTTGCTCGCACTCGTTGGCCACCCGCTGATAAAAGGCTCCGAATTTGACGCGCTGGTTGCACCAGATGTCTGGGCTGGGCGTGCGCCCCAAGCGCAGCTCGGCCAACGCGTACTCGACGATGCGGGTGCGGTACTCGCTTTGCAATGGCACGACTTCGAGCGGCACCCCGAGTTGCTCGCAAGTGGCGCGGGCATAGGTCAAATCCGTTTCCCACGGGCAGTCTCCAAGCGAAAACAGCTCATCCTCTAGCCAGATCTTGAGGTAGTAGGCTTTGAGGACGAGCTGCTTTTCGCGCTGGAGCAGCGCTAGGGCCAACGAGCTATCGACCCCACCGGAAAGCAAGACAGCGACGTTCATGGGATGCTAGTAGCGATAGTGCTCCGGCTTGTAGGGGCCTTCCACTGGGATACCCAAATACGCGGCTTGGCCGTCGTCTAGTTCGTCGATTTCGACCCCTAACTTTTGCAGGTGGAGACGCGCCACCTTCTCGTCGAGGTGCTTGGGCAACATGTACACGCCAACTGGATACTGCTCGTGGTGGTTGTAGAGTTCCATCTGCGCCAAGACTTGGTTGGTAAATGAATTGGACATGACAAAAGAAGGATGCCCGGTGGCGCAGCCGAGGTTGACTAGGCGGCCCTCGGCCAACAGGATGACGCTGCGTCCATCGGGGAAAGTGAACTTATCGACTTGCGGTTTGATCTCAACGCGCTCAATTCCGCGATAGCCCACTAGTTCGGCTACTCAATGTTGCAGATGATGGCTCCGTCTTTCATCCGCTCCATTTGGTCGATGCGAATGATGTCGCGGCACCCCGTTGCCGTAACGAATATATCGCCCTCGGCAATGGCGTCGTCCATCTTTTTGACCTCGTAGCCTTCCATGGCTGCCTGCAGCGCGCAGATCGGATCGATCTCGGTGACGATCACCCGCGCGCCCAAGCCGCGCATGGCGTCGGCGCATCCCTTGCCGACATCGCCGTACCCGGCTACCACCACGATCTTGCCGGCGATCATTATGTCGGTAGCGCGCTTGATGCCGTCGGCCAGCGACTCGCGGCAGCCGTAGAGGTTGTCGAACTTCGACTTGGTGACGCTGTCGTTGACGTTGATGGCTGGCACGGCGAGCGTCCCGACTTCGAGCATCTGGTAGAGGTGGTGGACGCCAGTAGTCGTCTCCTCGGAGATGCCACGGAGACCCGGCAAAAGCTCTGGGTGCTTCTCGTGGATCCATTTGGTCAGGTCGCCGCCGTCGTCGAGAATCAGGTTGGGGCCAGCACCGTCGGGCCAGCGCAGGGTTTGCTCGGTACACCACCAGTAATCTTCCTCGGTCTCGCCCTTCCAGGCAAAGATTGGGATGCCGGTAACGGCGAGGGCCGCGGCCGCGTGGTCTTGGGTCGAGAAGATGTTGCACGAGCACCAGCGCACCTGTGCCCCAAGCGCGGTGAGCGTCTCGATGAGCACGGCGGTCTGAATCGTCGCGTGCAGGGAACCGGCGATCCGCGCACCTGCAAGCGGTTGGGCGGCTCCGTACTCTTCGCGCAGGGCCATCAGCCCGGGCATCTCTTGCTCGGCGAGAATGATCTCCTGCCGACCCCATTCAGCTAGGGATAAGTCGGCGACCTTATAGTCTAGGTCGCCGGTTTTTTGTGCCGCGATCTCCATTGATTTCTCCTTATGGGTGATGAGTAAGTGATGTTACGCACAGGCCCGGATATGAGATGCTTCGCTTCGCTCAGCATGACAGCGGCTGGCGTTCTTCTTTGTCATGCTGAGCGCAAGCGAAGCATCCTATACCCAAGAAGTCCGTGCAACATCAGTGAGTAGTTTTGTTATGTGGCAAATCCCTCATGCCGGCCCGGCCCGCTTCATAGCCGCCGAAGCTCCGTCCGCAAAGGCGGTGAAGTTCGCCTTGAACAACTCGGCGAGTTGGCCAGCGCGCTCGTCATAGGCGGCCCCGTCGGCCCAAGTTTGCCGAGGCACCATCTGCTCGCTGGGCACACCCGGACACGCGCACACCACGTCAAAGCCGAAGCGCGGGTCCCGCTCTGTGGGCGCGTCGGCCAAGACCCCGGCGTGAATCGCACTGATAATCGCCCGAGTATGCTGGAGCGAAAGGCGCGTCCCCACGCCGTACGGCCCGCCCGTCCAGCCCGTGTTGACCAGCCAAACCTGTGCGTTGTGGGCGCGAATCTTGTCGGCCAGCAGAGCGGCGTACTTGTTTGGGTGCCAGACCATGAAGGCCGCGCCAAAGCAAGCTGAAAACGTTGCCTCTGGCTCGGTAACGCCCATCTCAGTGCCAGCGACTTTGGCCGTGTACCCGCTCATAAAGTGATACATGGCTTGGTCGGGCGTCAGGCGGCTGACCGGCGGCAGCACGCCGAAGGCATCGCAAGTGAGGAAGATGATGTCGCGTGGATGGCGACCGGTGCAGGGGATCATCGCGTTGGGGATGTAGTCGATGGGATAGGCTGCGCGGGTGTTTTCGGTAATCGAGTCGTCGTCGTAATTGACGCGGCGGCTTTCCTCCGCGCAAACGACGTTTTCCAAGACTGTGCCGAAGCGAATGGCGCGAAAGATCTCCGGCTCTTGCTCTGGGGTTAAGTCAATGCACTTGGCATAGCAGCCGCCTTCGATGTTGAAGATTCCCTCCGCGCTCCAGACGTGCTCGTCGTCGCCAATTAATTGCCGCTGCGGATTGGTCGAGAGCGTGGTCTTGCCCGTGCCCGACAAGCCAAAGAACAGCGCAGTGTCGCCGCTGGTTCCCGCATTGGCCGAACAGTGCATGGGCAGCAGGCCGGCTTTGGGCATGAGGAAGTTCATCACCGTGAACACGCCCTTTTTCATTTCGCCCGCGTACTCAGTTCCCAAAATCACCATTTCCCTGCGCTCGAAGCTCAGGTCAATGCTGGTCGTGGAGGTCATCTCCGAAGTGTAGCGATTGGCCGGAAAGCGGCCGGCGTTGTAGATGGTAAAATCCGGCGTTCCGAATTGGGCTAGTTCGTCCTCGGATGGGCGGATGAGCATGTTGTGAGCAAATCACGCGGATTTTGAGCCGATATTGGGGATCCCAGCCGGCGAATCCATCGACCACGTACAACTGCTCGCAGGTATTGAGATAGTCGATGGCGCGCGCTAGGTTGATCATAAAGGTGTGCTCTTGGAGCTTGATGTTTACTGCGCCCCACCAGATGTCAGCGCTGCTTTGCGGGTCGAAGACGATGCGCTTGTCGCTAGGGCTACGCCCAGTTTTATCGCCCGAGGAAACCACGAGCGCGCCTTGGTCGGAAATGATGGATCCGCGCTCGTGGCGCAGCGCTTCTTCGTAGAGTCTGGCTGGTGCTATGTTGCGGAGAATCGCGCCGACCGAGATCTCGTTGAGCTGGACGATTTCGCTCATGGTTGTTCGTTTCGTTGTATAAAAGCTAACTCAAACACTTTGGCCCCATCGGTGCGCCGTTGGCCTGCCGATCCCCAAGGGAGGCGCTATTTATAAATTAGACAATTAGTGACTACTCTGCCGGCTAAAGCGCGGCGGCTTCTTGGCTTGGAGCCTGAGATTGTAGTCCCAATCTCAAGATGTTTCGTGCGGCGTTTTCGTCTCGGTCCATGACGACGCTACAGCAAGGACACACATGCACACGCTCAGACAACGTCTTACGATGCCGATGCCCACACTGGGAACAATCTTGGGAGGTATAGGCCGGGTTTACGGCAACCATCGTCCTACCAGCTTCTTCCGCTTTGTAGGACAGGCACTGCCGAAACTGCGACCATGCCGCATCATGGATAGATTTGGAAAGGCAATGGTTGTGAACCATGCCATTGATAGTCAGGTCTTCAACGGAGATCAAGCCGTAGTGGTTGACCAACCGACGAGCCAACTGGTGAGCAAAGTCATGGCGCTTAAAACGAATGCGCTCATGGACGCGGGCGACGATCTTACGGGCCTTGGCTCGTTCCGGTGTGCCTTTGTCGGCAAGAGAGAGCTTGCGCTGCGCTTTGGCCAGCTCGTGCTCTTCCTGGCGAAAGAACCGCGGATTAGCTATCTGCTGGCCCGACGACAGCGTAGCAAACTTCTCCAGTCCTACGTCGATACCCACAGCCTCAGTGCTCTCCGGCAATGCTTTGGCTTCCACGTCGCAGACGATGGTGGCATACCACTTGCCGGTGGCACTGCGGCGCACCGTGCAGGTCTTAGAATTTCCCTCAAGCTCTCTATGCTGGCGCACTTTGACCAGTCCCACCTTACCCAGACGAAGATACCGCCCCTTGAGGGCGAAGCCGGTCGCCTGCGGGTAGGTGAGGCTGTCGTAGCGGCCTTCCCCTTTGTAGCGCGGAAAGCCCGGATTCTCACCGGCCTTACAGCGACGGAAGAACGCCTTGAACGCCAGATCGACGCGGACGCCGACGTTTTGCAGCACTTGGCTATGCACATCCGACACAGGTGGCCAGTCCGTCTTGAGAAAGGGCAGCTTACCAAGCTGGTCATACATGCTCAGCGACGCACCGCGTTGCTCAAAGGCTTGGACTCGGTCACATACAAACGTGTTGTAGAGACGACGACAGGCCTCAAGATGCTTGCACAGCACAGACCGTTGTTTGTGCGTGGGGTACAGCCGATATTTGAATACTTTGTGCATATATTTGATCTCTGCATAAAGTGTTCCCTTGTCAAGATGTTTCTCGCTCGCGGGCACTATGTGCCCATCACTCAAAACACGCCTTGCATCTGCCAGCTAAAGCAGGCAGTCTTACGGCGATTCTGATAAGACATGTGCCTGCGAATGGGCAAGCGCGCCGCCAAGTTGACGGTCTATCTCCCACTCCCTACTTTGCTCCCACTCCAACAAAATCCTGTCCATCCTATCTAATCCTGCTCATCCTGGTCCATCATGCAATCCCTCGTCTCCCCCTCCGTCCTGTACCGGGATAGCTTCCTAGCGGGCGCGGCCGAATTTTTGGCCGAAGGTCGTTTCGACTCGACGTACGCCCGGTCCCTCGGCTACGACAGCGACGCCCTCGCCGACCAGTTCCCGCAATTCGTGCGCGACCTCAAGGCTCTTGCCGAGGAGACAGGTTTGCGGGTGCGGTACCCAGATCGGGTACTCTGGCTCGTACACGACGGCGAGTACATCGGCCAAACCTCTATAAGACCCGAACTCAGCACTCCGTATCTGCTTACCTACGGCGGGCACATTGGCTACAGTATCCGACCCTCGCGGCGGTGTCGCGGCTACGGCAAGGCCATCCTCGCCCTGACGCTGGAGGTATCGCGGGAAATCGGGTTGCACCGCGTGCTGGTCACCTGCGACTCAGACAACATTGGCTCGCGCAAGATCATCGAGCACAACGGCGGCCAATTCGAAAGCTCGATGGTCATGCCCAGCCAAGCATTCCGCGCCGAGGGCCGCAAACCCGCGCAGTACATTGAGAAGTTGCGCTACTGGATTGACCTGTAATCTACTCGGCTAAACTCTACAGTTTGCAAAGGAAATGTTCTATGATCGCCTTAGCCATTGTCTTCTTGCTGCCCACCGCCGGCTTGGCCATTGAGGACCAAGGGGACGTAGCGCTGCGTCGCATACTCTACGCCACCCTGCAAAAACAACTCGCGCAACAGGCCCCTAGCCATTCGCAAGACCTCCTAAATAAGATCGCGCAAGAAAGTGGTGTTCCCATAGAAGAGTTGCGCCCCCGGCTTCAGGTACTGCTCGACTCACTAATGGCTCAGCGCGAAGCCGAAACAGATACTTGGGAAATGTTGCTTTTGCAGGGCGGGCCAGACATCGCGCCCGAGCGCGCTAGCAAGCTAATCGCCTATTTGGCCAAGGAGAGCCGCAGTGTGCTCGCCAACGAAAACAATCAAAAAGGTGGCGCGCAAGGCCAAGGTGCCCTTCTTCCAGAGCCGCGACTATATCCTCAGAGCCCTCGCATGGGCGGTCGCCAACAGCGCGCCCCAAGAGCGGGAAAAGCAGCCCCTACACTTCTTGGTCGTCGGCCATACCAACCCGTTTGAGGTCGCGCTCGATCCCCTGTTCCTGTTTTTTGACACCGAGGACGAAGCGTTTGTACGCGAACAAGTCCGCGAGGTTCAGCGATTCCTCGTGCCGGCATTGGTCCGGCGGCTGCCCGAATTGGACGCCATTGGCTGGGCCGTGCGCGAACGCGAGTCTAACGCCTTGGTGATTCCCGACTATCAACTTCGGGTCGGCATCGACGAGTTTCGCTTCGTTGGCTCAAATCTCGACCTCAAACCCTGTATTGAAACCACTCTCGCAGTGACGCAGTGGGACTCTCAAGTCCGCTTAGTGGAGGAATCGTTTTCCTTCTGCAGCGAACAGCACGGCTCGGCTACCTCCCGCGAGTTGGCCCCCTTCTGGGACGAGGCCGCTGACGCGATTGGAGTACACGTGCTGGAGCGGCTGGGGCGCGATAGCAAGGTGGAATGATTAGCGGTGGATCGTCTTGTGCATCCTATTCTGCGTCCATCTGCGTCCATCTGCGGATCACCTTGTAAATGACGTAAGTGGCTCTAAACTTCCCACTACTTTTTTTACTAACATTTTCCTCGCGTAAAACTTTTTGTGCTCGGTCCTCGTCTTATAAGGAACATGAGCGACGCCGATCTCATCCTGCGCTTCAGGGCTGGCCAGCACCAAGCGTTCAATCTCTTGGTATGGCGCTGGCAGAGCCGCCTCTACCGCTTCGCGCTCCGCTACAGCGGCGATGTCGAAGACGCGCGAGACCTCTGCCAGCAGAGCTTTATCCGCGCATATCGCCAGTTGCATCGGCTGCGCGACCCCGAGCGCTTTTCTACGTGGCTCTACCAGATTGCCGCCAATCTGTGCCGCGACCACCTGCGCCAG
>JAGWBY010000110.1 GCA_021295675.1 Candidatus Latescibacterota bacterium | reverse complement strand
ACACCGACCTGCTGTTGCACGGCTCGGCCCCCAACCGCTCCACGCGCCGCCGCTGTGGCCTGACGCTGCGCTACATGCCGCCCGAGGTGCGCACCCGCGAGGAGAAGCGCGCCCACGGCTACATCTGCCGTGGCACCGACCCGAGCGGCTACTGGATCAATCATCCCGTGCCAACCGGCGACGAGATGCCCCCGAGGTAGCCACCGTGCCTCTACCGGAAACCTTTCGCGACCGCTTGCAGGCCATACTCCCAGCCGAACACTTTGCCGCCTGCTGGCAGAGCTTGGCCACCGAGCAGCCTACCGCCTTCCGCGCCAACGCGTTCAAGGACACGCCTGACGCACTCGTGGCCGAGCTAACAGCAGAGGGCTTCGCGCTGACGCCGCTCGCTTGGAAGGCAGACGCCTTTGTCGTCCCGGCTGCACAGCGCCGCGCCCTCACCGAGTGCGCGGCCTACCGCGAAGGCCGGCTCTACATCCAAAACCCCTCCAGCATGGTGCCGCCGATCCTCTTGGCACCGCAACGCGAGGAGTACATTCTCGACCTAGGGGCCGCTCCGGGCAGCAAGACCTTGCAACTCGCCGAGTTGATGGGCAACCAAGGGCGCATCTGGGCTGTGGAGTCCGTGCGCAGTCGCTTCTTTCGCCTGCGGGACAATTTGGCGCGGCACGGAGCCGAAAACGTGCAAATCCATCTCGCCGACGGAACCCGCTTATGGCGTCGCCACCGGGAGCGCTTCGACCGCGTACTCCTCGACGCGCCGTGCTCGTCCGAAGGACGATTCCGCGCCGATGCGCCCAAGACCTATGCCTATTGGAGCAAAAAGAAGATCGCCGAGGCCAGCCGCAAACAGCGTCGGCTCTGCTACGCGGCTGTGCAATGCCTCAAGCCGGGCGGAGTGTTGGTCTATTCGACCTGCACCTTCGCGCCCGAAGAAAACGAGGCCACCATCAACCGAGTGCTGCGGCAGTTCGCCGGTGCCCTAACCGTCGAAGACATCGCGCTGCCTTTTGACAACGTGGCGTCGGGCTTGAGCCAATGGCGGGGAAAGAAAGCATTTGACGCCCAAGTGCAGCGGGCCAAGCGGATTTTGCCGCTGGGGGGAATGGAGGGATTTTTCGTGTGCCGATTGCGGAAGACGGCGAGTACGGTTAGCGACCCACCTCGGCGCTAAGCCCCAAGCGCCAAGTGCGGTCTGGAGCAGGTTCAAAGAAGCGCCCGCCAAAGGCGTTGGGCACCACCGAGCCGTTGTACTGGGTGTCAAACAGATTCTCAACCGCGACAAAAGCCCTCACGGCTCGATAGTCGATCCCCAAGCGCAGATCCACTAGCAGGTACGCGCGGTTGAAAAACTCGTCGGGCGCGGCGTCGCTTCCGGGCGGCGGGCCGTTGAAATCGTTGGCCCAGTAGCGGCCAACCCGCTCTAATTCGACCTCGGTAAACAGGCCCTGCGGACTGTCGTAGCTCAGCGCGGCGAAAAGCCGATGGCGCGGCACGCCCGGCACCTCGTTACCAGCGAGCTGGACAAGTTCACCGGCAGTCTCGACCTCGTAGTCCTCAAAAACATAGTCGCCAAAAGTGTACGCGAGCGTGGTCCGCAATCCAGGATGCGGCACCGCCGACAGCGAAAATTCCAACCCGCGATTGCGCGCTTGGCCGGCGTTGCGGAAGTAAATCTCCTCGCTGTCTTCGCTCTCGACCTGAAAGGGAATCAGCGCGTCGGCGATCTGGAGTTGGTATAGGGCCACTTCCAAGTCCAAGCGCCCCCGGCGCACGTGGCGGCGCAAGCCCGTCTCCAACCCGAGGACGCGCTCAGGGCCTAGCTCCGGGTTAAAGCCCCCCTCGCCGCTGGGCCGGTTGCCCAACTCAGAGGTAGTAGGCGTCTGGAAGGCCGTGGCAACATGGGCGTACCAGCGCGAGAAGGGATCGAGGCTGTACACCACGCCTGCCATCGGACTGAACTGATCCATGTCGCGCGACTGGTCGTCCACGGCAAAGCGGTAGCGGTCATAGCGCCCCCCTACGGTCGCAGTCAGCACATCACCCAAATCTCGCTCCAAGGAGACAAAAGGGCCGAAACTCTGCACCTGTTCCTCTTGATCCACCTGCTCCGCGCCGTATTGCACGAGTTCAAATACGCGGTCCGGGCAAGCCCTCGTTGGCAAACTCGCGGCGGTCGTCGCGCTGGAAGTCCAAGTCGAGGCCGGTCACGAGGCGCGTACCAGCCCAAGCAAATTGGTGCTCTGTGCGCAAACCGCCAGCGCGGCGGTCGAGTTCGACAATGCGGCCTGGAATGGGGTTTTTGAGCGCGCGGCCTACGCCGTACAGCACGAGGCTCGACGCGCGGTGGTGTGGCGCGTACGACGGGCGATATTCGAGGCGGATGCCGCCTTGTCCCTGACGCACTTGCTTGGATGCCCCCTGCCCCACCACGAAGCCGCGGACGCTACGCGGAGTATCTCGGGCAGCATTCGCGTCGAGTGAACTCGGATTGAACAAATAAGGGGCATCGTATAAATGCAGCAGGAGCGTCAACTCCGTATGGGGAGTAAGGGCGTGGCCGACGAGCGCGTTAAGACCACGTGCACGGGCGTCGGCGTGGTCGCGGTAGCCCTCGCTACGCAGCTCGTACAAGCTGGCGAACGCATGGGTGTTAGCGGATCGTCCCGCAAGGCCCGTCTGCGCGCGGAACAGGCCATTGCTACCGGCGATCAAGCGCGGCTCCACGCGCCACGCCGCCTCGGCCGGAGCTTGGGTGTGGGCCGCGAGCACGCCACCACCCGCATTGCCGTACAGCGAAGAGCTAGGGCCGCGCAAAATCTCAATGCGGCCGGTTGACCCCAAGTCGAGGTTGTTGAGCTGGCTCTGGCCGTCGGGCATAGTCAGCGGGATGCCGTCGAGCAAGACCTTGATCCCGCGAACTCCAAAGGCCGCACGCGCACCCAAGCCTCGTACACTGAGCCGGTCTCCTTGGGAAAGATTGTGGCGGTTGGCGACAAACAGCCCGGGCACCGGACGCAGCGACTCGGCCAGCGAGAGCCCGGGCCGGGCACGCCCGACCTCTGCGATCACGGTCGTAGCCAGCGGCAGGTCAAATCCCTCGCGGGATGCGCGCGTCGCCGTGATTTCGATGGGGGGCATTTGGTAGCGGGGCTCAGGATCGTCGGCGCGGGCGGCGGCAGCGATCAGGATTAGCGCTAGGCACTGGATTAACTGATTTTTTTTCATAGCATTATTAAAGAACACCACGAAGAAATACAGACGCAAACCGGAAATTTGGACAAGCCATGAGCATCGGGATCGCCCTAGTTCTGTTGCTAGGCGGATGCTTTGCCGCAGAGGACGGACCAAGCGGCGCAGTAGAAGCCCTGCGCAGCGAGGTGGAGTTTGTCGAGGACGCGGGCTTAGAGGGCAGCGTGTCGATCGACAGCTTGACTTGGTTGCCGTTTTTGCCGCAGCCGGGATTCGGGACAATAGCGGAATTCGAGGGGATCTTTGCGGCCGTGTTTAGCAATGTCGGTGAAGAAACCGTGTGGGTGCGCTACGACTTGCGGTTTTTCGACCAAGAGGAATTCCTAATCGACGCTTTTATACCGTTTGGGCAGCCGGTCGTCCTCAACGCCGGGGAAACGCGCCGCGTGGAAGGGGATTTTCTAATTCGCACTGACGATCCGCGCGATTTTGAGCGACTCGCCCTGATGAAGCTAGTAGCGCGCATCAAGCAGCCCGAGGAGTGAGAGCTATCAAAACGCCACAAATCCCCCGCACACGGGAATGCACTGGCCGGTGACGTAATCCGACAGATCGGACGCCAAAAACTCCACCACCCGAGCGCAATCCTCGGACGTGCCCAAGCGGCGGAGGGGAATTTGTGGCTCTAGGTGCCGACGCGATTCCTCGCTGTTGCGGCCTTGGGCTACGGCGCGAGACGACAAAATTAGGCCCGGGGCAATGCAGTTGACGTGGATGCCATATGGGCCTAGCTCGGCGGCGAGCACCCGCGTGTAGTGGACGATGCCGGCCTTGGCCACTTTATAGGGCATACCGCCGCCGTCGCGCCCGCTCCACAGACCCGCTTGCGAGGCCACGTTGATGATTTTGCCGGACTGGGCTTCCTTCATCGCCGCGCTGACCGCTTGACAGCAGTGGATGGTGGCGGTGAGGTTGATGTCCATTATGTAGCGGTAGTGGTCTTCCCCAGCCAAGGACGCGGCTTGCTCCTCGTGCGAGCGCAAGTTGCCGCCGGCGTTGTTGACCAGTATGTCGATACGGCCAAAAGTATCGAGTCCCTCGGCGACCAAGGCATCTACGGCTTGGCGATCGGTGACATCCACGGCAATGCCCACGGCGCGGCGACCGAGATTTACTACTTCGGCTTCCACGGTCTCGGCCGTGAGTTCTTCGCCGTATTCGCGGGCGGCCTGCAGGTCTATGTCGGCGATGATAACGTCCGCGCCCAAGCGGGCCAGATGGAGGACGTAAGCGCGACCCAAGCCGCGCGCGCCACCAGTGATGAGAGCTACCTTGTCTTCAAGCGACATCAAAATCTCCTTTTAAACCACTAATTAGGACATGGCGTCAATCGCCGGCAACCAACGCATAACGGAGGTAGATTTTACCATGCGCACAACAGTTTGCATCGCCTTGTTACTCTTCAGCGCTACAGTCTGGGCACAGCCGAGCGTGGTAGGTGCTTGGGAGGGCTGTCGGGCCGAGTGGGGATCATCCATCGAGCATCTGTACGTCGAATTCAACAGCGATGGGCGCTTCCGGCGCGTGGCACTCCGGGACGATCCCGAGCGGCCGGTGGCAGATGACAGGGGTCGGTACGAGGTTGCGGACGGCGTTGTGACCCTGCGCTACACCGCAAACGTCAGCGGAGTGATGGCCGAGCAAAGCGAGGAAGTCTCCTTCCAAGTAGTAGGCGACTCCCTGTATTGGGGAGCCGAACCGGCTCTCGCCTTGGGGCGAGCACAGGAACTAGGCGACGAACTGTTGGGTCAGTGGGGCATCGTCAATTTTGCCGATGGGATGCTGGCCGGGGGATGGGACCTATGAGCTGGAGTTGGGCGGCGTCGGGCACAGCGGGTTGTGGTCGCGGGCGGGATCGGGCGTGGTCCACTGGCCGACCGAAGCCGACGACGCCGGGGTCCTCGGGTTGCCAGCCGTGTGGACTCACGTCCGCATCAGCGGCGACCAGCTCTTCTACGACATCGCCTGTAGTTTCACCGTTGAAGCCGTGCGATTGGCCACGTCTGTAGCAGAGGCATCATGGGGGGCGATTAAGAGTCGTCTCGCAGGCCTGCTAAGATAGCCGTAGCAAGTTCCATAGTAGCGATGGCCTCGTCCAAGTCCGCAGCCGGCGGGCCAATAGGCCGACCGTCCCTGATGCAGTCGAAGAAGTGGGCGGCTTGGGCTAGGGTGCTGTCCACACCCTCCTTTTGCAAGTGCTTGCGCTCCCCGTCGCAGACCAACTCGCAGGTGGAAATCCCCTCTATATAGGCCGAGATGTCGCGGCCGTGGATTTCGTAGCGCTCTAAGCGGGCGTCGGTGGTGTAGTTGGCGCAGATCTGGGCGACGCAGTCGTTTTCAAAGACGACCAAAGCAGCGTGGACGTCCTTGTAGGCAGATGCGCGCCGAACGAAGCTATTTACTTCGGCGACCGGCGCTCCAGCCAAGTGGCGCACCAGATCAATCGCATGGATTGGGCTTTCGAGCAGCATGTTGTCCATGACGATTTCGGGAAAGCGGCCACCGGCGATAAAACCGCTCATGCTCTTGTGGAACTCGCCGACTAGCTGGTAGATCGGGCCGCGAGACTCTATCTCCTCGCGCACTTGCAGGACCAGTGGATCAAAACGGCGATTCCAGCCAACCATGCCGCGGGCACCGCTGGCCTCAGCGGCCTCTTTAAGGGCGCGGGTCTGGTTCAAGCTCATCCCCGGCGGCTTCTCCAACAGGGTGTCGATGCCTCGCTCCAAGCACGGCAGGGCCGCCTCGGCGTTGAGATGAGCCGGGGTCGCGACGATCGCGGCGGTCAATTCCTCGGCTTCAAGCATGGCTTCTACGTCCGCGTAGCGGCGTTCGACGTTGTACTCGTCGCCCACCTGTTCACGATTTGCCGCCACGGGATCGCAGACGGCGACCAACTCGACGTCCGTCAGCGCGTGCAGGGCGCGCACGTGGCCGTGACCGCGACCGCCGCAGCCAATTAATCCAACAGGTATATTCGCCATAGATAACTCCTTTTCTGTGGATCCTGAGCACCGGGCGACGCGGCCTCCTAGCCCACTAGTTGAACCAAAAGTAATAGGACCGCGCCTCCTCGAGAAAGATGCACAGTTTGATCGCCTTGCCCTCCAGATGAATAGCCCTTGGTCATCGTGCGACTGATTGCGCTCGTCCACGGTCCAAGTTGAGTACCTTGGAACCGAGGATACAACGAAGAAGTGCAGCATAGTCAGTATTCGCAAGTCTTGGCATTTGGACAAGTAGAATCTAATGTTTATTTTTGAAGCATGAAGAAGCAAACAGCCGTTTTGGATACTTCGTTTTGGGTTTTGGGCCATCGAGCCGATGTGCTCGCTTATCTGTTTCGCTTTTTTGCGGTCGTTGTCCCATCGGCTGTCGAGAATGAGATACAAGCCCGTGATCCGCGTTATCCACAGCGGGTATATGGGTATCAAGAACTGTTTGGCCTGATGAAGTGGCAGGGAGTATTGGACATTCGCGATCCTGTTCAGCCGTTGGACCAGTTCCACGCAGGAGAAGCAGCCGCTCTGGGGTTGGCGCTCGACGAGAATCTGTGGCTGCTGGTGAATGAACAACGTGCTCTGCGATTTGCTCGGCAGCGCGGTCTCAAGGCCCTGACAGTTCCAGAATTCACCGTATATCTATACGAAATAGAAGTGCTGTCCCAGCACAGCGTCCACGATAAACTGGATAGGATCGCCGCAAATACTGGAAAGGCTTTGATGGATGTGGCCCGCCAAGCCGTGCGGAGCTTGGCCGAATCCCGAGGAGACCTATAGAATGAGCCAGAATACTACCAAGAAAACGCCCCCCCGAGTGACCAAATCCATTCGTCTGCGTCCAGAAGAAGCCGACGAACTCGCGCATCTGGTGGCAAATACTGCCTACTCAGAGGCGGCCCTCATGCGTCAATGGGTGCTGGTTGGTATGGAGCGGTTTCGCGTGTCTGAGGCCATCCACGCCTACCAAGAAGCCGAGGTTGATTTACGGGGTGCGGCCGAACGAGCTGGGTTGTCGGTGGCCGTATTATTGGAAGAAATGGCAGCTCGTAAAGTCGTCGTGCTCGATGCGCCGGAAGATTTTGGGCCCGGTCTGGAGGCTTTGCGCCGGACTTGGCCAAAGGATCAAGTAACGTGAGTTAGGGATAAGGTGAGGGACTCCCTTTGGCTAAACTTAGGACGGCGACCAACTCGACACCCTCCAGTGCGTGCAGGGCGCGCACGTGGCCGCGACCACGACCGCCGCAGCCAATTAATCCAACAGGTATATTCGCCATAGATAGCCTCTTTCCCACCAAAGCAAAACGGGCTACGCCTTTTGACGTAACCCGTTGTTTTTAATGGCGCACCCACAGGGACTCGAACCCCGAACCTTCTGATCCGTAGTCAGGTGCTCTATCCAATTGAGCTATGGGTGCAATTCAGTGTCATAAAATAGACGCCGCCCCTATTCTCGTCAAGACACGAGCCCCTCGGACAAAGCCTCCAAATACTTGTAACCCGACCCCGTATTGAAGAGCACTACACGCTCGTCCGTTCCCACAAGTCCCTGCTCCTTGAGCTTGATTAGGGCCGCTAGCGTTGCCCCGCCTTCGGGCGCGGGGAAAATGCCCGAGTGCGCCGCCATGTAGTGCGAATGCGCGAGCAATTCCTCGTCGCCGACGGCAATGGCAGTGCCGCCGCTTTCCCGCAACACCTGCAACATCAGAAAGTCGCCGACCGCACTGGGGACGCGCAGACCGGAGGCTATCGTGTGGGCACCTTCCCACGCCTGGGCGGATTCATCGCCGCGAGCAAAGGCTCGGACAATCGGCGCACAGCCTTCGGCCTGCACCGAGATCATCCGCGGCCGGTGCTCGCCAATCCAGCCGAGTTGCTCCATCTCGGCAAATGCCTTCCACATCCCGATCAGCCCCGTGCCCCCGCCAGTGGGGTAAATCACCACGTCGGGCAGGGACCAATCCATCTGCTCGGCCAGCTCGTAGCCCAAGGTCTTCTTGCCCTCGATGCGGTAAGGCTCCTTGAGCGTCGATACCTCAAACCACCCCTCGGCTTCCTTGCGCTCGCCGACGATGCGACCGCAATCGCTGATTAGCCCGTCAACCAGCTCGACCTCAGCGCCACAGGACCGACACTCGGCGACAAAGGCCTGCGGCGTATCGCGGGGCATAAAGACAATCGCCGGCAGGCCACAGGCGGCTGCGTAGGCCGCCATCGCACCACCGGCATTGCCCGCGGTGGGGATGGCCAGCTTTTGCGCACCACGCGTGCGAGCACAGGTAACGGCGGCCGAGAGGCCGCGCGCCTTAAAGGAACCAGTGGGGTTGGGCGATTCGTCTTTTATGTAGAGTTGGGAAAAGCCCATCCAGCAACCCAACCGCTCCGGGCGGAGCAGCGGGGTGAAACCCTCGCCGAGGGAGACGATCTCCTCGGGCGTGCGGATGGGCATGACTTCTCGGTAGCGCCACATCGTCGGCGGGCGGGTGCTGAGCGCGGCGCGGGTGAGCGCGTGGCCAGCCCGGTCGAGATCGTAGCGAGCGAGCAGAGGCGCGCCGACCTCCGACAGGTTCTGCAACACGTCGGCGTCGTAGCGCGTGCCCGTACGAGAGCACTCTAAATGCGTCATGAACACGGAGCGGCGTACAATCCTTTCGCAAGTATGTGGGCCTCGACCGCTTCGGGGACCATGAAGCGGATCGGTAGTCCAGCGGCCCGACGCGTCCTAATCTCGGTCGAGGACAACTCGATGAGCGGGGTATCTATGAAGCGCAGGCGCGCCAACAGTTTCGGATCGTCGCCTGCCATTTCCCCTATACGCGCCCCCACCACTACCGTACACTGGGCAAAAATGCCTTCAAGATCGTGCCACTCGTCTAGCTGGCCGATGTTATCCGCACCGATAATGAAAAACAGCTCAGCCCGAGGATAAAGCTGGTGCAGCAAACGCAGGGTTTCAACGGTATAGGACTTGCCCGGCCGGTCTAGCTCCAAACGCGAGGCCGCAAAGTCGGGACAGTCCGCTATGGCCAGGTCAACCATAGCCCAGCGCTCTTCGGCCGGCGCGTACGCGCCCTGCTTGAGTGGTGGATCGGCCGCTGGAATGAAAAGCACTTCGTCGAGGGGGATTTGCTCTAAGGCGAAGCGGGCCAAGAGCAGGTGGCCGTGGTGGATAGGGTCAAAACTGCCGCCGATGACGCCGATGTGCCGCATCTTTAGCCCGGCGATTGGCTCAGCCCGGACAGGTGCTTTTGCACACCCTCCACCAGCTCCGGGTCGCCGCTGTCTTGCAGTACTTCCTTCCAATAGCGCACCGCTAGATCCACATCGCCTTGCTCGCGGGCGATTTCGCCCATGCGGAAAAGCGTGGTGTAATACCACTCGCCGACATCCGGGTACTCGCGCAAAACTTCCTCGTAGGTCATTTTGGCCGCGTCGAGATGGCCCTGTTTGTGGTACAGGCGGCCACTTAGGTACTGCTTTTGCGCTAGGCGACCCCGGCACTCGGCGATGCGTTGGCGCGCCTGTTCCGCCAAGGGCGAGTCGGGCTGGTCCTCAATAAAGTTGCGGAAAGCCGTCAGCGCCTCAAAGGTATCCTTCTGGTCAAGCTCGGGGCGGCGCAGTTGCTTAAAGTACGACTCGCCTACCTTAAACTGCGCCTCAACCGCCCACTCGCTAGACGGGTAAATATCGACGATGCGCTGATATTCAAAGGCGGCGTTGACCCAATCGCGATTGCAAAAGTACGCTTCGGCGAGGAGGAACTGCGCCTCGGCCACCCGACGCGAGCCGGGAAAGTTGCTGACTAAGCGCTTGAAGTGCTCGGAGGCCTCTAGGCAGCGGTTTTTCTCCATAGCCTTTTGGCCTTCTTCAAAGTAGTAATCTGCGCCTTGGAGTTTCTCAGACGGCGTGCTGGCGCAGGCGGCAACGCACAGGGCGAGCGGGAAGGCAAGGTATTTCATAGCTAGCGATTAGAAAAGAATAAATAGATAAGTCACAGGTTCGACGAACTTGCTCCACGTTTGTTCCTCTAGCTCGGTCTTGGCGAATTTGAATTGGTCGTGCTGGAGTATGTCTAGCTGCTTTTTGGGGATCCGATCGCGCTGCGTGCGAGTGATCTCGTCCTGCCAGTGGACCACGTCGTCGCGCTCGTCGCTCAAGCGCAGGGCGAGCGTTGCCCGCCCCTGGCGGCTGACCTCACTGCCGCGCAGTCCCGAGTACGCGGAGACTCCTAAGTCGAGCACTCGGTAGGACAGGCGCATACTCCCCGGTTGGGCTGCGGTCGAATCCAAGGTTACGCTAAAGCCGCGCGTCAGCAGCCGATTGGCCAGCAGGTGTTCGACCATCCAATTGGCGTCGTGCTTGCTCTGCGCCACGATCAACAAGGGGAACGCCGCCGCGTCGTCCGGCATTTCAATGCGCCCCAAACTCTCATCGACCGCACTCGCCACGGTCTCGACCAACAAGTCCATATTGGTGGGAAAAGGAACGGCAGCCGACGCGGTGGCACAGATCGTCAGGGCGGCCAAAAGGCGATAACAAATTCGCAGCAAGATCGTTCTCATCAACCGCCGAGGCGTTTTATCTGTTCGCGGGCCGCGGGCGTATATTCGCTGTCTGGATACTCATCGACCAGCTTGCGCAAGGCTGTAAGCGCCCGGATGCGCTCGTCCAAAGCGAGGTGACAGCGGGCAATTTTTAGCTGGGAGTCGTCGGCTTTATCCGTGTTGCTGAAGGCAAACACCTTGGTGAATTCGATCAGCGCCTGCTGGTATTGGCGCAGCCCGTAATAGCACTCGCCTTTCCAATACTGGGCGTTATCGGACCATTCACTCAGGGGTGCTTCCTGCAGCAAGCGGTCAAACTCGGCCAAGGCGCGGTCGTATTGTTTGTGGCGATAGTAGTAGAGCGCACCTTGGTACATGTTGAACGCATCGCTTTTATCGCTGCCGGACGTCGCCGCAGGCCGCAGAGCGCGGCGGCTGGTGCTGGCAGTAGGGCGCGGCGACTGGGCGCGGCGCGGTAAAGAATCCAGTCGCGCACTTAGGACGCGGCTCTGGCTTTGGAGGGCTCTGAGTGCTTGCCGCAACTGGGCGTTGGATGCCTCTAGCTGGCGCACGCGCTCAGCCATGGCTTGCTCGCGCTCGTACGAGGCAGCAACAGCGCGTTCGAGGGACTGAAATGCTTCGCTTTCCTCTGGCTGAACCTCTTCCCGCTGGACGAGGAGTTGTTCGGCAGGTGGCGGCACAGGCGGCGTAGCGCAAGCTCCAAGGACCAAGACCAACGCCGATGCGCTTTTCGCGCTTTTCATCGCACTTTTAATCGGAAACACAAATGAACCATCTTTGACGAAATATAGCACAATCCCTCTCCCAAACCAAATGGGAGCAAGGGAAATCACGCGCTGGGTAGCGCCTTGATGCGCTCGATTAATTGGGTGGTGGAAAGATCCGGCCACAGCGGCAGAACGCGCACTTGGCCGCCGCGCGCTTCGACGTGTTCGCGGCCAACAATGGCGGCTGGGGCGTAATCGCCACCCTTGACCAAAACATCGGGCGCGAGCGCAGCTACGAGGCTCTCAACGCTCTCACCTGAAAAGATGCACACATGCGAAACGCATTCTAAGGCCGCCAGCACGGCGGCGCGGTCGTCTTGCGGACACAAAGGTCGGCCCTGGCCCTTGAGGGCGCGGACTCCATCGTCATCGTTCAATCCCACCGCAAGGCAGTCGCCCAAGGCGCGTGCCGCGCGTAGATACTCGACATGCCCGCGATGCAGCAAGTCAAAGCATCCATTGGTGAAGACGAAGGTCTGTCGCGCTTTTTTCAATTGGCTACGGACGGAAAGCAACTGGTCACACGTAATAATTTTGGCGAGATCGGCCAAGGGCGACTGCATGGCGAAAGATGGGGTGGATGACGGGAGTTGAACCCGCGCCCTCCAGGGCCACAACCTGGCGCTCTAACCAACTGAGCTACAT
>JAGWBY010000109.1:978-18051 GCA_021295675.1 Candidatus Latescibacterota bacterium | reverse complement strand
GTAGGGGTCGCGGTAGCGGATTTGGACGCCGAGGGCTATCAGTGCGAAAAGGGCGGTGCAGAGCCAGCGAGCGTGTGCGTAGGCATGGCCGTCCCACGGCTGTAGGGCAAAGCGAAAGAGCGAGTAGGCCGCCGCGTTGAAATGCCAGTGTTGCACGTAGGTCACAAGGCCCGTCGCGAGCTTTTCCCCGGCGTCGGCAAAGGGCCAAAAGGCCAATAGCCCTAGGGTTGGAAACAGAAGCAGCGCACCCCGCTGGCGGAAGTTGAACCAAGAGGTGCGAGGGCGACGCCAAAAAGAGGGCAACAGTGCGAGGGGTACTAATTTGACGAGAAAGGCCCCGGCGAGGCCGCATACGGCTACGGCCCAGCGCTGGCTGTGGAGTGAATACAGGGCCGCGAAGAGGAGCAGGACGCCTAGCGCGTCGATGTGGCCGCTGCCGGCGACTTCTATTAAGGGCAGGGGATTCCAAGCGTAGAGCACGACGCGACGCGGGTCTTGGTCGCGCCGGACGAGGCTGTGTGCTAACAGCAGGCAGAGGGCCCAATCGCACAGCAGCAGGGCCAATTTGAACGCGGCCGGCGTCGCGCTTATCATGCAAATCGCGCGAAAGAAAAGCTGCGCTAACGGTGGGTAGATCGTGGGGATGGCGGCGTGGTTGACGCTTTGGTAAAGCGCGTCGCGCAGGTGCGCCACCTGCGGAGCCGAGGGTGCATAGAGATACGGGTTGATGCCGGCTAGCTGGACGCGGCCATCCCAGACGTAGCGGAAAATGTCGTCCGAGAGCGTCGCCGGACTCCACCACAGCGTCAGGCGGAAGACGAGGGCGGCTCCTAGGATGAGGTGCAGCCGTTCGGGAGGCGCATCTCGTCGCAGGACGAGGTACGCCGCGAGTACGTAGCAGAGAAAAGCGGGGAAGACGCCGGCCCACATCTGTGGTATTTGGTGTTGAAGATCGCCGAGGAAAACCAAGTAACAGCAACAGACCTCTATGACGCCGGCCAAAAAAAATAAGCGGAATTGCACCTTATCGCTCGACGCGGCGAGCGCCGACATAGCGGCGGTGGAAATAGGGATGGTCGAGCGAGGTGATGGTGGCACCGGTGCTCACACCCACGTGGGCGAAGCTCCCTTTGCTGAGGTAAACCCCGACGTGGGAAACGCCCGGTCCTGAGGAGGTATTCCTGAAGAAAACCAGATCCCCTGGTTTGAGGTCTTGCCGTCGGCTGACGGTGCGGCCGACGCGGTATATCTGCTTGGTGGTGCGGGGCAGTTCGATGCCATACGTCTGCAGTCCATGCCAGCGCGGGTGGTGCCGCCCCACCTGTAGGGTACGCCGAGATACCCTTCGACGACGCGCGCGAGGCGGTTGGGACTGGCGCGGCGGCGTTCTTTGAGTTCGCGCACCACGCTGTCGCTGTCCGAATCCTTGGAGTCGTCGGCCGTATAACGCGGTGCCGAGCGGATTGAGCAGCTACAGGTGGCTAGGAGGCACAAGAGGATAAAGAAGCGCAGCATCTGCGACCCGTTATCGCGGGTAGGAGAAAAACCCCCGACCCGTCTTGCGGCCCAACGCGCCCTGCGCGACCATCTCGCGCAGCAGGGGGCAGGGGCGGTATTTGGCGCTGTCTAGGCGCTGGGCAAACGATTCGAGGATATCTAAGGTCACGTCGAGTCCGACGTAGTCGGCCAAAGCCAGCGGCCCGATGGGATGGCTCGCCCCCAACACCATCACCCGGTCGATGTCTTCGGCGCTGGCCACGCCTTCGGCGAGGGCGTAGATGGCCTCATTAATCATGGGAAAGAGGATGCGGTTGACTGCAAAACCAGGGCTGTTGGCGACCGCGACGGGAGTCTTGTCTAGGTCTTGGGCCAAGGCCATGACCGCGGCCAAGGTCTCGTCCGCGGTCGCGGTTGCACGCACTACTTCAACTAGGGGCATGGTCGGGGGCGGGTTGAAGAAGTGCATGCCAATTACCTTGTCGGGCCGACCGGATTCGGCGGCGAGCGCGTCGATATCTAAGCCAGAAGTGTTGCTGGCGAGGATGGCCTCTGGCCCGGCGAATTGTCCAAGTTGGGCGAATACCGCGAGCTTGAGGTCTAGGCGTTCCGGTACAACTTCGACGATCATGTCAGCGGTGCCAATGTCGGCGAGCTGGTCGATACCCCGCAGCGCGGCGATGGCCGCTTCGCTGGCGGCCGGTTCTAATCGACCTTTGGCGGCTTGTTGGCGCAGGCGTGCGGCGATGCTGGCCAATCCCTGTTCGCGGGCGCAGGGATCTGCGTCGTAGAGCAGGACTTCCCGGCTGGCTTGGGCCAAGACTTGGGCAATGCCACTCCCCATAGTGCCAGCCCCGATGACGGCAATGCGATTGAGATTCATATCGTCTTTCAGAGGTGGGTTTTATCCGAACCTACCATGTTACCCAATAATCACAACGGGTTATTAACTAGCGGCTTACTAACTAAATATATTGCGGGAGCCAAGAGATCGCCTAGATTGATTGCCGCGCCGCTAGGAGAAAAATAAAATTCAGAGGAGAATTAATGGCAGCAAAGCAAGGAAAACTGAGGAGTGCCGACTGGTTTGGACGCGAGGACAAAGGCGGCTTCATTCACCGCAGTTGGATGAAGCGCGGCCTGCCCGAGCACGAATTCGACGGCCGCCCGGTCATCGGCATTTGCAATACGTGGTCCGAGCTGACGCCGTGCAATATCCACTTCCGCGACTTGGCCGAAGCCGTCAAGCGCGGCGTGTACGAAGCCGGAGGCCTGCCCGTGGAATTTCCGGTCACTTCGCTGGGCGAGCCTATCATGCGCCCTACTACCATGCTCTTCCGCAATTTGGCGAGCATGGACGTGGAGGAGTGCATTCGCGCCAACCCGGTTGACGGCGTGGTGCTGCTGACCGGATGCGACAAGACCACGCCAGCGTGCTTGATGGGGGCGGCCAGCGTCGATTTGCCGACGATTGTCGTGCCCGGTGGCCCCATGCTCAACGGCAAGTACCGCGGCAGTGATATTGGTTCGGGAACGGACGTGTGGAAGTTCAGCGAGGACTTGCGCGCCGGGAAGATGACGCGCGAGGAGTTTGGGTTGGCCGAGGACGGCATGACGCGCTCGGATGGGCACTGCATGACGATGGGCACGGCATCGACGATGGCCTGTATGGTCGAGGCGCTCGGCATGACCTTGCCGGGTGGTGCGGCGGTCCCGGCCCCGGACTCGCGGCGCAAGGTGCTGGCACACTTGGCGGGGTCGCGCACCGTCGAGATGGTGCGCGAAGACCTCAAGATGTCCAACATCCTCGGACGCACGGCCTTTGAGAACGCCATCAAGGTCAACGCGGCCATCGGCGGTTCGACCAACTGCGTCGTCCATTTGCTGGCCCTCGCCGGGCGCGTCGGCGTCGAGTTGTCCTTGGACGATTTCGACCGCCTCGGCAGCGAGCTGCCGCTATTGGTCAATTTGATGCCCGCGGGCAAGTATCTGATGGAGGATTTTTATTACGCTGGTGGCTTGCCGGTGGTGATTCAAGAGTTGAAGGATTCCCTAGATCTAGACGCTTTGACGGCGACGGGCAAGTCGCTCGGCGAGAATGTCGCCGGGGCGGCCTGCTACAATCGCGACGTGATTGTGCCTCTGGACGCGCCGCTGATCGAGGCCGCGGGCTTGGCCGTGCTTCGGGGCAATCTCTGCGAGGATGGGGCAATTATCAAGCCGTCGGCCGCCTCGCCCGAGTTGATGCAGCATCGGGGTCGCGCGGTGGTCTTCGAGACGATTGAGGACTATCACGAACGGATCGACAGCCCCGATTTGGACGTGGACGAGTCGAGCGTACTGGTGCTGCAAAACGTCGGGCCGGTCGGCTATCCAGGTATGGCCGAGGTCGGCAATATGGGTTTGCCGAAAAAGCTGTTGGAAAAGGGCGTCCGGGACATGGTGCGCATTTCCGATGGCCGCATGAGCGGCACGGCCTATGGCACCGTGATCCTGCACGTGGCCCCTGAAGCGGCTATTGGCGGCTCGCTGGCGCTGGTGCGCGACGGCGACATGATCGAGCTCGACGTGGCGGGCCGGCGGCTGCACCTAGATGTGTCGGACGAGGAACTGGCGCGTCGCCGGGCGGCTTGGCATCCCCCCGCCCCCCACGATACTCGGGGCTACGTCAGCCTCTATATCGACCACGTGATGCAGGCCGACACAGGAGTTGACTTCGACTTCTTGGTCGGCAAGTCGAGTGCCGTTGTAACGCGCGAGGCCCACTAACGAAAGGACTAAATAGTGAAGATTGCCAAGATCGAACAGTTTTTCCCGCGCCAGCGCATGCGCTTGGTCAAAATTACTACGGACAATGGGATAGTTGGCTGGGGAGAAACCACGCTGGAGGGCAAACCCAAAGAGTTGGCCGAGTACTTCGTCGGCAAGGACCCGCTCCGCATTGAGCACCACTGGCAGCACGTCTATCGCTCGGCCTTCTTCCGCGGCGGCAATGTGCTGATGAGTGCGCTGTCGGGTATTGATCAGGCGCTGTGGGACATTGCCGGCAAGCACTACAATGTCCCCGCCTATATGCTCTTGGGCGGTGCGGTGCGCGATCGGATTCGCGTGTACGCGCACTGGGGCGTCCACGGCCAGACCGACGAGGCACTGACAGCGGCGCGGGCGCGACTCGATATGCTGCTGGCCAAAGGCTACACGGCCTTTAAGACTGGGCCGGGGGGCACATGGCGCGCTCACGAGCCTCCGGCGCGAATAGACGCGTTCGTCAAAGACGCCTACACCATGCGCGAATGGGTCGGCGACGAGGTAGAGCTGTGCTTTGACTTTCACGGCAAGATGACGCCGGGGCTGGCGATTGAGGTGTGTGGCCAGCTTGCGGGGATGCGGCCGATGTTTGTCGAAGAGCCGATTCCGCAGGAGAATGTCGATGCGCTGAAGGAGGTTTCTGACCACGTGCCCTTCCCCATTGCCACGGGCGAGCGCCTGCTCTCGCGCTGGGAATTCCGGGAGATTTTTGAAAAGCAGGCCGTCTCCTACATCCAACCCGACGGCTCGCACGCGGGTGGGATTACCGAGTTGAAAAAGATCGCCAATATGGCCGAGGTCTATTACATCCACATCATGCCGCACTGCGCCATCGGCCCAGTGGCCTTTTCTTCCTGTATGCAGGTCGATGCGGTGGTGCCCAATTTCCTCGTGCAGGAACAGATTGACGTGGGGTTGGGCGAGGGTCTGCTTGTAGAACCTTGGCAGGTGATTGACGGCCACGTCGAATTGCCGACCAAGCCGGGGTTGGGGTTTGATTTGATCGAGTCCGAGGTGGAAAAGACGATGGAGTACACAGAGGAATTGGGCGGCGAACTCTACTATGAAAACGACGGCAGCGTCGCAGACTGGTAGCGTTGCCGTGCGCCGCCGTGCGTTTGAAAAGCTAGTAGAAAAGGCCCTCCAGCGCCTGCCGGAGGAGTTTCGCCAAGCGCTGGACAACCTAGCTATCGTCGTCGAGGATTGGCCCGACCCAGAGATGGTCGAGGAGATAACTGGCGATCCAGAAGAAGTGCTCTACGGGCTTTTCTCTGGCATTCCCCTACCCGAGCGCCGCCTCGAAGACAGCGGCGACCTACCGCCGGTAATCGCGCTTTATCAGGGGCCTTTGGAGGAGGACTTTCCCGATCAGGGCGAGTTGGCGCGGGAGGTGGAGACCACCTTGGTACACGAACTAGCGCACTTTATGGGCTTTGACGAAGACGCAGTTAAGAAATACGGATATGAATAGCACGGACTTGCAAAAGGCCCTCGACGAGCGCGATTTAGACGCCTTGGCGACCCTGCTGCGCCAGCACCCGCACTTGGTGCACCACCGCGTCGAATGCGCGAACGGGCAGAGCTATACCCCCTTGCAGTACGCCGACCGCATTGCCGCTAGCTTGGACGCCATGCGCCTGTTGGTCGAATTCGGTGCCGAGCTGAGCGAATTGAACGGAGCGCTCTTTGGGTGTTGTGAGAACCACAATCTAGAGCACATGCAGCGTCTGCTGAAACTAGGCGTCCATCCCGACGACGCGTACAACGAAGGCTGGGACTGCCGCGTCCTCTACGGGCTTTTGCAGACGTATCACCGCTCGCCTCCCGCTCACCTGCACGCCTGCGTCGAAGCGCTCGTCGAAGCAGGAGCCACTTTTGAGGATGGGCCGACGATGGATATCCACCGAGGCCGGCTCGACCAGCTAGAGCAGCGCCTCGATCGCTGCCCAGATTTAGTTGCGGCGCGCTTCTGGCTCGACTATGGCGACCATCTTACGCTGCGGGGTGCTACCCTCCTGCACGTGGCGGTCGAATATCACGAACTGGATGCCGTGCGCCTGCTGCTGAGGCGCGGGGCGGATTTGGATGCTCGCGCCGAGATCGGCCGCAACGGCGTGGGTGGCCAGACGCCCCTCTTCCACGCCATTGGTGCCAACCAGGGAACGGGCTGGGAGACCTTCGAGTATCTGTTGGACAGAGGAGCGGACTTGACGGTTAGAGCGCGCATCCAGCGCAATCCGGCGGCTGACGACAAGGTGATGGACTGCGTTCACAAGAGGCAGGACCACTTCTTCCCCGAAGTCGAGGAACTCACGCCACTCGGCTATGCCCTGCGCCACGAATCCGGCCCGACTTGGCGCGCCACCCAGCGCGAAGTGGCCCGGCTACGGGCACTGCATGCCCCGGCGTAATCTCGCCGTGCTTGGGCTGTTGCTCCCATCGGCGATATGATTTAATTTTTTTTGTCCTTCGCAACACACCATTTATCTAAGCAGATTTTCCCGTGAATGTACCTGAACATGACATACTGATCGTAGGCGGCGGCGGTGCGGGTCTGCGGGCGGCGATTGCCGCCGTCGAGCTCGATCCGAACCTCAGCGTCGGCTTGGTGTCCAAAGTGTACCCCATGCGCAGCCACACGGTGTCAGCCGAGGGCGGCTCCGCAGCGGTGATACGCGACGACGACAGCTTCGACGGCCATGCCTTCGACACCATCAAGGGCAGCGACTTCCTCGCCGACCAAGACGTAGTCGAGGTCTTCGTCGAGGAGGCCCGCGACGAGTTGATTCAATTGGAGCATTGGGGCTGCCCTTGGAGCCGCGACGACGATTCGGCGGCATGTCGGTCAAGCGCACCCTGTACGCGGCCGACAAGACCGGCTTCCACATGCTGCACGCCCTTTTCCAGACCTCGCTCAAATACGACCGCATCCATCGCTACGACGAGTGGTTTGGGACTCGGCTGCTGCTCGACGACAACGGCGCGGCCTGCGGCGTGGCAGCAATCAACGTGCGCTCCGGTGCCATGCAGGCGATCCCCGCCAAGGCCGTGATCATCTGCACGGGCGGTGGTGGGCGCATTTTTCCCTTTACGACCAACGCCGCCATCAAGACCGGCGATGGCATGTCCATGGCCTATCGAGCGGGCTGCCCACTCAAGGACATGGAATTTGTCCAGTACCATCCCACCGGGTTGCCGGGCACGGGCATCTTGATGACTGAGGCATCGCGCGGCGAGGGCGGCTACCTGATCAACAACAAGGGCGACCGCTACCTGAGCGAATACCTGCCCGACAAAATGGAGTTAGGTCCACGCGACATGGTTTCGCGAGCGTTTGTCCACGAGGAGCGCGCCGGGCGGGTCTTTTCCGGTCCGTACGGCACGTACGTCCATCTCGATTTGCGGCACTTGGGCGAAAAGAAAATCGACGAGCGCATCCCCTTTGTGCGCGAGTTGACCAAGAACTACGTGGGCATTGATCCCGTGTACGAGCCGGTGCCCGTGGCGGCATTCACACCGACATTACTACGGCGACGCCGATTCCGGGCTTGTACGCGGCCGGGGAAACGGCCTGTGTCACCATCAACGGAGCCAATCGCCTCGGCTCCAACTCGCTGTCCGAGCTTTTGGTCTTCGGCGCGCGGGCCGGCCAGTATGCTGCTGAGTACGCCGCGGAGGTCAATTCACCATCGTACGACAGCTTGGAGAAGATGGCTGCTGACGAGTGGCAGCGGATTGAACAGGCGTTTTTCAAAAACGAAGGCAGCGAGCGAATCGCCGACATTCGCACGGATCTGCAGAAGACGATGGAGCAAGGAGCGGGCATCTATCGCGAACAGGACAGCCTAGAAGCAACTTGCGCCGAGCTACCCAAGCTCAAGGAGCGCTACACTCGCGTCCAGGTTGACGACAGCTCATCGGTCTTCAACACCGAACTGACTGCCGCTTTGGAACTGGGCTCGCTACTCGACGTAGCCGAGACCGTGGCTCATTCGGCACTTTTGCGCCGGGAGTCGCGTGGCTCGCATTCGCGCATGGACTACGAGGAGCGCGACGACGAAAACTTCCTCTGCCACTCCTTGGCGTATCGCACTGAGGACGCGCCGCGCATTGAATACCAAGACGTCGTCATCACCCGCTGGCAGCCCCAAGAGCGCACCTACTGATTGACGAGGAGCTATGAGCGACAAGACCATTGGCATCCGGGTGACCCGCTTCCGACCCGAGCAGGAGGACGCCCCCACCGAGCAGGTTTACGAGGTTCCCTATCAGGAGGACTGGGTCGTCCTCGACGCGCTCAACTACATCAAAGACCACATCGACGGCACCCTCTCGTATCGCTGGTCGTGCCGCATGGGCGTGTGCGGCTCTTGCGGCATGATGGTCAACGGCGAGCCTAAGTTGACCTGCGCGGCCTTCCTCAAGGACTACTACCCGAATGAGTTGGTGGTCCAGCCCCTCGCCCATTTCCCAATTGTCCGCGACTTGGTCGTCGATATAGACGATTTCATGGACAAGCTCAAGGCAGTCCAGCCGTGGATCATCCGTGAGGAAGAAAAGCCGGTTGCCGATGGCGAGTATTTGCAGTCGCCCGCAGAGCTAAAGGAGTTCAAGCAGTTTAGCCAGTGCATCAACTGCCTGCTGTGCTACGCGGCTTGTCCCGTCTATGGGCTAGAAGACGTCTTCGTCGGCCCCGCGGCCCTTGCGCTGTCCTACCGCTACAACCTCGACTCGCGCGACGAGGGCTATGCCCAGCGCACGGTAGTAGCCGCTAGCAGCGAGGGCATCTGGGAATGCACCTTTATCGGGGAGTGCTCAGTGGTCTGTCCCAAGGATGTGGACCCGGCCGCCGCCATCCAGCGCACCAAGGTCGAGACCACGACCAACTGGTTCAAGTCCTTTCTCATGCCTTGGGGGAACAAATGAGCCAGTCGTACGAAACCTACAAGTCAAAGCTATCTCCGACGTGGTGGCTGAAAAGCCGCAACTACTTCCTGTTTATGATGCGCGAATTGAGCAGCGTCTTCGTCGCTGTCTTCATTCTTCTCTTCCTCTACCAACTCTCTGAACTGGCCAAGGGACCGGAAGCGTATGCGGCTTGCCGTGACGAACTGACGGCACCGGGGTTTGTGGTCTTTTACGCGGTTGCCTTTGTCTTTGCGCTCTACCACACGATCACTTGGCTGGGGGTAATGGGTCGGGTCCAGGTCGTGCGGATGGGCGCGTTTACCGTGCCGCCCAAGTTGGTAACGGCTGGTGCTTTCGTCGGGTTTTTCCTCGTGTCGGCGGCCGTTGGCTGCATTTTCCTGTACGCACTATAGCCATGAGCTACAAACAAGACAAAACCGAACCTTTCTGGTGGGGCTTATTTTCCGCTGGCGGCGTGGTGGCTGCCATGCTGATCCCCGTGCTGATCTACTTCGCCGGGCTGGCCGAGTCGCTTGGCTTGATCGGCGGGGAAGTGAGTCGATACGAGGCCATGAGCAAGTTGCTCAGCCATCCGCTGGCTAGGGTGTTCTTTTTCGTCGTGGCCGTCCTACCTCTCTACCACGCGGCGCACCGCATCCGCTTCATGCTCCACGAGTTCGGGGTGCGGAAATTTATCCTTCCCATTCACTACTTCTGCTACGGCGGTGCCATAGTCGGCACTGGGCTGGCGGCTTACATCCTCTTTTATCTGCTCTAAACGTCGGTCCCGATAGATGCAATGAAGCCGACGCTGCAATCGCGCATCCGCGGCTCGGTGCTGGCGCAGGCTTGGGGAGACGCGCTTGGTGCCCCGTTTGAATTCGCGCCGCCAGATGCCGTTAAAAAGCGCACGGGCGAGCCGTGGTTGGGGCGGCTCCATCCATTCGCCGGGAAAAAGGGGCCGCATGGAATATGGGCCGACCAAGCACCGGCGGGCACGGGTACCGACGACGTGCGCTACAATTATCTTTTTATGGAGTTGGCCGTCGAACTGGGGAGGATGCCAAGGGATCGGGAAGTGGCGCGGCGATTGTTGGACGTGTATGAGCGGCCCGGGGATTTCTTTCCCGGCAGCGCCGAACTGGCGCGAGAGCAGTTCGAGGTATGGGAAGGGGTTAGCCGTGGTTGTCTGGGTGAGGAATCGCCGCGCTATCGAGGAGTGCCGCCCTCGGTGCTCGCCACGCGGAGCATTGGGCTTAACTATCCGACGTTGGCCGGGCTGTTGGTGCTGCCATCGGCGGGTTTACTCTTTCCCGGCGATCCCGCAGGGGCCTATCGCGCTGCTTATGAGGCGGATTTTTTTGCGGTTGGCTACGCCCGCGAGGCCACCGCGCTCTTGGCAGCGGCGCAAGGGGCGGCATTGGCCGATATGTCGCCGCCGGCATTGGTCGATGCCGTATTGGCGCTGGATCCCCTGTGCTTGGGAGGGTATTTCGGGGACACTTTCATCCGGCAGAAGCTGCCGCCATTACTGGCGAGAGCCGCCGGCAAAAAAGCCGAGGAATTGGCCGAATTCCTTGCGTGGGATCTGCGCCATTTCAGCGTCTTCGATCCCTTCCGGGCGTTGGCCATTGCCTTTGCCGCACTCTTGTCCCATCCCGACGACCCGTCCCTCGCGCTACAAGTAGCGGCCAACCAAGGCGATCTCGACGAGGAGGGGCACTGGAGTCGCTACGCGGATATCGACTGCTATGCCGGGATTACCGGGGTGCTGATAGGGGCTTGTTGCGGCGACAATGCGCTGCCAGCAGATGTGGTCGGGCAGGTCGTCGCGGGAAACAAGGCCGTGTACGGATTTGACTTGGAGGAGACGATCGCGCGTTTCGCGCGCTTAGTGGTCTCAAAGCAAGGAAAGGAAGAACGTCGATGCCTATAGGTGACAAAAACGCTGTAATCGCCGGTTGTGGAATGCATCACGTAGCCGTGCAGACGCGCGATTGGGAAACGTCGCTGAGCTTTTACCGAGATGTGCTGGGGATGGAGGTGGTCGCCGAATTTGGCTCTCCTGAGCGCAAGATCGCGCTCTTGGATGCAGGCGACGGAAGCCACCTTGAACTCTTCGCTCCTACGGCCGAGTCGCCCGCACCTGGGGCCGAAAGTCCCAACGATCCGGTGACGCATTTTGCCTTGGCGGTTACAGACGCGCGCGCCGCCACTGAGCGGGTGCGAGAGGCTGGATGCGAGATCACGGTCGAACCCAAGGATCTGACGCTGGACAGGCTGAACGTGACGATTGCCTTTTTCAAAGGCCCCAACGGCGAAGTCGTGGAGTTTTTCCAGACTCACTAGGCTGGGTTGGCACAAAAAAAGCGCAGAACCTCAAGGCCCTGCGCTTTTCGTGTTTGTCTGGAGGGATTATTGCGGAGTTTCGGTTTCGGGGGCCGCGCCGATGACGATCACGTCTCGGGCTTGGAGGCCCTTGGGGCTAGCGGCCGTTTCAAATTCCACCTTCTGACCTTCTTCTAGAGAGCGGAAACCATCACCGCGAATTGCGCTGTAATGGACGAAGACGTCAACCAAACCCCTTGGAACTATCGAACCATTTGACGGATCCACTTTGACGTTCGGACATGATGAAGGTTACCTCCCTTCGTAATAGCGTTGAACTAAGCGTTCCAAACCGGGCTTAGAGCAGGATTGACCAAAAAAAGACTCTAGCGCGGGCTGCGTCCACCGGCACTGCGTCCACCGGCACTGCGTCCACCGGCACTGCGTCCACCGGCACTGCGTCCACCGGTACCGCGTCCACCGGCACCGCGGACGAAGCCAACCTCGGCCATGCGAATGGCCTTCTGCTGCCGACGGATGCTCTTTTGGCGGTTGATCTTCTTCTGGACCGAGGGTTTAGTATAAAAACGCCGCTTCTTCAAGTCGCGCAACAAGCCGGCTTTGCGGGTTTTGGACGTAAAGCGCCGTAGCGCCTTTTCAAAGGGTTCGTCCGATCGAACCTCGACGCTGAAATTGCTCATGTACTGCTCCTGACCTTTAACTGTTAAGTTCCTGCGTAAGAAAAAATATATTCTACGCTATGGCTTGCTCTTAGTCAAGAGCCATCTCGGCGACCGTGCTGGCACGAGGCGAGAGCTATAAAGTAGTTGCGATTTTGCCTAAATGGTCTTTTTTTTAAGAAGACTCCCCTATTCAGAGAGAAGTCGTGCTTTGCCGTTCGACTTCCATACTTCCTCTTATTGTTCACATAAAGGAGATGCTATGGCCTTTTCGCATACGAATTCCAAGGGGGTCACGTATATTCTGCATTCCCGGACCACGACCCTCAAAAACGGGAACTCGCAGACAATTTATTTCTTTGCTAAAACCGAAAAAGAAGGAGCTCTCGACGCGGTGCCGGCTGGCTATCAGGTGTCTGAGAGCAAAAACGGTCTGCCGGTACTAAAGCGCAGCTAAGTAGGCTGCCTCGGCCGAGCCTCGTTCAGGCCGGTGCCTTTTCTCGATATTCCCCGTCGAGAAAAGGCACCGGCCTTTTTTGCGCCCAAAGGTGGTGCTGTCGCGCTTTTGCCGAGTGTAGCGTTGTTCTATACTATGTGGCATGGTGCCAAAAAAGGCGAGAGAACAGGCTACGGCCAATTTACAGCAACGGCTGGCCGAAAACCCCTACGTAGGCCGCGGCATTGTAATCGGCCGGGCTGCGGAGGGGACTTGGATGCAGGTTTACTGGATCTCGGGACGCAGTGCCAACAGCCGCAACCGCATCTTCGTCGCCGAGGACGACGTGTTGCGGACCAAAGCCGCCGATCCCGCTAAGTTGAGCGACCCCACGCTCATCATTTACAACGCCATGCGCGTTTGCGCTCGGCGCAGTATTGTCTCCAATGGGGTACATACCGACGCCATACACGAGGGTTTTGCCGCCGGTCGCAGCTTTGCCGAGAGCTTGGCTGGCTGGTTCCACGAGCCGGATCCGCCCAACTACACGCCGCGCATAGCGGGTTATGTCGATCTGGAGGCCGATGAGGCTTGGCTTGCCATACTCAAGGCCAGCCCCTTTGATCCTGAGCGCAGCGAACGCCACTTCTTCCGCTTCGACTGCGTCGAACTAGGCTACGGTTACGCTATTACCACGTACGACTCAGATGGCGACCCGCTGCCTTCGTTTTCTGGAGTTCCCTACCTGTTGCCTCTCGCCGACGCGCCCGCCCACCTCTGGGAAGCCCTAAACCCCGAGCATCGGATCGCGCTTGCAGTGCGCCGAATCGCGGCCAATGGCGCGGTCGAAACCGAGATCATCAACCGCTATGAGGCGGTCTAGCCTCTGTACGCGCGGTGGCAAAGAAAAAGCGCGGCAGCGAGCAGGGCCACGGCCACTGCCTGATGCAGCGATGCCAAGGCCAAAGGCACGTGCGCGACGACCGTGCCGATTCCCAAGCCGATCTGCACCACTACCAAGCAGAGGATTAGGCCAGCCCCAGCTTTTAGGGCCGTGCGGCGGGCAGCTACCCAAAGGGCTAGTGCCAGCCCGAGGACCGCAAAGGCGAAGAAGCGGTGTTGGAAGTGGACGGTAGTGGGGTTGTCGAGCAGGTTTACCAGCAGCGGCTGCATAGACCACAAGCCGGCCGGAACCCAAACCCCGAACATTTTGGGAAAAGTATCCGATAGGTGTCCGGCCTTGAGTCCGGCGACTAGGCCGCCAGCGGCGATCTGAAGGCAGACGGCGGCAAACAGCCAAGCGCAAAGGCGGCGCGCGGTGCGAGGCACCGACCGAGCCTCTGCCGCAGACGACAGATAGCCGAGGGCCTGCCAGAGGCAAGCGGCCAAAAGGGCCAGGGCGCAACAAAGGTGCAAGGTCAAGCGCAGGTGACTTACTTGGGGCCGGTCGTCTAAGCCGCTCTTGACCATCAGCCATCCCACCAAACCCTGGAGGGCGAAGAGCAGGCCAATGCCCAGATAGGCAGGTATGTGGGCACGGGGAATGGCTCGGCACCAGAGGAAATAGAGCAGGGGCACCACAAAGAGCAGCCCGGCCAGCCGACCGAGCAAGCGGTGGCCGAACTCCATGTAGTAGATAAACTTGAATGCGTCCAGTTCCATGCCATAGTTGACGAGCTGGTATTCGGGTGTCTGCCGGTACTTGGCGAATTCGCTTTCCCAGGCCGCATCACTCAGCGGCGGAACGACGCCGGTGACGACGTTCCACTCGACGATGGATAGGCCCGAGCGGGTCAGGCGCACCCAGCCCCCGTACACTACGAGGACGACGATGAGGGCCGAGACAGCAAGAAGCCAGATGGCGAGTTGGCGATTGGTGGTCATGTGGCGGAGTTTGAACAAATCTCTCGTAGAAAATATTCCCTGGCGATATATTGGCAACTTTTGCCGCATCGCCGCACGCGCTAAAAGGAGGCACATGTGAAGCTAGCAAACAAAGATGCGTTGGTAACCGGCGGGGCCACTGGCATTGGCCGGGCTGCTGCTGAACTTTTCGCCCAAGAAGGGGCACGCGTCCACATCATTGACTACAACGAAGCGGAGGGCCGAGCCGCGGTGGCGCAGATCGAGGCCGCCGGGGGCCAAGCGCATTTCTACGCCACGGACGTGCGTTCGGAGGAGAGCGTGGCCGCGTCGGTCGCGCAGATCAGAGAGCACACCGCCCGCCTTGATGTGGCGGTTTTCGCGGCTGGGGTCTTGACGGGGGCGTTCAAGACGATTGAGGAGCTGTCGGAGGAGGATTGGGACGCGACGCTCGATACTAACTTGAAGGGCACCTTTCTGTCGGCCAAATACGCGACGCCGCTCTTGGCAGCAGCCGGCCAATCCGTGCTGCTAATCATCGCCTCGGGCGCGGGCGTGCGGGGCGGTTCCTCGTCTTATGCTTATGCCGCGAGTAAGGCGGGGCAGCACGGGTTGCACTACAAACTCGAAGGTGAGTTAGGGCCTAAGGGGGTGCGCTTGCACGTGGTTTGCCCTGGGGGTATTGCAACGCCGCTAAAGCTGAGGAATATAGCGCAGGGGGCCGAGGCCGCAGGCCGCGATCCAGAGGAAGCAAAGAGGAACGCCGTGCTGGGGGACCCGATGGGGATAGCGCGGATCTTGGCGTTTTTGGCTTCCGAGGAAGGATCTTACGTGCGGGGGACGGTGTTCACTCGGTAGCGTTAGGCGCGCTCCCAACGGCTGGGGTCCATGCCCGGAGCCTCGGAGACCATGTTCGGGGGCTTGTTGCCGCCGTGGTAGTCCCAGTGGCGCGTGTTGCGGTCGGCGAAGAGCGGGCGGATTTCGCCGGGTAAGGTCTGGAGGTCTTCCTCGCTCCAGGGGTTAATTTCATCGACTGGGCCGGCCCAAGCGGGTCGGTAGGCGATGGCCAGCATTTCGCGCGGATAGGCACCGATATTGGGGAAGTTGCCGTGGAAGACGCGGTGGTGGATGAGCACGGCAGAACCGGCCTTGCAGGGAACCATGACTTCTTCGGGATGGGATTTGTAGCGCGTATAGGGGTTGGCGTCGGCGTGCAGGCACAGGTGCGAGCGCGGCACCACGCGGAAAGGCGAGACCTCTGGGATGAGGTCGTCGAGATAGTAGAGCACCCGTATCAAAACCGGGCAAGAGCCTTCAAAGCCGAAAATTTTGGAGCCATAGGGTTGGCCATCGGCGTGGAGGCTGATGCCGGGATGGCCGGGTTCGGAGCGCGCATCGCCGTAGTGCATGAAGATCACTTCGTCGCCCAACATTTCGCGCAGGAACGCGAGTGTCGGCGGGTGGCCGAGTAGGGCGGTGATTTCGCCGCCGTCGAATTGGATGTTGCTGCGGCCGCGCTGGCGTTCGAGGTAGCCTTCGACTTCGAGTTGGCGGATGCGCTGGCCGGTGGTCAGATCCGACCAGTCGCGGTCGTCAATGCGGGGTGTGGCCATGGTTGTCCTCCTTGTGCAGGGTGCTTCCCGAAAGGATACGGCATTGAGTAGCCGCAATCAACGGCGTCGGCGTGGTCTCCGAAATCACATACGATGTGAAAAAACTAGACGAGACCTACTTTGCTGAAGATGTGTAACGGCGTGTAGCTTGATTGACACAGTAGAGTTTTCACAGAGACACAGCATCCATGCAAACCACCGCTAAGCTGATATGCGGCCCCGCCCAGTCCATGGCGGGGGTCGCGGATGAGTCGGTTGATTTGATAGTCACCTCGCCGCCCTATCCGATGGTGGAAATGTGGGATGAGATTTTTGCGCTCCAAGACGATCGCATTGGGGAGCAACTGTCGCGCAGCAACGGACAGGCCGCTTTCGCGCTCATGCACGAGTTGCTCGATGCGGTTTGGCTGGAGTGCAACCGCATCCTGAAGTCGGGAGCCATTGCCTGCATCAACATCGGCGACGCCACCCGAACCTTGGATGGCGACTTCCAGTTATACTCCAATCACTCCCGCATCCTCAGCAGCTTCCTCGGCCAAGGTTTTGCGGCTTTGCCCGATATACTCTGGCGCAAACAGACCAACGCTCCCAACAAGTTTATGGGGTCTGGGATGCTGCCCGTAGGGGCGTATGTGACCTATGAGCACGAATACATTCTCGTGCTTAGAAAAGGACGACGGCGAACATTCACAACCGCCGCGGAGAAGGCCAAGCGCCGCGAGAGCGCCTTTTTTTGGGAGGAGCGCAACGTCTGGTTTTCGGACGTGTGGCTTGATGTGAAGGGAACTTCGCAAGGGCTCGTCGATGCGCCGACCCGCGAGCGCAGCGCGGCCTTTCCGTTTGAGTTGGCCTATCGGCTTGTCTGCATGTTTTCCGTCAAAGAAGACTGGGTGCTCGATCCGTTTGCGGGGACTGGAACGACGCTGGCGGCGGCCTTAAC
>JAGWBY010000109.1:0-839 GCA_021295675.1 Candidatus Latescibacterota bacterium | reverse complement strand
GAAATACGCGAACCGCCACTACGGATTTCCGGTAATGACGGCTCAGGAACAGGACTTGTTGTTAAACGAAGTTACGGGAATTGCCGGCGATGGTGACGGCATGACGCTGGTGGCCCAGTACAGCGAGAAACCGCAAGCGCATCAGCGCGAAAGCAAGGCCACTCCGCAGCAGACGCTGCTACCGCTAGGCTGTTAATCGGCGTTGCGCTCTTCCGCGCGCACCGCGCTCTGCAGCGCTTCATAGGCCGCCTCGCAGTCGGCGAGCGCGGCATTCTGCTCTTTGATCTGTTGGTTCAGCGCTTGTACTTCGGGGTCGGAACCGGCTTCGAGAAGCTGGTGGACCCGCGCTCCGAGGTCCGCTTGGGTGCGGTGGAGCTGGTTTTTGGCAGCGGCGATATCGAGCCGGGCACGCGCTAGACGGGTTAGGTCACCGGCTTTGTCGGCGGCGGCCGCCGCGCCTTCTTGCAGCCCTTTGACGAGATTGTTCCACAGGTTGTCCACTGAGACCTCGTATGGTTTAAGTGTCTGGTGCCGAGGCGCGGCGCAGTTCGCGGAGGAGCGTTTCTTTGTTAGCCCGCGAAACTTGGCGGCCCTTGAGCTGAGCGTCAGGTAGCTGGCGCACGAGTTGGCGCAGGCGGGAGACTGGCAAGCCCTCTAGCTCGTCGGGAGGTGGCTGCGCTGGCGGCGGGGTCGCTGCTTGGGGTTGGTTCAGGAGCAGGTTTTCTATGTCGAGGTGGGGGGCGGGAATGACGCGATGGCTAATCACTTGGCTGACCTTGAGCGCGGCTTCGACGCCGGCTTGCACCGCCACTTGGACGGCGGCAACCTCACCTCTAAAG
>JAGWBY010000108.1 GCA_021295675.1 Candidatus Latescibacterota bacterium | reverse complement strand
AAAAAAGACCGCAGACAATAAGCCCGCGGTCTCTGAAAGTCATAAAAAAGCCGGGAACGAGGCTCCCGGCTAAATTATACAACTCATTGTTTATAAATATCTTAGCTTGGCCTCTTCAGAGCGGCGTGGGCATACCTATCCTGTGCGAGGCCCCAGTGGAGCCTCGCATGCGGCTCAATTCGATGCCTACGCGCAGGGCAATGGATAACAGGTGGCAGTTGTTCGCTTGCATGGCAGGCCAATTATATGGAGAAGGGATTTATCATGTCAAGGCATGCAAGACGGCCGAGGGGCGCGTCGGTGCATCATGTCCCCGAGATGGCGTCAATCATCTCCATCGTCTGCACCGCGTCGTCCAGACTACAGGCTGGGAACGGAAGTGCGCCTCCATCCTGGACCCATCTCAAGAACGTGCGATCCTGCTGATAAAATCCCGGGTTGTAGCGGCGATCGATGTCATCCCCTTCGACGTTCTCCGGCTGTCCGCCCCTGCGTCTCAAGGTTGCGGCTAGCCCAAGAGCGGACGTGAAGGTAACCCCATTGCCGCGCACCTCCACGCGGTGCCCTCCCGGAGCGAACCAGTCCATAGAGGCACGCCCAACAGCCCCGCCGGCGAAGGTCAACAGCGCCGAACAACAGTCCGGCATGGGACCTTCCACAGTACGGTGCATCGGCTGGACGCTCACCACGTCACCGCCGAAGAATCGCAACAGGTCCAAGGCGTGGATGCCGTTTGCTACGCTCCAGCGTTTCAGGACCTCTTGCGGAAATTTCGGGTTTTCCCGGACCCGCTGGATATCTTCGTGGGCGTCCACAGTGACGCTTTGTACCGGTCCGGATTCGAGGATCAGCTCCCTGCCCTTGAGAAGCGTGGAATAGAACCGCCGATTCACGCCCACCATCGCCGGCGTACCCACCGCTCGCGCCAGATCGGCCAGCGCACGGGTCTGGGACGTATAGAGGCCAGGAGGCTTTTCCAGAAAGGTCGGGATCCCGGACCGAATGAAGTCTGCGGCGACCGCGGCGACCTGGAGGACACTCACGAGAACGAAAACGGCGTCGGGCCGATTTCCTTCCAGCAGGCTCTCGTGCGAGTTCAGGCGATTCGACACGCCGAACCGCGCTCCAGTCTCTTCCAGAACGCGAGGATTGCTGTCCACAAGCGTCGTCACACACCCCTCGCGAAGGCCGGTGAGCACTTTCAGGTGCCTCTGGGCTATGTTTCCGGCTCCGACTACCGCAATGTTCAGCATTTCGTCCTGTTCCATGTAGCCTTGTCTTGAAGCAACGAATCTGTTCCTCTGGGCTCAGATCCTTCGTTTCGAGCCCGTCGGCAAGGGATGGTACTTCACCTCGACTTCCACATCTGCGACTCTCAGCGGACTCACCAAATCGTCCGGTCGCTCCACCAGCGCAATCTCCAAGCGGTTCGCCCCCTGCTGCGGCCGCACCTCCTGTAAGTCGAAAATCAGCCACATGCCCTGATACGGGACGACCTCATAGCCGTACTCGCGGCGGCATATCTCCCCTTGCAGCGACTGGCCGTTGAGCGCGATTTCCAAGCGGTCGTCCGAGACCAGATCGACGATCCTGATCCGCAACAGCACCTGACTGACGCGGCCTTCTTGTGCGTCGTCGGCCAAGTAAAAGGGGATGGTACGCTGTGCCCGGTCGTCGGCTGCGATCTCCACCGGCAGTGCCACTGGGTACTGGTTTTCCTCATCCGCCGACCGCCGCGCCAACACGTAGTGCTTGTCCTTCTCCTGCATCAGATCCCGACTGCCCAGTTCGCTCAGCGCGCTGCGCTCCCGGTCTCCTAAAGGCCAGGGCATAAACCACGCGTACAACCCGTCACAGCCCCGATCCAACAGACTCGCCGCCGCTGCCCGCAGTTGGGCCGGAGAAGGGCAAACCCGCTCGGCCCCAACCGATTCATCAGATACGTAGGGCTGTAAGGTGCCATAGACCGCCGCGTCGGCCGCGTGCGCGGCCTCGACCAGCCAATCTATCGGCATGTCCCCATCGAGGATCATATAGCCGTAGCGGATCGGCACCAAGAAATCCACTAACCCGCGCTCTAGCCACGTCCGCACGTCCAAGCCCTGCGCCAAGTTCATCTCCTCGGTGGGCAACACCCGCGCTCCGACCACGCTCGACTGCTGCCCGCGCACCCGCTCGGCGAGCTGCTCTACGTAATCGGTCAAAATGGGCGTCGTCGCCTCCACATCCTCCTCCCGCAAAATGCGCGGCCCTCCGCCCGGCAGGGCAAAGTCCAACTCAACGCCATCGGTTTCGTACTCGGTCGCCAGCTCCTCGACCACTTGCAAGATGTGCGCCCCGCCACCGCCATCAGCCAGCCTGTAGGCCGGCTCCATATTCCCGTAGGCGGCCATCCGCAAGCTGGCCCAGAAGTCCATGCTATGATCATGTGCCCGGTCGATGAGCACCGTCAGCGGGTCGAGCCCGCGCTCGATCAGGCTCTGCATGTTGTGCCAAGTGCGCCAATAGGCGGCCTGTTCAAAGGGCTGGATATCCGCTCCGAACATCATTCCCACCCGCGATGGATAAAAAAGCCCGTCGCCGCGCTCGACCCCGTAGGCAAAAGTATCCACCCCCGTGCCCGCGACTTCGTCTATTGGCACCCAAGCATCTTCGAGCGCCATCGGCGGCTCAAAGGCAAAAAGGTAGTAGTGCCGAGCGTCGTTAAAGTAGATGGTGCGCTGCTGTCGCATGGCGTATCCTCCTCATTTTAAGAGTCTGTCTTAAAACTTCCTCGCAATGTAGATAAACGCTTCGCTGTTGTCGAGCAAGACTTCGCAATCTTTCGAGTGGACTCGATTCGTGCTATCTCAAATTATTGCAAGAAGTTACGCAAAATACCCCGCCCCGTGATATTGATTGCGACTGTTCACGCACGTACCTTCATTTCGTATAAATGGCATCTAGCGGCCGTTACCCGAACCAATTGTTCGGATACAATCAGTTGTGCGCCATGCACCATCCTTTCCAAATCTCACAGGATTCACGCATGAGCAAGAGAACGCTGAAATGGTTGAAATGTGCGACCTGTGGAGAAAGGAAGCCGGATACTCACTTTCATCAACGTGCAAGATCGAAAACCGGGTATGCTCCCAACTGTCGCACATGCGTGAATAGGAAGCGTCGCAGCAAGAAGGCCACACCTGCGGCCACCGAAACGCATTTGAAGACCCTAGTGAAAAAAGGAGACTTGAATAGTTTGAAAACCTTGGTCGAGAAGAAACTCACGCGTTCTCTCGACACACTCCTGAATACATGTGTGACGCCTTATGTTTCGTACCCAAAGACAGCTACACATCCTAAACTCGTCCGCTTCCTCATCCAGAGAGGCGCTGACCCAGACGCTCGGGGAACGCACGGGGAACGAATGCTATCTCTTTCCGCAAAGACGGCCCGACCAGACTTGGTCGAAGCACTCATAGACGGAGGCGCGACAGTCAACTTTTTCAATGCTGCCGCAATTTTGGATCTGTCCTCGGTAAAAAGGTTCCTGGCAAACGATAAGTCCATCGCCAAGGCGACGGATGATAACGGACTGACTGGATTACACTATTGCGCAGGATCAGCGTTAGGTCGGGTTACAGAGGAATATCAAGAGCGGCAACTCAGTATGATCGACCTTCTGTTGAATGCAGGATCCGATCCAAATCTTGAGGTCGAAATGGGGATAGCTATCACGCCGCTGGTCTCTTGTTGTCAGAGCGGAGGAGCCGTTCATGTTATTCAAGCACTGGTGCGTAGCGGCGCAGAGCCGAATCATCCAAACGCGCTGAGGACGGCTCTGCGACACTTCAAGAAGAAGCGCACCTCGGAGAATCCTGTTGCCAATGCGTTGATTGATTGCGGATGTGACGTCGACGGATTGATTGATTCAGACAGGACGTGCCTCCATCTCTATAGCCACCACGAAGAGATACAGGCTGTATCTTGGCTTCTAGAGCACGGCGCGTCAGTGCATGCGCGAATAGCGGATGGACGAACACCTCTTCATTTGGCAGCAGAAAGGAACAACAACACAACGGTCGTCGAGCTTTTAGTTGGCTATGGAGCTAATTTTGATGCCAAAGACAGACTCGGGAAGAAGCCCATAGACTACGCACGGAGTAACAACAAAGCGAGAATTGTGGAATTTCTTAGCAATCGATGAGCGGAGCAACTACTGAGCACTCTTCATCCGTGATCCGTCAGGCCGGCTTCTCTTGGTGAAGTGGAGGCACCGCCCAACCTGAAGCCCAAATTCGTTCCGCCCGTGCAACCTGAAGCAAAGGTAGAGACCCACGTCGCCTAACAGCACGGTTTGCGCTATTGCGCCTCGGCCTTCGGCAACCCGCTGCACGGGTTCGCAAACTGGCATAACGTTAGGCGGCATTGTATAAAACGTATTGTCCATGTTCCGGTATTTTTCCCTAAATGGACGGAATATTCAGCGTAAAGCAAGTCCGTCGTTTCCGACACAAGAGAATAATTATGGAAATACAGAAAGTAGCGATGATCACAGCCGGCGGAAGTGGCATGGGAGCGGGCGCGGTCAAGTCCCAAATTGTCTGTAAAAAGCGGTCCCGAGCGAGTGGGTGGTTTAGGGTTTTTCGGCCTCCATATTTAAGTAGCGTTTGCCGGTGGTCCATTCTTCCGACCATTCCATCGCTAAGGCGGCGATCAGGCGCAGACAGGCGGCTTGGTTAGGAAAGATTTGGACTACCTGTGAGCGCCGGGCAAACTCTCGGTGGAGCCGTTCCAAGGCGTTGGTCGTGCGCAGCCTTTTGCGGTGTGCCTTGGGATAGATCATGTGAGCCAAGAGAAAATCCAAGTTCGCTTCGAGTGGGTCGGCCACTTGTGGATAGGTGGTTTCATAGGTGTCTATCAGCCCTTGGAGATGGGCTCGGGCTGGCCCCTGCTCGGCGGCCGTAAGCCCTTGCCGGATGGCATCGGCCACCTCGGGGCGCTGCGCCCTTGGTACCCAGGCCAACAGGGTGCGTTGGAAAGGGGTGTGGCCGTATTGCCAAGCGGCACCCGGACAGTAGCGCTCGACGGCTTGGCGTACGCCCTGATGGGCATCCGAGGGGACCAAGTCCACGCCGTGTAGGCCGCGTTGAGCCAACTGACTAAACAGGGTGCCCCACGTAGTCTGGCTTTCGGCTGGGGCCACGGCCACCGCCAGCAGATCCCGATAGCCGTCTTGGTTGACGCCTTGGACGACCAGCACCGCTTGGGAGACCACGCGTCGATGGTGCCGGATATGCTCATAGCGGGCATCGACCATCAGATAGGGATAGGCCTGATCCAACCGTCGAGTGCGCCACGCCTCGATGTCGGCATCGAGCGCTTGGCAGACCTGAGAGACAAACGATTTGGAAACCGTGGTGCCACCTAGCTGCTCGGTCAGTTTTTTGACCTTGCGGGTCGATACGCCTTGTAAATAGGCTTCTTGCAGAGCCAACACCAAGGCTTTTTCCGACCGCTGGTAGCGGGCAAACAACTCGCTTTGAAAGCGGCCCTCCCGATCTTGGGGCACCTGTAATTCCAGCCGCCCCACCCGGGTGGTGAGTTGGCGGGGTTTGTAGCCATTGCGGTAGCCTTGCCGCTGATCGGTTCGCTCATAGGGATCGGCTTGGAGAAGCTGGGTGATCTCCGTTTCGAGAAACTGCTGAAAAAAGCGCTGTACCATCTGTCGGATAAAGTCCGGCTCATCCAGTAGGGCCAATTGCTCCGACGGGGGGTGGGTCGTATCTTGGGCGTGGGTCATTGTTGCCTCCAAGTGTGCGGGTGGTTAGGAGTTAGGGCTAACCCCTAAGATACGCCTCACTCGGGACAACGATGACCTTTTCAATTTTTACAGAACTATACGGACTCTATCAAGTTATATACCTGAGTGTCCAAAAAGCATGTTCGCGGCTAATAAGCATTAATTATCAACTATTGACAATTGTGAGGAGTAAAAAGAAGAACTTGACGATGTGAAAGGGCTGTACGTTAATGAGAATGCACCTTACACTTCCCCACGGAGGCGGACCGCCTCCGTGGTCCGACGCGACCAAGAGTAAGTATCCGTCGGAGAATATACCGGGATCGGATTTATCGCATGAAGATCGCTGCCTATCAGGCACCACTGCTCGAGAATGGCTCAATGGAAGCATTGAGCCATTTACGGACACAAATAGATGTATGTGAAGACAAAGGCGTCGAAATCCTGTGCTGTCCAGAGGCGGTTCTTGGCGGCCTAGCAGATTACTCAGACAGGCCGGCCGAGCTCGCATTCAATATCGAAAATGGTCAATTAGAAGAGTTTCTTTCGCCTCTCACCAGCAAAACAGTGAGTGCGATTATTGGCTTTACCGAGTCGGCAAACACAGAGCTATACAATACAGCTATTATTTTTCACCGCGGTAAGGTATTCGGTCGATATCGGAAGGTATATCCGGCGATTCGCAACTCGATCTACAATGCAGGTGACGAACTACCAACGTTTACGCTTGGATCGTTGACATTTGGCATCATCATCTGCAAGTCATGGCAGCCAAAGGGGCGACTGTTCTCTTCGTTCCCACGAATAACTGCTTGCCGCTTAACAAGGCCGATGTAGTAGCTAGAGCTAGAAGCACTCAGATCGCACGCGCAGTCGAGAATGGCTTGACCGTAATAGCGGCTGACGTCGCGGGGCACCAAGACGGATTCGTTTCCTACGGATCAACGAATATTATTGACCCCAATGGAGCAGTGATTGCTTCGTCAAAGCCGTTTGTTGAGGATTTGCTCATCGCTGACATTGAACCGGAAGCTAACAAGGAGGTCACAAAATGCCAGACGAATCGGCAATCCTAATTCCGGTGCCTAGAGCCGAGGAATTGGTCGGGGTGTATCGGGACAGATATGATCCCGGAGCCAAGGCAGGGGTTCCTGCCCACATCACCTTACTCTATCCGTTTCTCGACCGAGAAGCCATAACCAGAAACAGTATCATTGAGGTTCAAGAGGTACTCCAGAGTTTCCAGCCGTTCGACTTTTTCCTTGTCGAGGTGCGTAGGTTTCCAGGTGTCCTCTATTTGTATCCCGAGCCCGAGAATAAGTTCAAAAAAATGACCCACGCTCTGGTAAATCAATTTCCGGACCACCCACCCTACAAAGGGGCATATTCTTCCATCATCCCTCACCTTACCGTAGCAGATGTGGATGATGCAGTTGCGTTGGAAGCAGTCGTCGAGAAATTTCAATCGGATGCTGAATCACACCTGCCGATGATGAGCCGCGCAGAAGAGGTTTGGCTTATGGTGGAACGCAACGGCAAGTGGAGAAAGCATACTTCCTTTACCTTGTGAAGCAATACCTCCAAGGCGATTCTTGGGGTGTTTTCTGTTTGGTACTCATTTTGGATTGCGATCTTCATTGGTGTCATGCCCACTGCGGTTAACTCGTCCGCTGGCTACGAGCCATACGGCCCTTCGCGGTTCGGGCACGGCAAAAACATTACCTGAAATTGGAGCAACAGACTAATGTCTGACCGAGGTGTTCGGAAGACCGTAAACAGGAGAGAATAGTCTTGCGGCGGGAGATTTTGGAGGATGTCAGGAGCATCGAACCGCTTGACGACTTGGAAGCGGAACATCAGCGCGATGCCATCGAATGGATTGAGAGTGGAGTAGAGCTATGCCGCCAAGTGAAGCCAGCAACACCTCCCAAGCATCTCGTATCCTATTTTGTACTTACAGACGACGACCACTTCCTTCTCGTAGAACACAGAAACGCCGGCCTCTGGTTGCCGACGGGTGGACACGTTGAGTCCGACGAGCGTCCCAGTGAGGAATTGGGGATCGAACCCCGGCTTTTCTCAGAGAAGCCGCTATTCATCACCTCAACGAAAACTGTTGGAAGGACAGAAAGACACACTGACATCTCCCTTTGGTACGTCGTAGTTCACACGCGGACGGAGGAACTTCATTTCGACCAGACAGAATTTAAATCGATTAGATGGTTTCACAGGGACGAACTGCCCCTAGATCAGTGCGATCCGCACATGGGTAGATTCATCCAGAAGCTAGGGAGTCTCGCCAATCGCAGGTAACACATCGATGCATGGCTCAGCTCTGACGGGCTTCGACCCAATCTGCTTCGCAGGTTCATGCACCGCGAGAACGTTAGAGGAAATGCAATCAAACACTGGAGTACCTGATGTTGACAACCACGATGCTTCCACCGCAGGCAAGAAAGGCCTTCCACCTGCTCGAACAATTTGAGCGACCTTGGTTTGTTGCAGGTGGCTGGGCAATAGACCTGTTCTTGGGGCGAATCACACGCGATCACAGCGACTTCGAAATTGCCCTCTTCCGGGAAGATCAATTGGAACTGCAGCGCATTCTAAAGGGATGGCGGCTTGAGCTAGCCACACAGGGGGGTCGAAGAAGATGGATGCCCAACGAGTGGCTAGCGTTACCATTTCATGAGCTTCATACGTATGACAGCGAAAACAACCACGTAGAATTCTTACTCAATGAGAAGAGCAACTCAGACTGGGTTTTCCGCAGGAACAAGGCTATCAAACGGAAAATCTCCGCTTTGTCTATGTACACCGATGAAGGTATTCCCTTCCTCGGCCCAGAGATCGTCTTGCTCTACAAGGCTAAGGAAGGTCGTAATCATGACGAGCTTGATATGAGGCAGGCAAGGGATCACTTGGGCGGTTCTCGACGCCAATGGCTGTGTCACGCTTTAAGAGTTCATTTGCCGGACCACCCATGGATCTCTCAACTTCAGTGATGATTGTAGGAATTGGTACAATGTCTTCAGCCTCCGATACTCCACGTGTTTATATAGGCGCCTATGGGTTTTGCCGTGATCCGTCAGGCCGGCTTCTCTTGGTTCGCATGGCTAGCGGACTGGATCAAGGAAAATGGACTATGCCAGGCGGCGGGATTGAGTGGGGAGAGCATCCAGAGGCTGCCCTGCTCCGCGAATTGGAAGAGGAAACGGGCATCGCTGACGTTGAGGCAATTGGAATCACTGAGGTGTATTCACACACTTATCCCAAAAGTGTGGAGCGTCCGTACGACTCGGTTCACCACGTCGGTATCATCTACAATGTTACGGTTAGCTTCCTCGACCTCAGATTCGAGCAAAACGGCTCGACGGATCGTTGCGAGTGGTGCATCGAGGATCAAGCCCGGTCGCTGCCACTGACTGCGGTGGGAGCATTCGCAGTTGACTTGGCGTGGCCGGCGTCTTAGCCACGCGTTCTGGTAGTCATCTCGCATACCCAACGAGCCGGAAAGATGAGAATAATCAGTGCATGTTTAATGACAGGCCGGGAAAGGAAGATCTATGAAGAAGGCTAATCCAGACGATCTGCGTCCAGAATATCGCCCTAGAGATTTCGGTCTTGGTGTCCGGGGTAAGCATTTGGAATCCTATCGGTCAGGGACAAATTTGGTTCTACTTCATCCAGACGTTGCGAAAGCATTTCCTACGGACGAGGCTGTAAACGACGCTCTTCGATCTTTTATGAACGCGGCCGAAGGGCCGATAGATACTCCTTTGCCGCGTCCATGAGCAGCAAGCTGAAAACCTTGCAGGCGGCAAGGGCAATGGACTGCAATGCCCACATCATCGCCGCTTTCCGTATCGACGCACAAACACAGTCTGAGCAGATTGCTGCCATAGCCTCGAATCCTGAGGGTAGGACGCTTCTACATAGAACAACTTCGCACCCCGGAACGCACGTCTTCCGGCTCGATGTGGATCTTCAGCGGACGCCACCTCGCTGGGGTGGGCTACCGGCAAGGGTTCAACTGTTGGATAAGATGCTGGGGCCCTATTCGCGCTGAAGTTCAAGATCGCGATTGCGGCGCATCCGCGCCTCCAACTCAACCTAGTTTCGCCGCAGACTTCGATAATCCACGACGATCGGAGAATCAATGAAACGTACATCAATAGCGTCTTTCCGTCCGCAGACTTGGCAATTGCCTCTCCACGTAGTGTTGGCTCTGCTCTGCCCCATCGACACCCTCGTCGTCTTGCACACCAACGACTTCCACGGCTATATCTCGCCCGATGGCGACCGAGCCGCCGGACTAGCTCGCATTTCTACGTACTTTGATCGCGAACGTGCCCGCTCCTCAAAGGTGCTGGCTCTCGATGCCGGCGACTGCGTATCCGGCACGCCCGTCTCAATTCTCTTTCAGGGACGACCGATTTTTGAAGTGATGACAGCCGTCGGCTACGACGCTGTCGTGCTCGGCAACCACGAGTTTGACTATGGTTGGCGCGAGATCCTCGCCTACCGCGACATCGCCGACTTTCCTCTACTGAGCGCGAACGCACGCAATCCCGCAGGCGAACTGATCGCCGACGCGCCCTTCGCGACGCTGAGCTTAGAGGATCTACGCGTCGGCATCGTCGGCGTCACGACGGAGAGGACCAGAGACATTACCACGACGCGGGGCAACGAAGGAGTGACTTTCGACGGAGAGATCGCGTCCGTCCGTGCAGCCATTGACTCGATCAGAGCTTACGTCGATATCGTCATCCTCCTATCCCACGCCGGTCACGTTGCTGACAGTACCTTGGCCGAATCGGTGGACGACATCGATCTCATTGTCAGCGGTCACAACCACACGGTCCTCAGTCCTCCTCAGATCGTGAGAGGCACCCCAATCGTTCGCGCCGGTGCTTATACATCGCACGTCGGCCACGTCCAACTGCTCTATGACCATGAGACGGGAGAGGTGACAGAGGTCGAGGGATTTGTCGTGCCCGCCGCTGACGATCGACTTCAACAGCCGGACCCCAAGGTAGCTGCCATCGTAGCAAAATGGGAAGATCGCGTCTCCCAACTTGTCGACATCACCATCGGACACACCGAGCGAGACTGGAGTCAGGAGGAGATGTACATGCTCGTAGAGCACATCTTGGCGACCCGGTCCGGCTCGGACATCGGCTTCTACAACAAAGGGGGCGTGCGGAATCGCTTGTATCAGGGCAACATTACAGCCCGCCACATCTGGAACATCCATCCCTTCGGCAATCAACTCGCCATCGTGCAGATTCGCGGGAAGAACATCGGCGGCAAACTGTTGGAGCGACTAACCGCTGCGGGCACGGCGCTTGATCCCAACCGTCTCTATACGGTGGCGACGAGCTCCTTCGTCGTCGAGCCACCTCGGCGCGAGTCGTTTATCGGGACTGCCAAGTCGGTGCGGCTCGAAGAGGATCTGATCCGCGACGTAGTTATTAACTACATCAAAGAGGGCGGTCCCATCGACGCGCTGTTGACGCCGACTACAACGGAAGAGTGATCCTCTGAATCAGAATGAGCAGAATCTCACCCCCCGACCAACCCCTGATGGGCGTAGTGCCAATCCTCCAAGTGATTGAGCAGCACCCCTGAAGTCCACGTCGGAGGACGCTGCAAGGTGGCGTGGATCTCGGCCTGCTTGGCGGCGTTATGCTCGCGTTCGAGCAGGCGCTGATTGAAGGCCGCCACCGCCTCTCCCTCGATAGTGCCCTGCCGCCGCACCCAAGCCTCAAAGTCGAGATAGGTCGGCAACGTCTGGCGGAGAAAGATCAGAGCTGCGTCCTGATCCACCTGCAAGGTCTGCAAGCATCGCTGGTCGAGGCTGCCTTCGGCGCAGTCGGGGTAGTCCCGATGCAGCCAGCCCTTGGCGCGCAGGCAGGTCTTGAGCCACGTGCGCGGCAGTTGGCAGATGCCCAACGGGCCTCGGTCGATGCTGCTGAGGGTAGGAGCCACAGGCCCAGACAGGCCCGGGGCATCGGGGGTGAGGACGCGAGCGAAAACGCGGCGGTGGAAAAGGTGCCAGTCCTGTAGGCAGTTGAGCAGCACGGCTGATACTTCGGTCGCCTCCTCCAGCGACCAGCCTATATCCCCATAGGTCTCGTCGATTTTGGCCGGCATATAGTGGGCGCGCTGCACCAGCGACTCATTCCAGCGCGCGATGCGATTGGACTCATAGGTACCTTCGGCGGTCACCCACTCCTCGAACTGTAGATAGCTAGGCCGCTGATCCCACAAAAAACGCAAGGCACTATCCTGGTCGATGCGCAGCACCTCCAGCACGTATTTGTCGAGACCGCCGCTGCAAAAGGGATAGTCCTCATCGAGCTGCCCGGCTTGGTGCAGGAGGTTTTTCCACCACAGACGCGGTAGCTGGGCCACACCCAGCGGCCCTTGACAGAGAGTGCTGACCAATGGAATCACAATCTGCTCCTTTCAGGTGGCTGCCAACTCGAACAGCGGTGTATTCTCCTCGGCGCGGCCCCGCAAGCCCTCCACTTCGGCATCCGTGAGCGGCGCGAGGCGGTCGGCCATGTCTAGGGCCATCTCAAAGAGAGATGCCTCGCCGGGCGGCAGGGCAGCCGTGATGGGCTGCGATAGGGCGAAGCGCAGGGCTAATTCGGCTAGCTCCGGCTCGTCAATCGGATCGTACCAGCATTTGGCGTAGCGTTTGGGTGCCCCTTGGGGTAGGAGCGAGCGGGCCATGGCCTTGAGGGCTAGACAGGCAGTGCCGCGCTCCTGTGCCTTGGCCACGACTTGGGGACCGAAATCGGCTCGGAAATAATTGACCCAGTTGACGGGAAAGAGCACCGAGTCAAAGGGGAAATAGTCCAGCAGTTGCAAGGCGATCTCAGCCGAGTGGGCTGAAAAACCTATGTAGCGCACCAAGCCTTGATCGCGTGCCTCCACAAACGCCGCCAAGGCTCCGTCGGGGGCAGTAGCTGCGGCAAAATCCTCATCCGTGGTCATGGCGTGCAATTGGTACAGGTCGAAGTGGTCGGTGCGCATAGTCTTGAGCGATTGGCGCAACTCGGCGGTAGCCCCGGCCCGCGTGCGCTGGGTCGTCTTGCAGGCCAAGAATACATCGCTGCGATACGGTTCCAAGGCCGGTCCTAGACGCTCCTCGGCATTGCCGTAGGACGGAGCCACGTCAAAGTAATTGACACCGCGCTCAACGGCCTGTCCCACCAAGCGGGCGGCCTCAGCCGTTTCCACTTGGCTGACGACGATGCCGCCAAAGCCGATTACGGAGAGATGTTCGCCAGAGGTACCGTAGGGACGTCGCTGCATGGATATTCTCCTATTTTTCGATAGAACAGATGCGTTATTGTCGGCAACCTACTCAAAAACCGTTTCGCCGCGCTTGTGTCCTTCAATGTAATCCCAATCCATCTCCACGCCCAAACCCGGCCCCTGCGGCACGGGCACGTGGCCTTGGGCATCGACGTTTTCCAGTTCGTCGGTGAATTCGGGGGGATAGACAGGCGGCTTGGTGTTTTTGACTAGGGGATGGAGCAGACCCAGTTCGTAGTAGTTGGTGTTGCGGATGGCGGCAATGCAGTGGCGGTGAGCCAAGCCGCCGCCGTGGAACTCGCAGTCGAGACCAAAGCCCTCGGCCGCGTGGGCGACCTTCATCGCGCCCGTGATGCCGCCGTCCTCAAACGTGCCGACGCGCACGAAGTCCGTGCCGCCGTGAGCGATGAAGTCCACGTGCTGTTCGAGACCAAAGATGTGCTCGGCCTGCAAAAGCGGCGTCTTGAGCAACTCGCGCAGCTTCTTGTGAGCAAAAATCGACACGCCGCCGTCCTTATAGGGATCCTCGAGCCAGAAGTAGCCCGCCTCGTCGCAGGCGCGACCCACGCGCAGAGCGTCCGCCCAAGTCTCGTATTCGCAAGCCGGGTCAATCATCAGGTCCATCCGGTCGCCCACGCGCTCGCCAACTGCGAGCACATTGGCCACCTCACGGGCGATGGGAGCATTGCCCCAGCCGTGAATCTTAAATGCGGGATAGCCGATCTCCGCGCACTGCTCGGCAAAGTCGGCAAAGGCCTCCGGCGTGCTCAGGCCGCCATTTTCGTCGCCGTGATAGGTCGAAGCATAGGCGGGGATAGTCTTCCGCCAGCCGCCCAAAAGCTGCCAGATAGGCGCGTCGTACACCTTGCCAGCGAAATCCCACAACGCCACGTCAACGGCGCAGATGTCGGTGCGGGCGGAGTGGCGCAGACCGCGCTTGAGATCGTTGTAAATCCGCTCGCGAGCAAACGGATTCCGACCGAGTAGGTAGCGGGCGACGTTTTCGGGCACTGAAGGGCCGAGGCATTCGCCAGTGACGCCAATGCTGGTGTGGATGCGCACCGCGCAGGGCGTCAGCGACAGCGTCGCGCCCTTCTGGTAAACCTGATTAAAACCGTTGTAGTCCGTGCCCATGTTTTCGATCTGATGGGCGAAGTAAATGTTTTCGATCTTGGTGATTTTGGGGTCGGCCATGAAGGTTCGTTCCTTTCGGAAAAAGGGAATTAGCAAAAAGATTTTGGCATTTGATCCCAAGTTTTATTGTCCAGCGTCCGGCCCGTCTTTTTCTTGAATACGCCACCCCATTGTTTGAAAAAGAACGGCACATCACTCCGCAGACAGAGGTCGCGGATGGATCGCACCCAGTCGGCTTCCATCGGCCGGGCACCCGGCCCAGATTCACCGCCGACGATAACCCAGTCAATTCCCGTCAAGTCCATATCATACAAAGGGCCGAGCAACGGTTCGAGAGATAGAAACTTCGTCTTTGCCCCGGTCTCCTTAAGCCGTGCCATCCGACCCAACCATCTTGAAGATTCAATGCTTGTGCCAAGCCAGATATTCGGCGTCCAGTTCAGCCTTCCGTCGAGCTGTGCAACGCGGTCCGGACGTTTGGTAAGCACTTGGAACGTATGATGAGACGCCTCATTCATGGTTGCAAACACCGATTCTATAAAGGCCGAGGGAACGGACTTGTGGAACAGATCGGACATGGAATTGACGAATACTAGGCTAGGTTTTTTCCAGCTAATCGGCTCGCGTAAGGCTTCTTGGTGAACCGTAACCACAAAGCCGTGTTTGTATTTTTTGGCCCCCATCGCTTGCAGCCGTTGCGACATCCTTTCGGCATAGCAATGCTTGCACCCATGGCTGATCTTCGTGCAACCGGTCACCGGATTCCACGTAGTCTCTGTCCATTCGATTTTGGAGCGCGTGGACATATTTACAAGTCCTTTAGAATATGCTCCGCTATACGTCTTGCAGGGCCGATTCCATTCGGGTTCCCAACGCAGAACAAAAATTCAAACAACGCTGAATTCTTTGAGTTCTTTAGCGTTCGGGATTGATTAAGAAATCTGTCACCGAACAATTGGTCTAGTTTACTTTTGTATATTTCAAGGCGTTGTTGCATGAAAGCCGTTTTAGGGTCTTGAACGGAGTCAGGCTCTCCAGTTAGATTGGTTCGTGATTTCCGAC
>JAGWBY010000107.1:6543-6916 GCA_021295675.1 Candidatus Latescibacterota bacterium | reverse complement strand
GTCCCCATCACCCCCGAGCAAGAAGCCGACCTGCGCGACTGGCTCTACGACTTTCTCGTCGCCTTCTCCGCCTCTGGCAGTGACAGCCTCGCCGCCGAGTTTTACCTCCGCGAGGGCGTCAACAACCCCAGAGCTATAAAAAACATGCAAGAGACCCTAGCGGATTGGGGGATTCCCAGAGACGACACGCCCTTTGACATCTTCCAAGCCATGCACCGCGCCGTACTCGACGACCAAGGCTATGAATACCGCTTCGGCAAGGCCTTCTTGCGCCACAGCACGTTCAAGGTGTTTGAGATGCAGGGCCACTACGAGAGCTATCACATTTACCCGAGGGAAGCTGTCAAGCAGGGCCACTACGAGAGCACGTACC
>JAGWBY010000107.1:0-6399 GCA_021295675.1 Candidatus Latescibacterota bacterium | reverse complement strand
CCGAGCGGGCAATGTGGCGCTTTGTAGAGGTCGTCTACAACGCCAAACTACCGCATCCTTTCCTGTTCTCGGCCATATAACCGACCTTGCGACTTTAATTACGTAACGCAGAAAAAGCGGGCAGTTCGTCTATGAACTGCCCGCTTTTTTCGTGGCCTACTCCCCAAACAACGCCGCCACATCCCGCTCCACCTTTTCCCGCCGCTCCTCAGCGGGCAAGTCGTCCATACAGCCCATCGCACTGTAGAACTGGGCGTCGTAGTCGCGGGTCTTGATCACTACCGGCATGGGCACGGCGTGGCCGATGATCAGGGCCTGCTGCTTAGAGTCGAGGCTGGCCAGCACGCTGCGCAGCCCTTCGGTGCCGCTGACGCCGGTGAGTACGGCTTGAATGTCCTTCTCGTCGTTGAGCAGGGCCGTGATGCGCGTGCCGATCTGCGAGAGGACTTCGTCGTCAATGCTCGACGGCCGCTGATCAACGACCAACAGCGAGACATAGTACTTGCGCATCTCGCGGGCAATGGTGCCGAAGATGGTCTGCTTGGCCGCCATGGGGTTGAGGAATTTGTGCGCCTCCTCAATAGTGATCATGAGTTGGCGCGGCTGATCTTCAGGGCGCTGAGTGGCGTAGAAGCGCTCGCTCTTTTTGACGTACATCTCGTGGATGCGCCGCGCGATGATGTTGGCCACCAGCAAGTAGCACAGCATACTCGTCTGTTGCCCGAACTCCAGCACCACGTTGATCCCCTTGTCGAGGTATTCCATAATGCGGTCCACCACATCGCCGTCCCGTAGCTTGGAAACCATAAAGGGAAAATTCTCAAGCCGCTTGAGCTTGCGATGCAAGGCCACTAAAGACCCGGCGTGCGCGCCAATCTCGCGGGCGAATTCCTCCACATCAGGGCCTTCTAACTTCAAGAGCGTACTCAGCCAGCGCTCCTTGTAAATCGCGTACACCAAGTAGGCCGACTCCACGGCCGTAGGGTTGAGCTTCAACTCGTCTTGCAGCGGGGCAATGTCTTCGACGGTGATCTGGTCGTAGGAGATATAGACTTCGTGATCCGGCTGCACGCCGCGGGCGCGGGTCGATTGCGGGTCTAAGAAAAGCTGCTTGAGGCCCTTGACGAAGGTCGTGGTGGAGCCGTTTTCCTTCATGGCCTTGAACCCGTACTCGTTGTGCATGTCGAAGATCAGGTTGACGGCCTTGTCGTAGTGAATCAGCCCGCACAGCGCCAGCCGCGTCAGAAAGGACTTGCCCGTGCCGGTCTTGCCGAAGATGCCGTTGGAGCGCTCGGCAAAGCGGATCATGTCGAGGCAGACCTGCGTGTCCATGTCGAGCGGGTTGCCGATGCTGAAGTAGCGGCCCTCGGCGTCGCCCTCGCAGCCGAAGATCTTGGCCACGTCGTCGGCCATGGCCTCTTGGACCTCGGAGAAGTGGCTCGGGATGGCCTTGACCGGGCGCGGGCCGTCGTCGGCTGCCGCGTCTTTGGGCATCATCAGCATGGGCCGCAGCGAGACGATGTTGTACGTGCTGGTGCCGGCGAGCACTTGGCGCAGGAGCGCGTCTTCTTGGCCCGGCGGATGCAGGAGAACTTCTTGGTTGTTGGCGTCGAGGCGCATGTCGGTGACCATGGAGAAGAAGTCGTTTTTGTCGCCTTCGATGACCACGAACTTGCCGGCCTTCATGTCCTCGACATTCTGCTCGGGATCCAGCTTCATCTCCAGCCCCTCGACTAGCGAGCCTTTGGTAATTACCCCGATTTGCTTGCCGCGACCGGCCGCGGCTGGCACTCCGTTGCGCGCGTGTTTTGCCATCGTTAGTTGACCACCCGTCGGATAATCGAGCTGAGCCGGTCGTAGTCGTCGCTGAGCAGCCGCGACAGCTCCTTGCCCATCTGCACCAGATAGGACGGTGCGTGCGCGTGGGCGCGCACCGTGTGGCGCAACACCGCGATCACCAGCTCGTCAGTGGGTATCTTGGAGGTATTGAGGATGCTGCGCAGATAGTCGTCGCTGCGGGTGAAGGCCCGCACTTGCTCGTCTGAGCACAAGTACGCAAAGCTGTGGATGTGGGCTGGCTGCGGCGGCAGGATTTGCACAGCCTCATCGCCGTCCAAATAGCCGATGACGAGGGCTTGGAACTCGGTGCGCAACAGCTCGAAAATTTGCGGTTGCTCTAGGCGCAGTTCCTCTTCGGTCTTGCCGTAGGCCGTGGGCCGACGGTTCGGCTCGATGGAGTGCGTAAATACGTTGAATACAATGCCGACCACCGGCATCGCGGCCTCCACGCGGACGAACTGACCAAAGGAGGGCGCACTGTGCAGTTCGCGCGCTTGGGCGATCAACTCAGTGGTGCTGCTCTCGACCACTTCGCCCACGTGGGTCCGCTCGTCCTCGGCGTCGCTGGGCAGCGGCAGCGACTCGGGCAAGAATCGGCTCAGCGGGCTGCGCTCGCGCTCTTTGATAGTCTCCACAGTGGGCCTCCCCTAAATGCCGGTGTAGCGCTTCTTAAAACTCTTGGTTGACAAGCGAGTTTGCAGGTCGTTTTTGACAAAGGTATCGCGCAAAAAGCGATAGAATGCCTCGCGGTCGGCGCTGCGCACTACGGCGCGCTCGTGCGCCTCGGCTAAGGCGACCGGATAGCCTTGGCCCTTTTCGGCTTGGTCGTACAAACAGGCGTGAACCAAGTCGAGCAACTCGCGATCGGTCGCCACCCATTCTGGAACCTCGACCCGACCGATCTCCGTTCCCACGTGCAGGTAGAAGTAGTAGATGTAATGCGGCCCGTACTCAGCGAGAACCTTGGACGCGCTGCGGTAGAGCGGCGTGCGCTGCCCGGGGCGTAGCACGCGCCGCACCAAGACCGCGTCGCTCAGCCCCTCAAGAGGGCTACAGGGCAAGCCGCGGCCCTGCCACAAGTCTCCGTTCAGCGTGTCGATCTCTTCGCGGCTGAAGTGGAGCTGGTTTTCTTCCTGATAGGGGCAGCGGTCGCAGTCGGCTGCGGCCAGCGGGCACAGGCCCAGCTTGAGGGCGTTGATCAATTCTTGGCTTCCCGGCTGGCTGATGTACCCAGCCACCGGCACCCGCGCCTCGCGCAACTCGTCCATCGCCGCTAGGGTGGCCTCTAGGTGCGCGGCGCGGAAGTCCTGCGGCTTGCCCTCCAAGTTCCACAGAATCAGCGTGCCGTCGGCAAGCGCCAGCGTCCGATGTCCCTCGGCGTGGGCTGCCAACGCCAAATCGGCCAACTCGGTGAATTCCATAAGGCCGCGCTTGAAGCCGACGAGCTCGCGATTGACAAAGACCCGCGCGCCTCCCCATTCCTCGTAGATTTCCTCCTCGCGGTAGTAGAGCCTCGGCTTGCTGCTCATCAGTGGCTTCTCGCCCGTGCCGTAGTGCAGCAGGATGTAGCCGATATTGATCAGAAAACAGGCCGAGATCTCGTGGCGGTCGGGGAAAATTTGCGAGCCGTCCGTGGCGGCGATGCTAATGGTGCTCGGGCGATCGGGCGGATCGATCCCACCCCCAAAGCCCTCACCCAAGCCGGGCAACAGCCAAGAGGTGCGGCTCTCGTCGATCTTGCGGGCCAAGCGCTCCCACTCGGGCAGCCAACGCCGATATTCGGCCAAAGCTAATTCGAGCTTGGCGCGAAAGTCCTCTTGGACGCGGCGCTCGTCGGCCACCATGCTGTCTATTTGGGTCTTTACCGCATACAAATCCAACATGGCATTAGCCTTGCGGGCCGCTCTGGATCGGCCCCGTCGCGATGCGCGCATTTATTCGGCCTCTTCCCACGTTTCGCCCCCATCCATCGAAAAGCGCGTGTGCTGCCGCCACACCGCCCAATCCTCACCGGCACCAGCCAAGTCGGCGACCGCAGTCGCGGCGATGTACTGGCCCACCTCGCCGCTGCCATCGGGCCGGTTGGTCTCGATACGGATTTCGCTGAATTCGACGCGGCCCTGCAACAGCTCGGCCGCGCCGCGCTGCACGGCAAATGCGCGCCGCTCCCACGCCTCGCGCTCGATGTCGCGGACGCGAAACCGCAGCCACAGCCGGCCGATATCCTCGTCTAGCCCAACTCCGTAAAACACCCCATAGCGGTCGTTGACCAGCTCTTTGATCCGGGGACGTTCGTCTTGGAGCGGTGGAATCGGCTCTTCCTCCAGCTCGTCGCGCTCCTCCTCGGAGACATAGCCTTCCAAGGAAGGCCCCCAAACCCAGCCTTCGACGCGGAAACGCACCCAGCGTCCCTCCTCGCCGATGGACTCAATCTCCGTGCCAGCCAGCAACGTGCCCAGCTTGGTGCCGTTGGGCGCGTCGCGAAAGTTTTCCACGCTGGCCTCGACGACGAAGGAATGGTCGCTGCGCAGCTTGGCCGCCACGGCTCCCAAAGCCAAGGCGACCGCTAAGGCCGCTCCTATGGAGTACTTAGACAATCGAGACATAGTAGAATTGCCGCCCGCCGCCAGCGACCGACCCATCGCGCAGACGGCACACCAACCCGAGGCGTTGCAGGGCATTGAGGCGGTTGCAGACGATGTTGATGTTTTTGCCGAGCGCATCGGAGATCTCGGCCGAGGTCGCGCACTTGTGCGCCAGCAGCACGTCGAGCGCCTCGCGCATCGGCGTCTTGAGCACCCCGAGCACTTCGACGCGCTCGCCGTCTTTGTACAGCGCGGCCAACTCGCGCAGTTGCAGCACAGCCGCGATAGTCTCGCGCACCGAGATATTGGCCTCGGCGATATAGACGTAGCGATGCCCCATCTCACCACTGGTCAGGCGCAAGAGCAGCTTATTGAGCATCTCGTCGGCGCACGAGACATCCATAAACGAAACGCGGGAGAAGTCGAGCGGCGTGGCCGCGTCGGCTGGACCGCTGAGCAGGTGCTGCATCAATTCTTCAAGCAACTCGGCCCCTCGGGGCCGCCCGCTGAGGATGCCCCGTTCGCCGGAAAACAGGTATGCGGGAGCTTGGTGTATGGCCTGCTGTTGTATGCGCTCTTCAACGGCTGAATCCATGAGCCGCGCCTTTCCTGTAGTTAAAAAACAGCTTAACTGTATTCAATTAAGGAAACTTACGCGGATATTTCCCGACTGTCAAGCAATTTCTACCACAAAATGAGCGATGCGGAATTAGACGAATACCAATATGATGGGGCTAGATGCCGGGAAATAAGAAGCTCACGGCCACGTATGCGACCACGCCGAGGCCGGCAATGACCACCGCCAGCAGCAACAGCAACCAAGGCTCGTAGCGGGGCGGTTTGGGCGGCCTGTGATGTTGGCCGAACATGGCTTACTCGCCTCCCTCGCGCTGATAGAGCGCAATGGCGATCTGGGTGCCGGGGAAGTGGACCGAAGCGTGTTCCCAGTGCCGTTGGCCGCGAATGTACACGCGGGTATCCCCCGAGCGGATGTGCAACGAGCCGTTGTAGCGATTGCAAATCTGGTTGACGATATACAGCCCGAGGCCGCGCGTGGCGTCGCGGGAAAAGTGCTTCTGCAACGAGTTGAGGATGGCCGTGCCATGCGACCAATCTGCCGCGTCGTAGCGCACTGACAGGCTCTTCTTGATCCCGATGCCGAGGTCCCCCACTCCGATGACCACGTATTTTTTCCCCACCCGCGAGTCCAAATAGCGCTGGGCCGTGAGATAGCCCCAATTCTCGCTGTGGTCGAGAATGTTGTGGCACAGCTCGGCGACGACGTTTTTAAACTGGTTGATCTCCACCTCGGTGTAGCGCAGCTCCTCGGCCAAAATCGCCTCGACGCGCTGACCGATCTTGCTCAACACGGTCTCAATATCTGCCCGCTCTTCAATCCGCGTGATTTCCAGCAGGGCCTCGCTTTCTTCCTTTTCCCGCTCCTGATCCACGATGAGCGCCGGCCCAGCCAGTTCAACCCCATCTACGGCCGCAGCGAACCGCACCCGTCCCAGATAGGTCCGCAACGCAAAGGCGTGAGGCAGGTGAAAGACGACCCGCGACGAGAGCGCGTCTCCGTAGCGCGCCAGCAAGCACAAGGCCACCAAGCCGTAGGGGTCAATAAAGTGCAGGGGCCGCAAATCGACCTCCAAGGGTTGACCAGGCACGGCCCCGTGTGCGTAGTCGAGAAATTCTACGAGGAATTCGTCGGCTGTGCGCGGCGTCAGCTTGTCGGTTGTCAGGATTAGGACCACGGGTGGCGTGCTCTCCTTGCTTGGGCAACAAAAAAAATATACGCACTCGCTCGCACCCGTGCCCAAAGCACTTCCAGAAGCTATCTCATACCCTTGAATCTGACCCTGTCGGCAAACTATTCATTGGTGGTGCGCCTCCTCCGCTGGCGGCACCGGGGCGATCTCATGCGCCACCGAAAATGCAAACGAGGCACTTGTCACCTCCTTGGGGCGGTCAAAAG
>JAGWBY010000106.1:3511-17471 GCA_021295675.1 Candidatus Latescibacterota bacterium | reverse complement strand
CCATAGGCGGCGAGAATGGCCTTGCGCTCGCGGCTGACATTGGCCGGCATAGCCAATTTTACCCGATAGCCTTTAGCAGCACCGATCATAGCGTAGGCAATACCGGTATTTCCAGAAGTGGAATCCAAAATGACCTTGCCCGGCCCCAGTGACCCGTCTTGCTCGCCATCCTCGATCATCCGCCGCGCCGGTCGGTCCTTGACCGACCCTCCAGGGTTGAAAAACTCCAACTTGGCATACACTTCCACCCGCGGTGGAATCGCCGGATCCCTCAGCCGCAATGCTCGACGACCGATAGGCCAGCCACAAAAATCTCCCCTCACGATTAAAAGAACCAAAATCCACCATGTCAACCAACCCGGTCCTTTCTTGACACTCTCCAAACTGCATTCTACTTTAATCTGTTTCCCATTTAAAATCCAATATCATTTAGGTGTAACTTATGGAAGAGCCGAGCGAAGGCTTGGGCAACTGGGAGCGCACGCACGACTGCGGCACGCTCACAGATAAAGACATCGGTCAGCGCGTCCTGCTAATGGGCTGGGTCTGGCGCCGCCGCGACCACGGCGGCGTTATTTTTATCGACCTCCGAGACCGCTACGGCATTACTCAAATCGTCTTCAACCCGCAGCGTGACCCCACCGCCTATCAGCAGGCTGACCACTTGCGCAGCGAGTATGTCATCGCCGTACAAGGCAAAGTCGAGGCCCGCCCCGAAGGCATGGTCAATCCTCAATTGCCCACCGGGGCGATTGAGGTAAACTGCGATCAGCTACGCCTCCTCAACCGCTGTCAAACCCCACCTTTTCTCATCGAAGACCAAACCGACGCTGGAGAGGAAATTCGGCTCAAGTATCGCTATCTGGACCTGCGTCGGCCTCGTATCCAAGGCAATTTGCTACTCAGGCACCGGGGCTATCAGATCGTGCGCCACCTGCTCGACCAGCGAGGCTTCATAGAAGTTGAAACTCCGTTTCTGACCAAGAGTACCCCTGAAGGAGCCCGAGATTACCTTGTCCCCAGTCGAGTCCATCCGGGGCATTTTTTCGCTATGCCCCAATCGCCTCAAACTTACAAGCAACTCTTGATGATCGCGGGCTACGACCGCTACTTCCAGATCGTCAAGTGCTTCCGCGACGAAGATTTGCGTGCCGATCGCCAGCCTGAATTTACCCAAATCGACATCGAAATGGCCTTCGTGCGCGAGGATCACGTCATGGCTATTGCCGAGGATATAACCCGCGCCCTTTTTGCTCAGTTGCGCCAAATCGACCTACCTAACTCTTTTCCGCGGCTCACTTATCGCGAAGCCATGGAGCGCTTTGGCTCCGATAAACCCGACCTGCGCTTCGGTTTAGAACTCAAAGATGTAGCGGCAGCAGCGCGCACATCCCAATTCCAAGTCTTTCATTCCGTTCTTGACAATGGTGGGCAAGTTAAAGGCATAAATGCCAAGGGCTGTAGTGGGTTCTCGCGTGGACAAATTGACGATTTAATCGCCTTAGCCCAAGAATTAGGTGCTAAGGGTCTTAGTTGGATCAAACACACCGACGCCGGCCTTGAATCCTCCATCGTCAAATTCTTCCCCCAAGCCGCTCAAACCCAGTTGATCGAGGCTCTCGAATCCGCCCCTGGTGACCTAATGCTTTTTGTCGCCGATCAGCCCAAGCAGGTCTCCCGGATACTCGGAGCACTGCGCTTGGAGTTGGCTCAACGCCTCTCATTAGTACCCGAGGATTCTTGGCAGCCCCTTTGGATCAGCCAATTCCCCCTGCTAGAACGCGACGAGGAAGCCGACCGCTTTACAGCCGTGCACCATCCTTTTACAGCTCCCTTAGAAGAAGACTTCGCCCTATTGGATAGCGCCCCGGCCGACGCTAGGGCACGAGCCTATGACTTGGTCATCAACGGCAATGAAATTGCCGGGGGCAGCATGCGAATTTTCCAGCGCTCAGTACAAGCCCGTCTCTTTCAGCTCTTAGAAATCGGCACCGAAGAAGCCGCGGCCAAATTCGGTTTCCTACTCGAAGCGCTCGACTACGGAGCCCCGCCACACGGCGGCATTGCCTTCGGCTTTGACCGGCTGATCGCCTTGCTCGCCAACGAAGATTCAATCCGCGAAGTCATCGCCTTCCCCAAGACCAATAAGGCCGTGGGCTTGATGGAAAATGCCCCTTCTTCCGTCGATTTGGGCCAGTTGCGCGAATTGGGTATTCGGTCTGCTTGAAAACTTTATAAGTGGGGTAGATTTTCACTTGTTCTGCTTGACATCCACTCTAGGTCGCCTATATTTGTGGCCATATCCCGTATATTAATGTAAGATCGCTATTTGATCCTTAAGCTTAGGTGGAGGAACTACTTAATGAGCTGTCTTTCCACTTTATCCAATCTGAGATACCTAGGCGTCGCCTTGGCGGTAGTGATTCTGTCGCTCGCGGCTAGCTGTTCGCGTGTTCCGTCGCAGGAGGACATGGAATACCTAGAGCAACAGCGCCAAGCCACTCTGGCCGCCGAAGTAAAAGTAACTGAGTTACAGGCCGCAAAAGCGCAGCTCGAGCGCGAACTCGCCGAGCGGCAAGCCACCAAAAAAGCACTAGAAGAAAAACTAGCCGCTACTAAGAACAACCTCGCCAACCAAGGCAAATAAGAAAGGGTCCGACTATGAAGAAGTTGTCCGTTGGTGGGTTGGCTTTAGCATTGCTAGTGCTAGCGAGCGGAAAGATCTCTGCTCAAGAGCAGCAGATGACCTGTGAGGAGTACATGGCTCTGGGGAACGAACTCGTCAACCGCGAAAACGCAGCCAACACCCAAATCGAAGAGCTAAACGCCCAGCTTGAAGCGCTTAATATGCAGATTGCCCAGCTCGACCGGGCCAACGCCGACCTCAATGCCCAAATCCTCGCAGCAATCGGCCACTCCGAATCCGAAGTCATGGCCTTCGGGCGTGAGCTCGACGCTATTATCGCCCAGCTCGAAGGGCTAATGGCCCTAGCTCCAGAAGTGCTCATTATGCGGCGCGGCGAAGTCTCCGCCATCGATTCCCGAGTTGCGGAACTCAAGCAGAGCAACATAGCTGCCCTACCCGAAATGATGGACAAGCTAGCTATAATCGACCAGATGCTCGCCGATCTCAAAGCGCGCGTAGCCCAACCCGTGGTCATTGACTACAAGGTCGAGCGAGGGGACAACTTGTGGAATATCTCCAAAAAAGAACGAATCTACGACGATCCGTATATGTGGCCCCGCATCTACCGAAAGAATAAGGATCAAATCAAAGACCCGGATTTAATCTACCCCAAGCAAGTCTTGGCCGTGCCGTTTGGGGTAGCCGAAAATCAGTATGCCGCCGAGCTTTACAACAATGCCGGCAAATGGCATAAAATCTACGAGGCCAACAAGCAGCAAATCGTCGCGCCAGATATGATTTTTCCTGCTCAAGTCCTCGAAATTCCCAAGTAATTACAACTACTTGATTTAAATACGTTTCAAGACTTAAAGGGGTTTGATCCTTCCGGGTTTAAGGAAGGATTTCAAACCCCTTTTTGTATTTTTGTCCAGCTATCAGAACTATGAAGGACATTTCTATCGCCGGCATTGATCGCCGCTCCCTCTTCGGGCGCAACGATCAACACTTGGCTCATCTTGAAGAGAGATACGGCATTCGCTTAATCGCCCGCGGCGACAAGCTGACGATTAAGGGATCCGATGCCTCGGTGCGCGAGGCCGATAGCTTCCTCAGTCCCCTTATAAAACGCATGCGCCACGGTCCGCCCATCGAAGCAGCCGAGCTAGAGAACTTGATTCACTGTAGCTCGATATTGCCTAAGGACGACCATAGCACTCTCTCAAACTCCGCAGCCTATACCTATAAGACGGCCATCTATGCCCGCACCGAGGGCCAAGCAAAATATCTCGCAGCTATCGCCAACAACGACGTGGTCTTCGGCATCGGCCCAGCTGGCACCGGCAAGACGTATCTTGCGGTGGCTATGGCCGTTGCTGCGCTGCGGCAGAAGCAAATATCTCGCATCCTGCTCGCTCGGCCCGCTGTCGAAGCCGGAGAGAAGCTCGGTTTTTTGCCTGGCTCTTTTGAGGATAAAGTCGATCCCTACTTGCGCCCGCTCTACGACGCTCTACAGGATCTCATGGAACCCGAGCGCCTGCGGCGGATGCAGGATATGAAAATTGTCGAAGTCGTGCCGTTGGCCTACATGCGCGGCCGCACCCTCAACGACTCGTTTATTATTCTCGACGAAGCCCAAAATACTACGCCCCAGCAGATGAAGATGTTTCTCACTCGATTGGGTAGTCACTCAAAGGCCGTAGTTACTGGCGATATTACCCAGACAGACCTCAGTGATGACCAACCCTCGGGCTTAGTCGTCGCACCCAAAATTCTGACCGGGATCGCTGGCTTGGCCTTTGTTCGGCTCAACGAGCGGGATGTGGTGCGCAACCCGCTCGTGCAGAAGATCATCAAAGCCTACGACAGCTATGAGGACGCCCACACCTCGGCCGATCCATGAACGCGCTTAAACTCAAGTGGTTTGGTTCTAAACGCCGCAGCAATCAGCCCCAACCTTGGCATCCGCATAGCTCGCGGGTGTTCCACATCGCCTTGGCAGGCCTAGTCATCGGCCTGCTCACCTATCTATCGCCTTACCAGCGTCCCTACAACGTTGCCCAGCTACGCGTCGGCAGCGTCTCTCAAGAACGCATCGAGGCTCCTTTTCTCTTTAACGTGCCCAAAAGCGATGCCGAATTGGAGCACGAACGACAAGCAGCCAGCGCCGAGATACCCACTATTTTGCACCGCGACCCCCTAATTCAGGAGCAGCAGCTAGCTCAGTTAGACTCGGTCTTTGTAGTAATGATCCCAAGGATCCGGGTCCAGATGGCCAACTCCTTCAAGCAACGCGAACTCCAACGCGCCCTCCCTCAAGTCGTAGGTTCGCTCTCACTCGATGCGCTTTCGACTCTCATCGACGTCCTCTCCACAGCCAGCCAACCTTATGTACACGATTTTCAAGCCATCTGTCGGCAAATTCTGGCCAATTACTACACCGCGGGCATCATCGCCTCCAAACAACCGATCCTCCTAAGCCCTTCGACCCAAGTCCGCCTCGGAGATCGGGAACAACACGTAGAAACCCTCTATAGCGAAGAAAAGCTTAAACAAGGCGAATTAATCTCTCACATCCAAACGTACCACACGATTGCCGACCGCAACGCTGTCCAAGCCGTACACGAGTTGTTAAGCCTCTTTGTGGTTCCCAATCTAACCATTGACGAGCCGGAGACCGCCCACCTCAGGGACGCGGCGCGGCGCGGTGTGGCCAGCATCAAGCGGATCTATGCCCAAAACGACCTCATCATCGACAAAAACGCCACCGTCACCGAGGAGCATGTCGATGCACTTGACGCACTGGCCGCCCGCATAGCCCAAGATCAATCTCAACATCCGATTAAGCGCCTGATTCAAATGGCTGCAGCCGCGACGATTTCCGGACTCCTGATCTTCGTCTTCGGCTACTTCCTCGCCACGCACGAACGCGCTGTTTTTGACCATCCCGGCCAACTCGTCCTCTTAGCCATCCTGACCGTTGCCACAGCCGTCGCGTCCTCCTATATCAAAACGCACGACCTCTCCCCCTACTGGGTGCCGATCCCTCTCGCCGCCATGCTAGCGACGATTCTACTAACGCCACAAATTGGCTTAGTGCTCTCGTTTGTGCTGGCGCTTTTTGTCGGCAACCTCTTCGCCGATTTCTACGTAGTCATAATCTGCGCTCTAACGGCGGCCATCGCCGTCTATGCGGTGCGGCACGTGCGGCACCGCAATCAGTTCTACCGGCCCATGATCTTCCTGCCGGTCTCTTACGCATTGCTCATCGCGGCGGCGGATCTATTGCGCTTCTTTCCGGTCGAACAGATATACGATCATATTCTGCCCGGGATTGTCATTGGAGTGGCCGCTCCCATCCTCACCATCGGCCTGCTACCGATCTTTGAAAGTCTCTTCCACATCACCACGGATATCACCCTGCTAGAGCTGTCGGATCCCAATCGGACCTTGCTCCGCCAATTGGCTGTCCGGGCACCAGGCACCTATACTCACAGCCTGATTATGGCCAACCTCTCCGAGAGCGCCGCCGAGGCCATTACCGCTAATCCTCTCTTGGCCCGCGTCGGCTGTTATTACCACGACATCGGCAAGGTGAACAAGCCAGAGTACTTCAGCGAAAATCAGGGACTGCAAGGTGGACGCAACCCCCATGATCGTCTGATGCCCTACCTGAGCATGCTCATCATCGCCTCACACGTCCGCGAGGGACTCGAGTTGGCTGAGGAACACGGCCTTCCCCAATCTATCTGCGATCTGATCGCCCAACACCACGGCACCACCGTCATTGAGTACTTTTACGAGCGCGCCGTAGAACTGGGCGACCGAAGCGTGCGCGAGGAAGATTTCAGGTACCATGGTCCCAAGCCCCAGACCAAAGAGGCCGGCATCTTGATGTTGGCCGACTCGGTCGAAGCGGCGGCCCGCACCCTCGCCGAGCGCACGCCCAGCCGGATGCGCCAGTTAGTGCATAAAATCATCCAGCAGAAATTCACCGCTGGCGAACTCGACGAGTGCGCGCTGACCCTGCGGGATTTGCTCAAAATAGAGGACAGCTTCATCCGCGTGCTGATGGGCGTCCTCCACAGCCGGATGGCATACCCTTGGCAGAAGGCCAATCGCAAATGGCAGACTGTCTAGCGAGCCCCCTCCACATAGTCCAAGACGCGGGCCTAACCCCTCTGCATACAGACGTGCTTGCAGCCCTACATCACATCGCCACGCAGGTCGCTTGTGCCCACACACTGCCAGACGCGGTCCAGCTAGTCCTCATCGACGACTACTACATGAGCGATCTCAACACCACCTATCGCAGCAAGGAGGGCACCACGGACGTCCTGTCTTTCGACTTAGGAACCATACCAGGTCAGAACAGCAGCGGCGAAGTGTATATTTCGCTGCCTCAAGCGCAACGGCAAGCTGCCGCGCTCAGTGTCCCCCCCTTAGTGGAGCTATCCCGCCTGTTGGTACACGGCCTACTGCATCTAGCCGGCTGGGTACACGACACACCCGAGCAGCTAGACGCTATGGAGCGCGAAACAGACCACTTTCTCACCACAGCCTCTCTCTCCCCCTAAGCGACCTTGGCCGGCCGCTTTACCGAAAGGAGCCTTTTTGGAACCCCCGCAAGTTGACTTATCCTTGATCGCATATGCCGCGCTGGTCGGCACGATCAGTCTCGTCTGGCTCTTCGTAGTAGCTAGCTATGAGACAACCTTCGCCACTCTCTCCAAATCCGTGCTGGAGAAAATGGCCGAAAGCGGCGTATCCCATGCGGACGCCATGCTCCGCATCTACGAGCCGCGCCTACGCCTGCGCCTGATGGCCCGCCTCGGTGAAGCCATCGGCATCATCGTCCTCGCTCTTTCCCTGTTCTTTCTCGCACAGTCTCTCACCCTTCCAAGCTATATCTCCGCGGCCGTAGCCTTATTGGGTGCGCTAGGGCTTTTTATGGTCGTAGCGACGCCGCGACGTATTCGCTTTGACGAAGAAGGCGACGAAGTACGCGTACCCATCGTCGCCTTAGCCTATGTGCCGGTACACGCTCTGCTCCTTCCCTTGACCAATCTCCTCGAACTTCTCAGCAGCTTCGATTACAGCGACGAGGACTTCCGCGCGGAAAAAGAAGAAGAACTGCGCAGCATCGTCGAGTCAGAAGGCGAGTCTGGCGTCCTAGAAGAAGGCGAGCGCGAGATGATTGAGGGCGTTTTTGGTTTCCACGACCGCATCGTCCGCGAAGTTATGATCCCCCGCGTCGATATGGTCGCCATCGACCAAGTGGCCTCCTTGAAAGACCTGATCGATCTCATCCGGGACAAAGGACACTCGCGCCTGCCCATTTACCGAGAAAGCCTCGACCACATCCAAGGGATCGTGTACGCCAAAGACCTGCTGCAGATCTTAGTATCCCGTCCCGAAATCGATCTGGCGACGCCGATAAATCAACTACTGACCAGCCAGCAAGAGGACGATCTGCGTTTTACCCATGAGCCTTATTACATCCCTGAGACCAAGAAAATCGACATCCTACTCAACGACTTGAGAGCCAACAAAATTCGTCTCGCCATCGTCCTCGACGAATACGGCGGCACGGCTGGCTTGGTCACCACCGAAGACCTCGTCGAGGAAATCGTCGGGGAAATCCAAGACGAGTACGACGAGGAAGAAGCATTGCACCACTGGGAGGTCCCCGGCGAGGTACTCATAGCCAATGCCCGCATCGACATAGACGATCTCAACAAATTGCTTTCCACCGATCTGCCGAGGACGGGCTTTGAAACCCTCGGGGGATTTATCTACGACCACTTGGGGAGCATTCCCGCGGAGGGCTTAGCCTTCAAGGCAAACGATATAGAGCTCGACATCCTCAAGGTGGAGGGCCAGCGCATCGCCCAAGTCAAACTCCGGCGTTTGGCACCCGTCGGCCATTGAGAGGGTTGCGCCCGTCTGCCCCATCCTTTAGATTAATTGCCACACTGGTAGCTCGTTGGGCTCATAACCCAAAGGTCCTAGGTTCAAATCCTAGCCCCGCTACCACCTTTTCAGGGAGTCGCTTGCGGCTCCCTGATTTTTTCTATGCCTATCTATAATAAGGTTCCCGACAATCCCACCACTGCTCCGGTCGAGCGTATCCGCCTCGACGAGCGCTTCGTATCCCTGCTCGTCACCGAAGACGCCCAAGATCGCCTCGAAGCCCAAGAGTTGCGCCAGCTCGTCCACCGTGCCCTCCAAGCCCTCTCCGACGACGAGATGCGCGTTATTCAACTCCGCTATCAGTATAAGAAATCGCCTGGCCAAGTCGCAGCGCGCCTAGGCATTTCTCGCGACGCAATGGCTGCGCTTGAGCAGAGTGGGTTAGAAAAATTGCGCCAAGGGCTCGAGGATTGGCACCGAGGCGTCTGAATTGCAGCAGCGGCTCTTCCCTCTGCTGGCTCCGGCCTTGCTCTCGGGCCTGCTCTTTGTAGTTAGTATCCCCAAATTCGATCAGTATTACTTCGCTTGGATTTGTCTGCTGCCGCTTTTTCTGGCTCGGCACTGGCTGCCCGCCCAAAGCCACTTCGCCCTCGGGCTAGTCGCCGGCCTCGCCTGGGCCACCGGGCGCACCTACTGGATCACCGAAACCCTACAATTGTACGGTGCCCTCTCCTTGGCGACCGCCGCGGCGACGAATGCGCTGCTCATCTTATACATGGCCTTGTATCTGGCCTGTTTTGTCGCGGTGTGCCGCCGCCTAAACTTTTCCTCCCCGCTCTTTGCCTGGTCGGCAGCCGGCATCTGGGTCCTTTTAGAGTGGATACAAAACTGGATGTTGAGCGGCTTTCCTTGGCAACTCTTGGGCGACTCGCAATACCTCAACCTGCCCTTCTTGCAATGGGCTACCATAACCGGCGTCTATGGCCTGAGTTTCCTCATCGTCCTATTCAATGCCGCATTAGCCCAAGCCCTCTCACACCGCGCCTTCATCCGCTATCTGAGCTTGCCGCTTCTCCTGCTGGTCGCCATTCATCTATGGGGCTTCTATCGGCTGCACAACGAGCCAGATTCACCACACCCCACTCTGAAGGTCGGCATCGTTCAAGGCAATATCCCCCAAGACCGCAAGTGGAAGGAGAACCGGCTGGCCTGGACAGCTCGGCACTACGCCGCACTCACTCGGGACTTGGCAGCTACGGAAGAACCAGCCCTGATCATCTATCCCGAGACGGCCTTGCCGCTCTATTTTGGCGACCCTTTGTACGCGCCCTATGTCGATTCGATAACCGCCCTAGCGCCGGAGCTAGATACGCCCATGTTGGTGGGCAGCCTCAAGGGGGATTCGCAAAACCGCACGGCTCCGGTCTATAACCGAGCGTTCCTACTCAACGCTCAAGGGGAAGTAGTGGATTACGCCGACAAAGTGCACTTGGTGCCTTTTGGCGAGTTTCTACCCTTCTCATTCATCTTTCAGTATTTGGGAGGGCTTACGGCAGAAAGCGGCATCTTCGCCCACGGGGAAAGGCACAAAGTATTGCGGCTTCCGCGCAGCGATACTTCGTTCGGGGTCTTTATCTGCTACGAATCCATCTTTCCGGAGATCACCCGCGCGTTGATGGCTCAAGACCCGGACTTTCTCATCAACACCACCAACGACGCTTGGTTCGGCACCACTGCGGCTCCGCACCAACACTTTGCACAGGCCGTCCTGCGCTCCGTCGAAAGCGGACGGGCCGTAGTCCGCGCTGCCAATACCGGCATTTCTGGATTAATTGAACCGAGCGGGCGCATTGCCTATCGCACGCCACTTTTTGCCACCGTGGGCTTTGCAATAGACGTGCCCCTGCACCAAGGACAGACGATTTACACGCGCTGGGGGGACTGGCCGCTTCTGCTCGGAGCCCTCGCGCTAACACTGGCCTCGGCCCGCAAAATTTGGAATTAGGAACTTCGATTGAACACTACCGGGCAATGCGTCGGGTCGTCGATAAAGGCCGTTAGGCCCTCCCGTTTGTCGTCCACCGGGCGGGATCGCTCGGTGCGCATGTGACCCCGCAGCATGATTGGGGCCACTGCCGTGTAGCGTCAGGCAGTGGTGAAAGCTCACGCTCGCCCTGCCGCACCGCATCCAAGCCCTCCACAGCATGATCAACGGCGTCTAAAGGCCATACAGTTGCGTCGTGAGTGTAAAATCCATCCATCCCATACGCCGCTTGGAGACTTTCGCTCATCACCGTCGCTCCTAAACCGGACAATCGGGAATATCGACCCACCGCCGCTCGGCCGCGGCCAGGAGGATGGAATCGGCAACGGCCTGCGCCCGCATCCCGTGGTAAAACGAGGGCACGCAATCGCGCCCCTCGCGGATGGCGCTGACGAATTCCCACGCTTGGTCGTAGCGGAAGGTCTGCACAGGATCGCCGACGGATGGATCGCGCGGTGCATTGGGGCGCTTGAGGAACTCGGCGGGCACGGGCTGGCTTTTATAGGGTTCGCCGCGGGGCGCGAAGAGCACCTCGTGCGGCGCGTGTAGGCGATAGACGACCGAGGCCTTCTCTCCATTAAACTCGGCCAAGTCGTGATCGCCCTTCGGACCATAGCCCTTACTCAACTTGCCCATCTCGAAGACGCCTGTGGTGCCGTTTGCAAACTCGGCGATCCACGCGATCCAATCTTCCACATCCTGCGGTGGGCACGGCTGGCCTTCGCGGGTCTGATCCCGAGGGACCAACTGCTTGGCCGCGCCGCACACAGCTTCTATCGGCCCCAACAGATCCTCAGCAAAATCAAGGCGGTGAATGCCCATATCGCCCAGTTCGCCCGACCCGGCGTAGCGCTTGTATTGCCGCCAGCCAATGGCGCGCTCTCCCCAGTCTTGCAGACGCTGGAAGCGGGCGTGCCGAATCGCCCCGAGGGATCCGGTCTGCACCAAGTGGCGGATGTAGTTCATGGCCGGCACAAAGCGATAGGTAAACGCCGTCATGTGACGACGCCCCGACGCCTTGCCCCGAGCGTAGATTTCCCGAGTTTGGGCAAAGTCCATGCCTAGGGGCTTCTCGCATAGCACATGGCAACCAGCGTCTAAGGCTTGGACGATCAACTCATAGTGATAGACGTTGGGCACAGCGATGCAGACCGCATCTGGGGCCTCCGCATCTAAGAGCACGTCCAGCCGATCAAAAGCGGCCGCAATACCCCACTCCGCTTGCCGCTCTTGCCGCAGCGTCTCATCTGGCTCGCAGATTCCAGCGATCTCGACCCCGGGAATCAGCCGCAGTCCTGGGTAGTGTACCCCCGCACAGACGCCGCCTGTGCCCACCAGCCCTACGCGCAGTGCATCTTGATTCATACGACCTCTTTCATTTGCATTTGCATTTGCCTCTCCGCGTCGGCCAGCTCATCGACGAGCGCGTGCAACCTCGGCAAGTCCTCAGCGGCCACATCCTCGGCAAAAGGCACCACCGGCCCTCCGGCCAGCCCGAACCGCTCCATAGCTGCGTGCAGTGCCGAGGTGCTGTAGCGCGCTGCACACTCGCCGCGCAGATCCTCAAAAGGCACCATCTGCTGCCGAATAGCCTCGGCCCCAACGCGATCTCCGGCCGCAAAGCGCTCTAGGAGCGTCAGGCTCATGCCGGGGACGAAGTTGGCCATCCCCGAGCTAAACCCAACCGCGCCGGCTGCCATGTAGTCGATACATGGATCTTCGGCCATGCCGCAGACCATAGCCGCCTCGTCTCCAGCCTCGGCCTCGATGCGCCGAAAAGTCTCCAAATCGTCAACCGAGTACTTAAGCCCCACCACCTCGTCCAGTCGGCAGAGTGTAACCACCTGCTCCACCGGCATAATATCCAGACGGCGCTGGTACAATATGGTGGGCAATTGGGTCTTTTTGGCAATGCTGCGCAACCCGGCCGCTGCCCCACGGACCGATGCGGGGCCAACGATAGGCATGATCATCACCCCAGCGACGCCCAACGAGCGCGCGATCTGCCCCATTTCCAAGGCGCGGCCGTACCCCGGCCCGATCCCCGGCACTACCAACGCCTCCCCAGCCGCCGCATCCATAAACGTCCCGACGATGGCCTCGTACTCAGCCAAGGTCACATCGTACGCCAAGCCCGTGCCGCAGGCGGGCATAATGAAATCCACGCCGCGCTCGCACAGATAGCGCGCGTTGCGACCAATGCCTTCCAAGTCGATGTTTTGCTCTGCATCGCGGGGCGCGATCGCGACGACCAACACGTTGTGGCAATGCTCCTTTTGCAACATCCGCATAGTATGCTCCTTATCCGCTAGGCCCAGACGGTCTCGGTAGAAGTTGTGGCGTGTTTATTGTAGTGCTCTATGTAATCCTCGCGCGGCGGACTGAAGATGTCGAGGATTTTGGCCGGTCCCTCTTCGACGATCCCCCAGTGGACCACGTTCGGCGGAATCAAAAAGGCGTCGCCCGGGCCGGTGACGCGCTCCTCTGACCCAATGCGAAAGCGGAAACGCCCAGCGAGCACCAAACCGGCCTGTTCGTGCGGATGGCTGTGCTCGGGCACTTCGCAGCCTTCTTCCATGTCCAAAAACGACAGCATCAGCCGCTCGCCAGCCACCAAGCCGCTATTGATTTGGGGGAAAAGTTCCACAGCCGCAAGTTCTGCGGGGTTGATAAAAGGCATAGTCTCCTCTCCTATTTGACAAAGCTCCGCAACCAGACATCGCCGCGATAGCGCGGCCATAGCGTAATAAAACGGCCGACCATCAGGCCGCTATAGGCCATCCAAGCACCGGCCAATTCCCAATCTAACCAGTATATAAAAACCAACGCCGAAGGCAAAAACACTCCAAAGGTGGCCAGCGCCATAGCCTTGAACAGGTACCCCATATCGCTAGCGCCAATGAGAATTCCGTCAAAGACGAAAACCACGGCGTTCAGCGGTTGGAGCAACGCTATGAGTACATAGAGCGTGCCGACCTGTTCTACAACTTCCCGATGCGGAGTAAACAGTGCGGCAATAGGCTCCAAGACCGCAAAGTAGATCACGCCAAACCCCACTCCCAAACCCAACCCCCAGCAGATGATCCGCCAAGCGAACTGCCGCGCCTCGGCAAAAAGGTGCGCTCCTAGGCAGCGGCCAACCAGCGTCTCGGCCGCGTGAGCAAAGCCATCAACGGCGAAGCTAGTCAGCCCCCAGACCTGCAAAATCACGGCGTTGGCCGCTAGCGGTGCTTCGCCCATCCGCGAGACCACGCCGAGCGTGAAAAAACCGGCAAATTGCAGACAAAGGGTGCGGCCGAACAGGAAGGCGTTGGTCTGCATCAAGCGCTTCATCGCGCGCAAATCCCACAGCCTTGTAGGCCACTCCCGCAGATAGGAGC
>JAGWBY010000106.1:1143-3418 GCA_021295675.1 Candidatus Latescibacterota bacterium | reverse complement strand
AGATAAGCACGTAGTCCGCGCCGATGTTGACCAAGTTGGCAACGGTCATAACCCAGAGGGGTGCTATGACATTGGCGGTCCCGAGGAAAAAGCCGTTGAGCGTCATAATGCTCAACGCCAAGGGCGCTTCCCACACCCGGATAGCGAAGTAGCGTATGCCCCAGTGCTGGACTTGGAAAGAGCCACCGGCCAACTCAAACCCAATCCGGCTGATCCAGCCACTGGCCGCCACGATCCCCATGCCGAGGCAGACGGCCACAATAAGCGAGCGGTAGAGTACCCCTGCGCTCTGCCGTCGATCCTCTGCCCCGCTGTACTGGGCCACCAGTGCCGTGGTTCCCATCCGCAGAAAGGCCAAGCACCAGAATACGCCATTGAAGATCAAACTCGCCGTGGAGACCGCGCCCATAAAGGCCACTTCCGGCAAGTGGCCGATCATCGCAGTGTCGGCAATGCCGATCAGCGGCGTCGATAGGGCAGCGAGGATATTGGGAACGGCGAGGCTGAGAATCCGGCGGTCGAGTGAGTTCAATCCTCCGCCTCAGGTCGCCAACCAAACCGTTTCAGGTCGATGCGTTGCGCTGTGAAAACAATGCCCTCACTGGCCAAAAGCTCGTACTGCAACAGATGGTTGCTACCGCTGCGCGGAGACACCTTGCCTTGGGCGTTGATGATGCGGTGCCACGGCAAGTCCCATTCCTCGGGCATCCCCGCTAGGGCAAAGCCAACCTGCCGGGCGCGCCCCGGATAGCCGGCCAAGGCGGCGATCTGTCCGTAGGTAGCCACCTTGCCGTAGGGCACACAGGCGATGGTCTCATAAAACGCCCGACGCATGGGATTTTTAGCAGTTGGGAGCGGCGGCCTCATCGCGCCCTTCCAAAAAGTCCAGGGCCTTGGTATAGCTGCGCTTCTCCAAGTAGTGGCGCAACATCGGTGGAGCTTCCTTGCCCAGTTCTTGGCCGAGTTCGTCAAGCTGCCGCAGATGCGTGGCAATTGACTCGCCTTCACCGCTGTCGATAGCCGCCATCAGCGCTTGCAGGGTGGTGTGTACTTGTTCTAGTGCCATAGCTCAAGCCGCCATGATGAGGTAGGAAAGCCACTCGGCGTGCGGGTTGCTAATCGCGTAGCGCGTGCCCGGTGGCAGGTGGATCATATCCCCTTCCCGAATCTCCTGCTCTTCTCCATCGACTTCCAAGACACCGCTGTTTTCCAGCACGTAATAAACCTGCTCCAGCTCTTCGCAGCATCGCTCGACCGTCTGTCCGCGCGGCTGTACGGCCTCTCGATCAATACAGCACAGCCCCTGCGTAAAACCCACGCCCTCCTCCTCGCCGACCGGGCCTAGCTGGTGCCAGCGCACCGCGCCCGCGCCGTCGCCCATCGCCGGCACATCGCGCCAGTTGCGGATGGCAAACTCGCCGCTGTTGGCCGCGATCCTCTGACTGATCACGTGGTGTTCGAGCCAATCCTCGCTGGCGTCGTTAAACATCTGGTGGTGGATACCCGACGGCAGGTACACCGCGTCGCCCTCCTGCACGGGAAAGCGCTCCTTGTCAAAGAGCACATAGCCGCTGCCCGAGAGTATGTAGTACACCTGTTCGAGATTTTCATGCTTGTGATAATCCGAATTCTTGCGGCCCTGGAGCGCGTGGCGGGCAAAGCCCTGTAGGCGCTTTAGGCAATGGCGCGGATCGGGGTCGTCGTCGCCATCGCGGTCGCGCAACCCGCCCCAATGCACGGCGCTCAAGTGAGCTATGTTGGGTTGCACGTCGCGCCAATTGATGATGTACACCATGTCTTATTCCTCCTATGTTTACAAAGCGACGATCTGGCGCATGCGCCTCGCGGCTGCCGCCCACTTCGTGGATCAGCGTCGAATCGTATCCCACCGCCCTCAATTCGGCCATGACCGCCGGCCAATCCGTATCCCCTTCGAGCAAGTTGACGAAGCTGTGTTCGCTGCGGCGGAAATCCTTGAAATGCACCTTCTTGATGCGCGGCCCCAACTCGCGGATCCAGTGCTCTGGGTAGCCGTAGGCCATCATATTGGCCGTGTCGAGGTAAATCCCCACCCACTCGCTGCCGATTTCATCGACGAAAAGTCGAGCTTCAAGCGGGCTGAGCAGGAACTTGTTCCAGACGTTTTCCAAGCCGATAGCCGCCCCCATTTCCTCGGCCAAGGAGGCCGCGCCGCTCAGCGCGTCCCGCAACCCATCCCAAGCCTGCTGATAGGTGCCCTCGACCGCTAGCTGCCCCGGGTGCAACAGCACCCCAT
>JAGWBY010000106.1:0-1087 GCA_021295675.1 Candidatus Latescibacterota bacterium | reverse complement strand
GCAGGTTGCCGCGCTCTTGATACCAGACGATAACGCTGCCGATTTCAACGCCAGCGTCCGCGCACTGCTGCCCAACCTGCGCAATCTCGCTGGCGCTCATGCTCGGATCTAAATCCTTACCCTCGGCAAAGACCAGTTCCACGGCTTGGTAGCCGGCGTCCTCGCACAACCGCAGCGTGTCCGCCAGCGACATGTTCCCCAAAATGATCTGCGTGATCCCTATTTTCATAGCACACCTCTATTGAATATATCTAACGCGCTCAGTATGTTATGGGCCGTCGCATTCGGCCCACAATTCGTTTTCCGCCGACTGCTTTGGTCGGCGGTTAGGACGTTTTACCCCTTCAACAAGGAGACTAAAATGGCAAAAAGAAAATCCACCAAAAGCAAAAAGGGCAAAAAGGACTTTCAGATCGGCTTTGTCGGCGTCGGGCGCATGGGAGCCAACATGGCCCGCAACCTCAACGACAAGGGTTTCAACATCTCGGCCGTATTCGACGCCAACAGGCGTTCCGCCAACAAACTAGCCAAAGAGCTTAGCTGCGCCGCTCCCAAAACCCTGGCCGACGTTACGGCCCTCTCCGACGTGGTCATCACCGTGGTCACCGACGACCCACTTCGGGCGACTCCCTGCTGACCGACGCCAAAGGCACGACCTTTATCAACTGCGCCACCATCTCGCCCGCCGTCCACGTCGAAGTCGAAGAGCGTACAGCAGCGGTCGGTGCGTCCTCCCTCGAAGGCTGCATGGCCTCCAGCATCACCCAAGCGCGCCAAGGCACGCTGTACCTGATGTGTGGCGGCAAGCGCAGCGTCTTCAACCGCGTCCGGCCCATCCTCGACGCCCTGAGCGTCGATCTGCGCTATATCGGCACGGCCGGCCAAGCAGCTCAAGTCAAAGCCCTCGTCAACATGGTCATGAACATCAACACCGCTGGACTGGCCGAAGGGTTGGGCCTAGGCCAAGCCCTCGGGCTAGACCTGAAGACGCTAATGAAGGTCTTCTCCCAAACCGGTGCCAACTCGCGCGTCCTAGAAACCGACGGCGAGGACATGACCATCCGCGATCACGAGTGCTATTTTTCCG
>JAGWBY010000105.1:25473-35726 GCA_021295675.1 Candidatus Latescibacterota bacterium | reverse complement strand
CTAAGCCGATGAGAAAAGGCGAAGCATTGAGCGAGAGGAGAAAGAGGGGGACGAGGGAAGTGAGGAGGGCGCTACTGATTGATCCGCTAACGGCGACGCCGATCAGCCGCGATTGGCTGCGGCGACGAGCTGCTGGGGAAAGTCTGTGACTGGGGTTTGCTGGGTTGCTTGGGGTGTCGGGCATAAAGATAGACGCCGATGTATTGTCATGTTAAGGAAGCCGATAGGCTAACAAAGTGTCTTCTACTTACACAGCCACCCTGGTAGGAGATTCTTCGCTCCGCTCAGAATGACAGTTCAATCTTATGAATAATGTAGGATGGCGATAAACGGGTGCTGCTCAGCATCACTTGTGCGATCTAAATGCGGCCTTTTCCCCAGGCGTCGGCGAGTGGTCAAGCAGTCCCGCCCGCCGCTTCGATGGTTGCCCGCTGGCTGGCATGGGCCTGCTCGTCAACCGCTTCCGGGTCGAGCAAGGCGCGCAATTCTCTTTCGCAGTCTCGCAATAGCTCTTGGTACTCTGGGATGCCGGACAAATTGTTTAGCTCGTCGGGATCCTCTGCCAAGTCGAAAAGCTGCGGTGGCGTGCCGACGTAGTAATTGTATTTGTAGCGATTGCGGCGCAGCATATAGGTGCCGTATTTGGTGCCGAGCGCGTGATACTCGCTGAAGACGGTGCGCTCTCGATCGTCCTCTTGTGCGATCTGCCACAGCGACCGACCGGGTAGATCTTCGTCGATCAATGCGGCCCCGACGCATTCGAGAGCGGTTGGAAAACAATCCACCAAAGAAACCGGCGTCTGCACCACCTTCCCTTCCGGCACGTCAGGCCCAGCCATAATCATCGGCACAGCCGCGGCTTCGTCGTAGAGCGTGAACTTGCCGAAGATGCCTCGGGCTCCCAAACACTCGCCGTGGTCGGAGGTATAGAGTACGCGGGTAGAGTCCGTCAGGCCGAACTCGTCGAGCGCGCCGAGTACGCGACCGATCTGCTGGTCGAGATAAGTCGTAGTCCCGTAATACGCGGCTATAACTCGCCGCACCGTCTCTTCGCTGTGTCCTTGGTCAAAGCGGAAGAAGCGGCGGAAGTAGTCCATCGCCGGATGGTCGGGCCACGTGTCGGGCGTCCACTGCGGTGGCAGCGGCACGTCTGCGAGCGGGTATTGGGCGTAGATTTCCGGCGGGGCGATATAGGGTGGATGCGGGCAGACAAAGTTGAGGAAAACCACCCAAGGCTTGGCATCGTCGCAGTGCTCGGCGAGCCAGCGCAAGGCGTGTTCGGTACAGCGGGCGTCGTACTGCAAATAAGTCGAATCGCCCGCGCCCGCCCGCCCAAGCTCGCCGTGTTTGTCGCGCAAGGGCGGTTGATCGCGGATGCAGCCGAGGACATCGCCGACGCCATCGACTACGTGCAACGGCTCGATTTCCTCGCTAAACCCGTGGTCTGCGCCTTGCCCCTTGAAGTGCAGCTTGCCGATAGAGTCGCAGCAGAAGCCTTGGTCGCGCAGGCGCTGATGCCAGGAAGCGGGCGTACCATCGTAGGGATGCCCGTTGTCCCAGTAGCCGATCTGATGCACGTAGCGGCCGGTGGCCAGCGACGCGCGGGCTGGAACGCAAATCGGGCAGTTGGTATAGGCGTTTTGAAAGCGAGTGCCGCGTGCAGCTAAGGCATCCAGATGGGGCATCTGCACCAGCGGATGGCCGTAGCAGCCGCTGGCGAGCCGGTGGTGTTGGTCGGACAGGATGAAGAGGAAGTTGCGAGGTTTCACGGCGCACCCACGACTTTGTCGACACCGATCTGGGGCGGCGCGGGATAGTGCAGGCCGCGTTGACCAGAGAGGCTGCGGTTGGGACCGGGTGCCCATTGCTGGTCGGGTAAGCCGACGAGTTGACCGTCTTGGACCCAGGCTTCGTCGCTGCCGTAGAGTTCACCGACGAGTCGCTTGCTGAGCTCGTCTTGGATTGCGGCGTGGTCGGGTGATCCAGCTAGGTCGTTCAGTTCGTTGGGATCGCTTGCGAGGTCGAAGAGCTGGACGCGGTTGCCTACTGGATAATAGATCAACTTGTGTCGCCCCGCGTAGATCATGCGGGAGGCGTTCGTCCCTTCGCCGCATTCGCCGTAGAGATAGGTGCGCCGTTCCCCGCCGACCATGGATAGGCCCTCGACGGTGTCGGGGATGTCGATGCCCGCTAAGTCGAGCAAAGTCGGCATGACATCCTGCCAGCCGACGAGGCGGTCATCGACCGTATGGTGCGGCACTCGTCCGTCCCGACCGCCGAGCAAGATCATCGGCACGTTGGCCGACTGCTCGTAGTAGAGGCGCTTGGCCCAGAGGCCGTGGTTGCCGAGCATATCGCCGTGGTCGGCTGTGAAGCAAATAATGGTATTGTCGAGCAGTCCCTCCTCGCGCAGAGTGCCGATAACCACGCGGAGTTGGTGGTCGATCTGCGCGGCGGATGCGCAGAACCTCCGGTCCCTTGAGGTGGGCTTTGGCACCCTGATTGACTTTGAGCGAATAGGGCAGATTATCGAAGGTGCGTGCCCAAGTGCCGTGGTGCGGCGCGTCGATGTCGATGTCGCGGTAGAGGTCGAGATAGCTCTGCAAGGGCACCAGCGGCGGATGCGGATGGCGGAAGGACAGGTACCAGAAGCCGGGCTTGGCCGGATTGCGCCGCTTAATCATTCGGCTCATCTGGCGCGCTGCCCAAGTGGTGGGGTGGCAGTCCTCGGGCAAGTGCCAGGGGCGGAAGGAGTATTCGTTGTTGCTCATGCCGTGGGTAAACCCCATGCCCGCATGGCCTTGGTCCGCGAGGAAGAGATCGTAGTCGTCAACCGCTCCCAAGTGCGGTCGGCCCTCTTCGTCGAGGAGCACGTCGTCGAAACCGATGCGGTCGCGCTGGGGATAGACGTGGAGCTTGCCAACGGCATACGCTTGATAGCCTGCGTCGCGGAAGGTCTGCGCCACGGTCGGCAACTCGGGCATGGGGGCGGTTGTTTTGAAGACTCGGTCGCCGTGGGTGCGCGGCGAAGTGCCCGTCATCAGGGTGCGACGAGCGGGGATGCAGACCGGGCACTCGCTATAGGCGTTGACAAACCGGATGCCGCTGCGGGCGAGTTCGTCGAGGGTGGGGGTGAGAATGGCGGAATGGTTGGCTTCGCCCAAGAGGGAAGCGGACCAATGGTCGGTGGAAATCAGGAGGACGTGCGGTCTGTCGTTTGCCATGGGCATCTCTTATGTAGCAAAGGCTAGGCGGGGCATCGGGGCTAGCCTGTGATTGATTTTTGTAACTGATGTTACGCATAGGAGGTATTTGGTAGGAGATGCTTCGCTGCGCTCAGCATGACAAGACAGGAAAGCACCCATCGCTGTCATGCTGAGCGCAGCGAAGCGGAGTCGAAGCATCTCATACCTATGGCCTGTGCGTAAATCACTTTGTAAATCCGCTACGCGACTCAGGCCATCTCGTAGTCGCGCTCGGGCCGGGCCGGATTGCCCCAGTGGCCAGCCGGGTCGGCGGCGTTGATCAGCACGCCTTCCTTCTCCCAAGAGTAGCCCGGGATTGCGCGCACGTCGGGGGTGCAGTAGCGCAGCGTTAGCCCGCAGCGCCGGCGCTCCGATTCGTTGTAGTGCGAGCTGTGCAAAAGCAGGTCGGAGTGGATCGAGACTTCGCCGGCCTCGAGCTCGACATCGACGATCTCGCCGTAGCGCTCAACATCATCTACCGTCTGATTGAGGACGTTGTTTTCCGCGGCGTCGCTCGGGCGGAATTCGAGTTGGCCGTGGAGATGCGAGCCGGCGACGAAGCGCATACAGCCATTGTCGACGTCAGCGTCGTCAATCGCTAGCCAGACGGTCGCTGTCTTTGAAGGAGTCAGCGGCCAGTAGCTGGCGTCTTGGTGCCAAGAGATGGTAGTGCCGTCCTTGGGCATTTTGCAAAAGTAGTGCGAGGCTAGGCCGATCAGCTCGGGGCCGAGGAGATCGTGGACGTAGGCGAGGATCTTGGGGTGGTGCATGAGGTCATAGACCTTGGCGAATTTGAGATGCGCCGAGCTGAGGGTAAAGCTGCCATAGCCAGCGGCCATGACCTTTCTCAGTTGATCGTCGAAAAAGGCGCGATGCTCAGCGATCTCGGCGTCGTCGAAAATGCGAAAGCCCTTGAGAAAGCCGTCGCGGTTGAAAGCGGCGACCTGTTCGGTTGTGAGGGTGGTGGGGGCATCGACTGTACTGGGGTAGAAGCGCAAGTCGCGCTCCATTTCGCGCAGTTCATCGTGGGTCGGCGCGGCCTTGAAGGTGTAGTCGATTTGGTTCGTCATGGCGTCATTCTCCTAACAGACAGGTTCGGAAATAAAACGCAATTTGCTCCTTGTTTCAAGGGCGGTAGGCGGGACAAGCACAAGTGGGGTTGTGAGCGGGTCTCCCTAAATATATCTTGGGCGCAAAAGGAGGAGGATTATGGAAGCAAATAAAACCATTTCGCCAGAAGTAGGGACGCAGTTGCTCTTTGAGAATGAGCGGGTGCGGGTTTGGGATCTGCGATTGGCACCAGGCGAGAGCACGGGAGTGCATCGGCACGAGCACGACTACCTATACGTAGTTATTGGCGACGGCCGGTTGCAGGCAGCCGATGCAGAGGGAAATCGCGGAGAGGCTAGGGATATGCAGGATGGGGAGGTGCGGTTCAACGCGGTCGAAGGGGAGGCGGTCCACGAGGCGTTTAACGTTGGCGAAGGGCCGTGGCGCAATATTATCGTCGAATTGAAGGACTGAAATCGGCTAACCTAAGGATAAAATATGATCCTAAGAAAATTGTTGTTCGGCCCGCCGCCCTCAGCCGGCGTTGGCGGTTCACTGGGGCTACTGCTGTTGAGGGTATCCGTCGGCGGCATGATGTTGTTCGGCCACGGCTGGGGTAAATTGACCGGCTTTGCGGAGCGTTCCTCCTCCTTTCCCGACCCCTTGGGCATCGGCTCGTCGCTGAGCATGGCCTTGGCTACCGGTGCCGAAGCGTTTTGCGCCCTAGCGGTGATTTTGGGATTCGCCACCCGCTGGGCTGCCGTACCGCTCATGGTCACCATGGCAGTGGCCGCGCTCATCATACACGGGGACGACCCGTGGGCGAAAAAGGAACTCGCTGTATTGTACTTTTTCCCCTTTGCCACGTTATTTCTAACGGGCGCGGGGCGCTACTCTTTCGACGCCTTCTTCCGGCGCGGCGCACACTAAGTCCTACAGAATGTCGGGCGACTGCGGATCGACGCAGGCCCCGCTGGGCCGAGGCCCTTGTGGCCGCTGCGGTAGCTGGTCGTAAGACTGGTAAGCGATATCTAGGGAAGGCGTCTCGACGCGGCGGTGCCCTTCGTGGCGCGAATTCATCGCTGCGTCGATAACCCCGGTCGTCAGCAGGGTGCGCTCGGGTGGATACGGGGCCTGACCCGTTTTGAAAAACTCTTGGATGTTGCGGCACAGATAGCCGAAATGAGCAAACGGCCCCTCGTTCTGCAAGTAGAATTCCGTGGCCTGCACCTGTCCTCCTGTCCGCGCGGCATAGGCGAAGTCGCCGACATAGCCGTTGAGCATCAACGTCGCCGTGCGCAAGCCGTCGCAGTGTTCCATGAGGAAAACGGCTGGCTCTTTAGAATGCTCCTCCATAGATCCATCCGGCTTTTTAGCAATGGCACCGCAAGCGGCTTCGGCCAGTTCCCCAGACCATAGCCCCTCGTCGCGGGCGCGCCACACGTCGTCCCCTTCGAGGCACTGCACCCACACCACTCCCTGCTCGCCACCGCTGCGCCGCTCGACCATGCACTGCAAAGTCTCCAAGGCGTGGTACCCGTATGCCTCGATGCCGCCATAGCCGATGGATAGAGCTTCCTCAATGGGCGTCTCCTTGGGATACTCCAGCCAAGGCGAGCGCCAAGCCAAGGGCAGCGACGACCCAGCCATCAGCGGGATGGCCAATTCTTCTGCTCGATCCCACATCCACTGAGCGTCCCTAAAGTCATAGGCGAAATGCTTATCTGAAAATACGGGCACTGAGCGGCCGCTCTCGGCAAAGACGCCGGCGATTTGCTCGAAGAAATAGCGGCGCGGGTACATGTGGCGACCCCGTTCGTTCCAGGGGTAGTCGCCGTGCTCGCCGATGAGCAGCACCGCATCTACATTGAGCCGGTCGGCACCGGCGTGCAGGGCGCGGCGGATGCTGGGATAGATGGGCACCCCGTACTCTTGAGCCAAGCCCACGCCAATATCGTTTTCCAGCACGTGGTCGATGTACAGGGACACTAGATCCGCTTCTGGGGGCATCAGTCCTTCGTCCGTGGACATGCCCTTCATAAACTTGGTGGCAATGACGTCGGCATGCGACTTGGGATGGTAGATGGTGGCGATGGCGGCTACTCTCATGGTAAAGCTCCTATAGTGAAGATGGCATTTGCTGCTGTGCGTCGCAGACAGTGAACGGTGGTATTGTAATGTCTTGAGTCGAGTGCTGCCATGCCTAGCTGAAAAGCGTTCAGGCTGCCCAGCATCCCTCCGTATAAGGCTCGCGGAGAAAGAGTTTTTTGCGTTGGGGACTGGCATGCGCAATCCACTCGGGCGGAATCTCCTGCGTATAGCGATGCGGCGGCCCGGCTTCTTTGAAAATGTCGATGTTGAAGATGCGATAGGGCTGGGGAGAGTCCGCGGGTTTGGCTTCGACGGCGTGGAAAATCCGCGCGTTGATATAGACCATGCTGCCCGGAGGCACAGCGAGCCGCAGCTCTTTTAGCTCGCGCCCAGCCTCTGCGTCATAAGCCCCGGCCAGCATGCGCTCAGGCGTGGCCTCGGCCGTTGGGGCGACGAGGTGGCTGCCGGGAATGACCTTGAGGTTGCGGTCGCCGAGTGTGAAGCCATTGGGATAGTAGAGAATTTGAATATAGTACTTGTCGCGCTCGGCGAAGTTGACGGGGTTTTCGTGCTTCCAGTGGTGGTGGTCTTGGTGATAGGGAACAGGACCTATGCCGCGTGGGGCGAGGTTGAGGGCGGAGTGGCAGAAGTGGTAGTTGGGGCCGATGGTGGCTTGCAGCAACGCGATGACAAAGGGATCGTCGATGAGGCGGTTGCCGCACGGGCCGCGGTCGTTCCAAGGGCGAACGAAATAGGACTGGGGCACGGCGGATTTTTCGTCCAAGGCGTCGAGGTAGCTGTGCACCGAGTCGAGGCCGAGGATTTCGTTGGTTAAGCTGCTCCGAGCCTTGTCTTTGAGTACGTCTGGGTAGAAGATGTAGCCGTCTTGGTGGAAGGAGTCCAAATCGGCTGTGGAGGGTGCTTGGTGGCGAAATAGTGAGTTCATGGCGATTCCTTTGAAGGCGGTGGCTTTTCCGCTTGCCCAAAAGAAGGCAGCGCAAAGACGGCTCGCCAACCCAGTCGGTTTAGACGCAAGTAATAAGAGGCCGTCAGTACTCCCCACAATGCATACGCGAGCGAAGTAGATAAGGCGGCACCGCGCAGCCCTAGCTTGGGGATCAACCATAGATTCAGGGCCACATTAACCGCCAAAGCGATACTGGGTGCCCAGAGGGTCATGGAGGGGTAGCCCTCGCCCATTAGTTTGGCGTTGAACACGGCCCCGAAGCCCAGAAACAACATGCCGGGCAACAGCCAAACAAGAGGCTCGTAGGCATCTGGATACAAGGGAAAGAAAACGTTCAGCAGTAGGCGTCCGCCGAAGATCAAGACAACTGCCGAAAGCAGGGAAAAGACAAAGATGCCTTGGCCCACTCCCAAAGAGAGCCGCGTGTCGTCTTGCCCGCGCACTATTTTGGTGGCGACGCGCTGCACCATGTCCGTAAAGTTCGTCGCCACTCCATACACGCCGACCTCCTTCTCGCCCAAAAAGCGCTCTATAAAGAAGAGGTCGCTCTTGAGCAGCAAAAACATAAGCACCAAGCAGACCTCGCCACGCGAACCAATGCGGAGCATTTGCCCGAGCACGCGTCGCCCTCCCCACTGAAAGCGGAATCCCCGGTACAAGAATAGGGCAAAAATCGCCAAGCCCGTTATCCCCACCGCTCCTACCCACACCCCCATCACTCGTTCCAACTCGAGATATCCTAGCTGGGAAAGGACTAGATTGCCGCCGAGATAGATGGCGATGAAGACTACGGGCAGCAGGGCGTAGGGCTTGAGCCGATCTTCGCCTAAAAAGACGGACAAACCCGCCCTTTGTAGCACGGTGAACGCAATCACGCAAACGCCCAACACCCATTGGACCAAGGTAATACTGGGTACGAAGACCTTTGCGAGTGCCAAGCTAAAAGGGGCCGTCAACAACAGAAGGGCACCCAAGACGAGGCAATACAACAAGGTGTGGTTGATCGCGGCCTCCCGCTCTCGCTCTCGCCCCACCACGTAAATGTTCCCCTTGTTGAGCCACTCTCCTAATAACAGAACGCCTAGCATGACGAGCGCGGCCCATAGCCTTAGGGTGCCATAGTGCTCCGGTCCTAGCCGATCCGCCAGTAGGACCGAGTTCACAAAGCCCAAAGAAAAGACCAGAAAGGAGCAGGTTGTGTTGAGCGAGAAGCCGCGAAAAAAGTTCATTGATATGGCCGGTGGGAACTAAAGCGGCGACGGAGATGGCAGGTATTTATCAAGCGAAAACCTAGGGCATGGCGGCGAATCCGTCTTGGTGGAAAGATTCTAGGTCGGCCAGAGAGAGACATCAAGGCGGAATAGCAAATTCATGCGCACGGTCCTTCCGTTATCAAGGCAGACTCAGCGCCACCAGCTCGGCTGGCTGGTCGGCCCCGCCGGTGGGGATGGCGATGTATTGCTTGCCGCCGGCCATATAGGTGATGGGCTGGCCCGAGGCGTTGCGCGGCAGCTCGACTTTGCCTATCAGTGCGCCATCGTCCGGATCGAAGGCCCAGAGATAGGGCGCATTGGGATTGATTTTGACCTCGACGGCGTTACCTCGGGGCGAGTTGTTGACCACGTCCCACTGCGCCTGCGTCGCGGCGAAGAGCAAACTCTCGGTGATGATTGGGAAGTTGCGCTGTGCCCAGCCCAAGGGTGGCAAGTCGAGATGGGCAAGGCTGGGGTGGTCGCGCGGGCCCTCGCCCACGGGGACCTGCCAGCGGTGCTCGCCGGTGTTGAGGTCAATGGCCGTAATCCGGCCGTAGGGCGGTTTGAGCAAGGGCAGGCCGCGCGGCCCGTCGGGACCGAATTCTACCCCGCCGGTATAGCGGAAAGGGGCGTTGGGGTCGGTGTCTTTGGTCAGGGTCAGCACGGCTGGGAACGTATAGGAAGGAATGTAGATCACGCCTTTGTGGGGATCGACGGCAGCACCAGCCCAGCTCGCGCCGCCGATAATGCCGGGAACGAGGATCGTCCCCTTCTTATCCATGCTCTCCATGGTCTGCGCTATGTAGAGCGGGCCGTAGCTGTAGTCGTCGGCGATGGTCTTGGCCATCTGGTGTAGGGTTGGCGTAAAGTCGATCAAATCGTCCTCGGTTAGGCCTTGGCGCTCGAAGGCGGCCGGCTTGCTGGGAATAGGTTGGGTGGGCGAGGACTTTTCGCCGGGGATGTCGGATTGCGGGACGGGTTTTTCTTCGATGGGCCAGATTGGCTCGCCCGTTTGGCGGTCGAAGACGAAGCAGAAGCCTTGTTTAGTGACTTGGGCCACGGCTTTGATTTCCCGGCCTCCGACGTTGATATCGACGAGGTTGGGCGCCGCCGGCAGATCGTAGTCCCACATCCCGTGGTGGGTGGTCTGGAAGTGCCAGACGCGCTCGCCCGTAGCGGCATTCAGGCAGACGAGGCTCTCGGCGAAGAGGTTGTCACCGGGACGGTGCCCGCCATAGTAATCGTTAGTCGGGGTACTCACCGGCAAATAGACATAACCCAATTCGGGATCGGCGCTCATTAGGGTCCAGACGTTGGTGTTGCCGGTGTTTTTCCATGAGCCGTCTTCCCAAGTCTCGTTGCCGAAGGCACCTTCTTGGGGGATGGTTTCAAAGACCCACTTTTGGGCACCGGTGCGCACGTCGAAGCCGCGCACATCGCCTGGGGGCATGGTCTCGTCCGGCGGGCGACCAACGGCAAAGGCGTCGAGAACCACCGCGCCAACGACGGCGATGTCGCCGCAGATGACCGGCGGCGAAGTGACCGCGTAGAGTTCGCGTTCGATTGGTCGGCGCAGGCCCTTGGTCAAATCGACGCGGCCGTCGTCGCCAAAGCTCTGGATGGGTTGGCCGGTGTCGGCGTTGAGGG
>JAGWBY010000105.1:9635-25438 GCA_021295675.1 Candidatus Latescibacterota bacterium | reverse complement strand
CCCAGTAGGAGACGCCTCGGTGGACTAGACCGACGTTGGCTGGCGTACCCGACCTCCAGGTGCCCGGGTCGTAGGTCCAAATTGTTTTACCGCTTGCGGCGTCGAGTGCGACAACTAGGTTGAGCGAGGTGCTGACGTAGAGCCTGTCGCCGATTTGGAGTGGTGTGCCCTCAAAGACCATGGTCCAGATTTCTGGATGGGCGTCGAGGATAGGCTGGTCGGCCGAGGCCCAAGTCCAAGCGATTTCTAGCTGGGCAAAGTTGGTGGCGTCGATTTGGTCAAACGGGGCGTATTTGGTACTGGCTGCCGTCGCGCCGTACGAACGCCACTCGCCGGTGGAATCGGCCAGCAACGGCGGAGCGAACAGTGCGAGGGCAAGGAGCAGGGAACCAGTCATGGCGTATCTCCTCGTGGATGCGATGTAGCGATAGTATAGGACTTTATAGGCGCGGGCCGCCAGCGGTTTGTCGGTGAAGCAGACCGCTTCTTAAATCGAAGGTAGAGGTCGTACTCTAAACTAAAAGATCGTCCCCCTCGAATATCCGGCGCATTGCAGGGGTGAGCCCGTCCTCCGCCTCTACGCGCTCGGCCCAATGGGTGGGTGTCCCTTCGTTCCATTTGGCCGGGCTGGCTTTGGGGTCGGGAGTCCGGTAGGCCATCAGCAGTCCCCAGCGCGTGGGCGCATCCGGGTCGCGGTGGCCGACGTGATGCGGCATGTGGTGGACGAAGGAGACCATGCTGCCCGGCGGCAGCGACAAGCGCTCAATCCGCAGTGGTTCACCAGTAAAGGAGTTGGTCTGCATTTCGTCGTCGTATTCGGTCCGCGTGGAATTCCACCGATAGGGAATGCGGTAGAGGTGGGAACCGGGAATAACGGCCAACTCGCCGCCCCCATCGCCGATCCCCATCCCTTCGGGATAGCACAGGGTGCGGACGCATTGCTGCGCTAGGAATTGGGTGGTTAGCGCGTAGCCATCGCCGATTTCGCCTTCGACCTCGTACTGCCCTTGGCGATATGGATGCGCGTGCCAGCGCCGCCCCCTCGATCCCGCCGGCCGGTTGAGCATCAAGCAGTGGTCGAGCAGGAAGCGCTCGCCGAGGAGCTGACCTAATAGTTCCATCATCTGCGGGTGGCTAGTGGTGACGTCGAGGATAAAATCGTCGTACGCGAGCGGGAAGTATTCCGGCATCATCCCCTGCCACTCGAAGTCTGCGGCGACCGGCGCAGAACCAGGTACGAAAAGCCCCTGTTCGTACATATAGGCGCGGAGTTCCGACGACATAAAACGCATCTGCTCCGATCCGCCGCAACAGGCGGCTAGAAACTCAGGAGTCGTCTGCTCCGGTGACGGTTGGGGCAATCCACGGCTCGCGTAGTCAAAGGCGGCCCAGTCGGTACCTAACACGATGGCGTCGTTCATCCGTTGTAGCTTTTGCAGACTGGCCGTCCAGCGCTGTTGCCCGGCGTCGGTTAGGACACCTTCCCAGACCCAGTAGCCTTCCCGTTCAAAAAAGGCGCGGTCGAAGGCGGCTAGGACTTCGGGGCGCAAGAGGTCGTGCAGCCGGCTGGATGGAATTGGATCTTGGGATGCGTTCATGGATGATCTGGGGTAGTTGAAAACCCCGCGCCTTTTCGACGCGGGGTTCTCCATTTCCTATTCAGCGGATGGCGATCGGTCGCCCCGGCGATCCCGTGCCGCCTTTGAAGCGGGTCGGCGTGAATATAAAGAGGAACTCGTACACTTCGTCGGCCAACACTTCTTCAAAGACCATGTTCTCCAAGTTGAAGATGCCGTTCTTGGTGATGAGTTCCTGATGGACCGGGAAGACCAACGACTTCAGTGGTCCACTGGTCCGAGCCGATCATCGAGGGTTTCATGGAGATGATCCACTCGCTCGCCTCCATGCCGATGCCGGGCGGGTTGGTGTTGTAGGTCTCAGGATCCTTCCACAGCTTGGACCAGCCGTAGTTGAAGAGCAGGGCGTCTCCCTCTTGGATGCTGCTTTCGGCCATCCCCTGCCTTGCGAGCGAGCCGCGGATATCGGCGACGGTGACCTCGTAGCTGTGGTCGAGGTGCTCGACGCCCTTGTAGCCGGCAATGTCGATGAGCACGCCGCGAGTGACGAAGGAACGCACGTGTTCGATGCCCAGTTTGGTCACCCCATAAGGAGTGGCCATCTCGTCGGCGGTAACGCCATTGTAGAACACGTCTTGGATCGAGCCGTCGGCCATCTCCATGCGCGTGCCGATGTGGGCCAGCCCGTCGAATTGGGTGCCGACTTGGCCGATCTCGGCGCAGAGGAACTCGTCGAAGTACATGAGCATGTTGTTCTCGCCGAAAGGGCCGCCGGTAGGCGAGCCGGGGATGATCATCGCATACGTGCGCTCGCCAAACAGCGGCATGCCGCGCTCGTATATCTGGCCCAATTCGTACACCTTGCCGGTCTTGACTAGCTGCACGGCCTTGAGGATGGTTTCGGCGGTGATGCGGTTGGATGCGCCGGCTTGGTCGTCGGCCCCCCACTGCGAGGGCCACCAAGGCCCTTGTTCGCGGGTCTGGGAAAAGCACGGCAGGGACAAGGCGAGCACGAGGATCGCCGAAGTGAGCAATTTCATGGGTTCCTCCTTGATAAATGAGGTGCGGAAATTCACCGCGATGGTATAAGGAAATTGAGGCTCTGAATCAAGCAGGGAGCGCGCCGAGTCCTCCCATCCTCAGATGAACTTGACCACAACTAGAATTACAATGGCGATCACCAAGACAGTGGGCACTTCATTGAGGCAGCGGAAAAACTGCTCGCTCTTTTGGTTCTCTCCGCGTTCAAAAGCCTTGCGATAGGAGGAGAGCATGCCGTGGACGGCACCCATGGCAAGCACCAGCGCCAACTTGATGTGCATCCAGTAGCCGGTGCCGGGAGCGCCAGCCCCCGTGGCGAGAATGAGCAGGATGCCGGTAATAAACGAAACGATCATCGCCGGATTCATAATCACCCTCAGCAGCTTGCGCTCCATGACCTTGAAGGTCTCGTCGGCTTCGGAGCCAAGGGTAACTTGGCAGTGATAGACATAGAGGCGCGGCAGATAGAACATCGAAGATGACGTGGATGGCTTTGAGCCACAGGTAGTACTCGCTTGCAAATGCACTCATAGGAAGGAACTCCTCTACGCGGAGACGCGCTAGGTGCGCGTCGTTGCCAGCGCCGCTTGGTGGAGGGCGTTGATCGTTTCAGCGTCTAGGTCAATGTCGATGTTGGGAATGGATTTGGACCGGCCGATAAAGAGCGTCGCGTAAAATGCGCAAGCCGCTAGGTAGGACCCGGCGAGGTTGGGGTGGCTTTGGTCTTTGTCGTGGAGGACGATATCGGGATGGGCGGCTAAGCAATCGCGCCAAGCTAGCCCTACGGGCACAATGGTCGCACCGATCTCGCGTCCTACTTCGGTATAAGTCTCACTCAAGGCGGCTTGGGTTTCGGGAGCGTTTTGCCGCGCCCAAGTCATGTAGAGCACCGTCTGCGCCGGTGCCGCTTTAATTATGGCGTCGAACTCGCGGATATTTTCACCAGTGCGCTTGGGATTTTTCACCGGCAGGGTACTTTGCTCTTGCAATACGACGTAATCCCAGCCGGACGCCTGCAAGCGCTCTTGTGCCTCGCCTTTGTTCAAGTGCATTCGGAGCGAGGCCCCACCGGCGCTGATGAGTTCGCTTTCCAACTCGCCCTTGCCGCCGGCGTGGACGAGTTGGGCGAGGAGGCCGGGCAGATCGTTGCGCGCGGTGAAGCTGTTGCCTATGAAAAGGACGCGGGTGATATTGGCCATAATAAGTCCTCAATTTGGGTTGAGATGTGTCTAGCTCAACATAAACACCGTTTTGACTCGCGCCAAGTTGCTAGCCCAATGGTCTGGTATTCGACGCGCAGGACCTTGATGGCGGCGACTTTTATGTAGTCTAAACATTGGGTCGAGCAGTACGAACGAGACGGATATTGTATCGCGGATGAGCAGATCGCGCCGGACGATGTGTTGGCAAAGGCGTTGCAGGGGATGGTGGCAGTGCGCGATGGGAAGTTTGATATGGGGATGCCGCCGACAGAGCATCCTAAGTACGATCCAGACGTGTTGTGCAAGATCAACAATCCGCATCGGTCGGATACAGGACTCTATGGATTGGTGACCTGTCCACAAGTGGGACGCAAAGTCGCCGAGGTGACAGGTGCCAAGCGGGTGCAGGTGTGGGCGAGCCAGTTGCTGATCAAGCCGCCGGGGTCCGCGACCGCAGGGCACGTCGGCTGGCATCAAGACCGCCAGTACTGGCGCATGTGGCAGCAAGACGAGGGGCTTTTTACGGCGTGGATCGCGCTGTGCGATGTGGGGGAGGAGTTGGGGCCGATGCGCTTTGTGCGCGGGTCGCACCGGTGGGGCTTTTTGGACCAAGGGAATTTCTTCGACAAGGACCAGCACAAGCTGCGGGAGGATATCGCGGTGCCGACAGGCGAGACTTGGGAGGAAGTGTCGGCGCTGATGCCCTTAGGCGGACTTAGCGTCCACCACTGCCTGACCTACCACGGCTCCAACGCCAATGTCTCGGATGCGGCGCGCTGGAGCTTGGCCGTGCATTTGCGCGACGAAAGGGCCGTGCCGGTGCCCGGCGATCAGAGCTATTACACCGCGCATTTGGACGATCCCCAGATTTGCCCGGTGATGTACGAAGCCTAGCGTCGTTACTTAGGTGCAGTAGTACCGAAGGCTGCGGCAAAAGCCCGCGACTTGGGATTGAGCACTGAGTAGAAAGCGCGGATTTCCGGGTCGGAGTGGTCGCGCCAGAGCCGAGCGGGTAGGGTCGTGTAGTTGCTCAAGTGGGGTTGGTCGCGGCGTCCGTAGTAGATCTGGACGGTTTTGCGTTCCTGTTGCGTCGGGCGGATGGTCGCCGCGTGTAGTACCGAGAGGTTGAAGAGCACCACGGTGCCGGCCGGGCCGTGCAGATTGACGATACCGCCGCGGGCGAGTTGGTCTTCTTGGGCCAGAATGGGCGCGTCGGCAGCTTCGGGCGAAAGGGAGAAGCAGTGGGTGGTTTCGTCGACGTTGGCCAAATAGACGAGGGCGTGGATGTACTGGGTGCGCAGGGGGTGCTGCTGCCAGTGCGGACGGTCGCGGTGCCAGCGTCGCCAGCCTTCGCCCTCGTAGGGTGCCATGTGGCGCAGGCAGGCTTCAGAGAGACAGATGGGGGCACCGAGCAGCGCTTCCACTGCGTCGAGGATTTGCCGGTGGCGGATGATCTCTTCGACTGCGGGCCAAGTGATCAGGGGATCGCAGTTGACGGTCTGGTAGGCGCTCTCCAAGGGACGCCAAAAGGCGCGGCCCCAAGTTGCGCGATCCTCGTCAAAGCCTTGGCGCAGACGGGCGGCGTCTTGGTCGGAGAAGAGTTGGCCTAGGGGGATGTAGCCATTGCGGCGAAAGAATTCGTAGTCTGATGTGTTCATCGGCGTTTATTGGGGTGGCCTCTTTAATCGGACGGTTGAACGGTTGGTGCAAAGAAGCGCTTCACCCTCCGACTGAAGGGCGGAGCCAACCGGCGGATCAGCGAGCAAACCAGCGAATCGGGTGGCGTCGCATTCCGTCGGCAAAGGCGAGCGAATAGGGGTCGCACTGCCGATAGGCGACCGCTCCGTCGGTGCGCAATACTAGCCAGCCAAAGTCCCAGCCCTTGCTCTGATAGCGCATCGGGATACTCGGCCGGACGCGAATGACCGGATGCGATCCGGCAATAAAGAGTTCCTGCTCGACATAGTAATAGCCCGAGCCGGTCTCGACGAAAACCTCGTGGGCTAGATCATCCCCTTCTCCGGGCAGGTCCGCGCACAAACCGCCAATGCCGACCTTGATGGCCGCGCCGTCACCAAAGGCAGTGGCGAGGGCGTCGGTGGAGCCGGAGAGGACGCGACCTTGAGCATCGTGGTGCAGCACTTCCTCCCACGTATCGGCGACGTAGAACTTATAAATGTCAAAGTCGTAAATGAAGTTGTGGCTCGGGGCGTTGGTCGCTGGGTCGTGGCTGTCGAGCAAGTGGTACTTCGGCATGGGGTGCGGTCCCCCCTCGGGGGCAGGTTCGGTCTGTTGCCCGTCGAGGTGGGGACGGCCAAGGGCTTGGTGGCCGTCTTGATTGTAGAGGAAGAATGACATCGAGGGCCGCGGCCCAAATCCGTCGGGCAAGGACACGGGCTGGCGCAGGCTCATCAGGCCGGCGGCCCAGCGGTCGTCGACGAGATACGTCACGGCAAACTCGGCCACTTCGCGCACCTTCTCGTCGCTGAGGGAACGCACGTCGATGTGCTCGTTGTGGCGAAATTCGGTGTAGATGCGCAAGTCTGCGCCACGGCGGATGGCGCGGACTAAGGCGTCTTGGCTGCCGGCGACGATCTTGCGCGACGAATCTAGCTCTAAGGAGCAGGTCCAGGAGTGCATAGCGCTATCCCTTGCCGCCGACGCTGACCAGCTGGGTCAATGTGCAGGCAGTGAAGTTGTTGCCAATGAAAAGGGCGCGGATGATATTGGCCATCGTCAGTCCTCAACGTGAGTTGCAGTGCGTCTTGCTCAACATACGCGCCGCTTCGCCCCGCGCCAAGTTGGAAATTGGCCTTGCACATTGTACCTGCTCAGGTCATTTTGTCGATAAAGGCTACTGTAACCAATCTTCCAACCATCCATCCCACGGAGAACAGCCATGATTGAACACGCCAACACCTCGCGCTCAATCACCGCAGAAACGGTGGAAATGTCCGCCGATGAGAAGTACCTCTTTGACCTGCTCGGATTTTTGATCGTGCGGGACGTGCTGAGCGAGGAACACCTAAAGCTGGCTAACGACGCCATCGACTCGATGGATCTCACACCAAGCCCGGAGTACTTTGGCGATTCCGTTGCTTTGAAGGGTGAGAACGCCTCGACACGGCTCGGCAACAGCGAGGGCCTGTTGGAATTGCCGCGGCCGTTGTGCGAGCCCTTCAGAGAGATGCTGGCGCATCCCAAAACCATCCCGCACCTCAACACGATCCTCGGGGAAGGCTGGCGGCTCGACCACGGCCCTGGTCTGATAGCGATGGACAAGGGATGTTCTGGCGGCATGTTGCACGGCAACTTCGACAATGCCCCCTATTTCTACCGCGAGGGTAAGATCTTCACCGGCCTCTGCGTCATCGAATACCTGCTCGCCGATGAAGGGCCCGGCGACGGCGGCATCAGCGTCATTGCCGGCAGCCACAAGGCCAATGTGACCTGCCCGGCCAAGATGCTCAGATGGGAACAGTACCAGGAATACGTGACCGAGATAAACGCCAAAGCTGGCGACGCCATCATCTTCAGCGAGGCGTGTACCCACGGCACCCTCCCGTGGAATGCCGACCACCAGCGCCGGGCCATCCTCTACAAGTACAACACCGGGCACATGGCATGGGGCGGCGGCGGAGTGCGCGGCCGGCGGCCGTCCTACTGGGACGAGCTCACCGCTCCCCAACAGGCAGCCCTGCTTTTGCCCTCACACCATTCCCGCAGACCCAAGCCGAGCAACGGCTACGCAGGACTCGCCGAGGTGGCCGATTCGGTGTGAGGGGACTACTTCTAAGGCAGGGCTTCGAGGAGGCGATCGATGTCCTCGTGGTTGTTGTACACCGAGGGAGAGAGGCGCATCTTGTTGCCGAAACGCATCGCCACATGAACATTGGCGCTCCTGCAACTGGCTAGGGCAGCTTCGGGGTGTGGAGCTACAAAGGAGAGTATGGGGCTTTCGTTTCCCTGCGGCGTGATTGATTTGTACCCCAGCTTTGGCAGCTCTTCCTGCAGGCGATCGGTCAGGTCTCTCGCGTGGTTGCGGATGCTGTCAACTCCGAGGCGCAGGATGTACTGCAGGCTCTCTTGGGCACACACGACTCCTTCGTACGAGGGATAACTGACCTCGTAGGCACCGACTCCGGTCGGGGGTGAAAACGATATTTCCTCATTGGCCGAATCCGGCTCTTCCACCCACGGGGGATAGTTGAGTGTCACACCTCCCGTGGGTTGAGACGGTTTGAGCACGTCGAACTGCAAATCAGAGCGAACGTACAGAAACCCAAACCCCTTGACGCCCATCAGCCACTTGAATGTCGAACAAGCGGCAAAGTCGATGCCCATCGCCTTGACGTCGATGGGAACGCCGCCCGCGGCCTGCATGATATCGACATACAGGTACGCGCCGTTGTCGTGTGCGACATACCCATTGACGTTTGACACCAATGCCACTGAAATCAGCCGGGTATTGCCATCGACCGCGTCTTCCATGGCGGCCATGTCGATTTGCCAGTTGCGGTTTTTGACGATCCGCACATCGAGGCCTTGCTGCTCGCGAAACTTGTAGTTGGATATGCAGGGGCTAAAGTTCAGATCCGACATCACCACATTGCCGCCGGCCAAATGATCCCGCAAGCCGTTGAGGATATTGCTCTCTGATTCCACCGTGCTGCGCGCAAAGGCGATTTCGCCGGGGTCGGCGTTGATGAGTTGGGCAAATAGGGCCTTGGCTTGGTCTCGCGGCGGTGCCCAAGCCGGCCACCACGGCTCCCCCACCTCGTGCGCGACCCAATCGACGTACCGGTGCAAGGCCGTGGCCGAATGCACACTGATCGGATGCGACGAGGCGTTGTCGAAGTACGCCATGGTCCGCGCACGCGGGAAGTCTTCGCGCACTCTCTCGAAAAGATCTGTCATACCCGGCTCTCCTCGTTATAGAACCTGCGTTATACTCATAATCTGATGTTACGCATGGGCATCTGGGTATAAGATACTTCGATGACGCGGGGAAGCAGCAAACTAGCACTTGTCATGCTGAGCGTAGCGAAGCATCCCATACCTAGGGGTCTGTGCGTAAAATCAGTCATAATGTTGTTTTTGACCGCCAGCGTCTGCGGCGGCTACAGATCCTTGTACCAGGTCAGTTGTACCTCGTCTAGGCCCTCGGTAAGGTAGGCGTAGAGATGGATATGACCGAGTTTGGCACCCATGCGGGCGTAGAAGCGGCAAGCGGGGACGTTGATGTTTTGGGTCTCGATTTTGAGTTGGGTGCAGCCCTGCTGCTTGGCGCAGGTCTCGGCGAGTTGGAAGAGTGCCTTGCCCACACCTCGTCCTTGATATTCGGGCCGCACGCGGATGTCCCAGAGGCCGGCGAGGTCTTCGCGCCCTTCGCAGTAGTCTAAGCCTTCGCTGTGAAAGGCGACAATGGCTCCGCCGATGCGCTCTTGTTCCCTGTATGCAGCGAGGACAATCCACCGCGAGAGGTCCCACGTTCTCCGGGTCCAGCGCTCGGGGCCGCCGGAGTGGTCGTAGTTTTTGATGTAGGGCGGATTGACGAGTTCTTCGACTAGCCGGATTCCCCCCAAGCCATTGTCGGCGAGTTCGACGCGGAAGCGGCTTTTCACTTCAAATGCGATGGGCACTTGGCCGTATTCGGACAGGGTGTCGGGGCTTTCTTCTTCGATGCGAAAGTTCATAGGTGCTTCGGTCTCCTTGCGATGCCCTTGGGCCGAATAGAATAGATTGGCGTGATCAGGGAATCCGCTACTCAGAACGACAACCCGATAAAGGAGTGGCCGACACCGCGGAACAGCGACGAACTTCTGTCACCGTATTCGAACCGAGACCAACTGATTGACAAGTGTCTAGCAAGGAACTGGAGTGCGCCGTCTTCGGAGTTGGACGGAGTACTGTCCAATTGATGTGCAAAAAACTTGAAGAGACCATCGGATTTAACGGTCCACCCCGAGGTTTTCAAGTGAACTTCACCATCAAAGTCGTCGTACGTCCCTCGCCGAACCGCGACCGTTTCCATAATAGAAACCTCAAATCCGCTCTTGTCGTCCTCAGCGAGGCTCGTAACATGGGCACCATCTACTTGGGGACGGTACGTCTCTTTGGAGAATGTCACTCTGCCGATAGCGAGGTTGAAGGAGTCAGAGTTCCAGTCCATTCCCAAGCTTCCTGACCATCCGTGCCGCCTGTTCGCCGGTAGAGGGTCAGCAAACAAGATGTCGGTGTAGCGAATAGTTTTGTCCCCACGGTTCTGCCACGTGACACCGAGTCCGACATCAAGCTTCGGCCGGAGGTGTTGAATCAGGATAAACTCCCGCCCGGTGAGGCGTTCCCAAACTCCGACCACCGGTACTATTGCCATGAGACCGAAGTCGTATGCCTCGGCAGAGCCTTTTCTCCCGCCAAGATTAGATGAAATCTGCTTGGAGGTCGCACCGATGCCTAGCTCCACGACGGATCTCAACGCCAAGCTGACGCCAATATTGTTGGAGGCATCCGCATCGTTGAAAGTACCTATTACCTCGCCCCGTTCATTTGTGCGCAACTGTTCTCCGAGATCCAGCTTCGTGCGGTACCCGTAGAATGCTACTCTAAGCTTTGTTGGCTTATCCAATCCCAAGAAACCGTCGAAAACACGCTCGGCTGCGGCTTGAGCGGCAAAGTAGTTATAGCTTATATCGTCTGCCAACGCTGGAAGCCACGGCATCCCGCTCAGATAGAAGCGGCTCTGGAGTGTATGTGCAGGAGACGCTAGGGCTGCCGCACCAGGGTTGTAGTAACCCGCTGGCTCGTCCAGAAGGGCGACGCCCGCCTGCCCCATCCCATTGACTCGCACCGACGGGGAGATCAATAGGAACAGCGCCCCGGCCCTGCTTTCGGGAGTTGCTTCGGCAGGTTCGCCCTGCGCCAATAGAAGGGCCACAACCAAAGCCACACAGAGTACTTTTGAGAATACCATAGATCTGGTTCCTTGTAGGGTTATCTGAGGGTGACGGACAATTTCTTGCTCTACTTTAGGCCGGTTAGGAGGCGCTCTTGCCCAAGGTGCTGCACATCGATCCGACGACCACCAGTATGGTCCCGCCGATGGCGGGTTTGTTGAGGGGTTCCATGGGGACTAAGTTGGGGTCGAAGAGGGCGAGTAGGCCCATCACGGCCATCGTGACCAGAGGCGTCAAGGCTTCCATCCGCTTGAGCGATTCGGCGAAGCTGAGATAGGAGACGAGGGTGAAGACGACCGAGCAGGCCAAGAGCAAGCAGGGGATGGTCGGCAGGTCGAAGATGCGGCTCGGCTGGGCTAAGGGCAGGAACAGCATAGTGCCAAACCAATAGACTAAAGCCATGATCGAGGTCGAGGGTAGGTGCCGTAGCAGGGGTTTCTGCGCCAGCATGAAAACTCCCCAGAGGATGGCCGAGACAAAGACGAGCCAAACGCCGATGCCGTAATTTTCCAACACGAAGAGCAGTTCGGCAAAGCGCTGGTTAAAAAAGAGCCCCATCCCCACGACTAGCACGCCGAGTCCGATCCACTGCAGACGGCTAAAGGCTTCTTTGAAGAATATCAGCCCGCCCAAGAGCACAATTATTGGCGAAAACTGCATTACGATCTGAGCCGAGCCAGGGATACGTCAGATAGTTGCCGCCGAGGCCGAGGACGCAAACCACCGCTAGAACCGAAACTGCGCCGCGAATCCGAAAAGGCGAAGCGAGGCCGTAGCGAAAGTGGACGACGGGGATCAGCATGGCCCCCGCGAGCAAGAAGCGGTACCAAGTAACCGTAAAGGGATCCAGCGATTGCAACAACAGCTTGAGCACCACGGGCAGAGCACCCCACAGCAGCAGGGTAGTAAAGGCGAGGGTCAGCCCCAGTGATCGACGCTCAATCCGGTCGCTCACAGTCGCCAAAATGCTCTTGAAGATGCCATTCCCAACCCCAGACTAGGATCGTTACGCTGCTTTGAGCGGCTCCAGTTCTGCGGGTTCTAGTCTACCGAGACCCAGACGATCAAAGACGCGCTGTATTTCGTCGATACTTACCATTCCGGGTGAGACGACTTCAATCCCAAGAGGTGTGCCATCTTGAGCGTAGTCAATTAGGAGATCTTCTGTTACAGCTTCAGTTCGTACGCTTTTCTGGCTGTGTTGATGGGATAGGTAAATATAGGCGGCAAACGGCTTGCCTTTTCGATAGGTGATTTGCAAGGAAACGGTTTTCATCGGCGCACCTCTACAGGATATGCGGTTACAATCATAAGAATTCTGTCGTCTAAGTCTGGCTCAACAACCACAAACCAAGGATGTCCCGCATGACGAGTATGAATAAGCCAACGACCCGGGCGGCGAGCGGGAACCAATTTTGAGGCATCGTCAAGCATCGTCCGTAGCTCCATCTCAGAGAATCCCCGCTCCTCCATGCGGACTTCCAGATGTGCTGTAAAACCCAGCTCCCAATTCCACCAATTTGGCCAAGATTTCTCCAATCTAACCTTGCTTCAGCCTCCCGACCACCTCTTCATCCACCTCAATCCCCAATCCCGGTCCGGTCGGCACGCGCACAAAGCTGTCCTCTTGGTCAAACGGTACCGCGCATAGCTCTTGGCGGATGGCACTTGGCGTGCGGTCGAATTCCATCACCGGCTCCTGCATATAGGGCTGGGTGTTGCGCGCTGGCGGGCAGGGTGGCAAGGTGGCGGCAAGGTGCAAGGTGGCGGCGATCATAACGGGCGATCCCCAGACGTGGGGATTGACCTGAATGCCGCAGGCGTTGGCCATGGCGCAGATGCGCTGCATTTCGGTAATGCCGCCGCAGTGCATGATGTCGGGTTGGACGATGTCGTAGGCGCGGCGCGTCAGGTAGGGTTTGAATTCGTAGCGGGTGCGCAGGTTTTCGCCGCCGGCGATGGCCATGGGCAACGCGGCTTTGACTTCCAAGTAGGCGTCCAAGTCTTGGGCGTTGACCGGCTCTTCAAACCACACCAGATCCAAGTCGGCCAGCTTCTGGCCAAGGCGAATCGCCGTGGTGGCGTTGTAGGCCTCGTTGGCATCGACCATGAGGTGGATATCCGGGCCGATGGCATCGCGCAGGGCGCGGACGCGCGCGACATCCTCGGCGATGGACAGCCCCCCGACTTTGGTCTTCATCCCCTTGAAACCTGCGGCCATATAGCCCCGCGCCTCGTCGAGCAGACGGTCGGGAAACTCGCCTTCAGTATAGTAGAGGCCGGTGGCATAGACGGCGACTTTGTCGCGGACCTTGCCGCCGAGGAGGTCGCAGATCGGGAGGCCGGTGGCTTTGCCAGCGAGATCCCAAAGGGCAATGTCGAGCGCGGAAAGGGCGCTGCCGGCTAGGCCGACTGCGTTATTGCCGTTGTAGAGCGCGTGGAACATGCGCTCCCACAGACCTGCGCGGTCCATGGGGTCTTGGCCAATGAGCAGCGGGGCGAGCAAGCCGTCGATGAGGCTAGCAGCCGCGCCTTCGCCCCAGCCGACGAGGCCGTCGTCCGTGGTGACTTTGACGAGCGTGGTGCTGCGCTGGTCGAGCCAGCCTTGGGACCAGCCAAAGGGGCGCTCAAGGGGACAGGCGAGGTCGAAGGTTTCGATAGCAGCGATTTTCATAATTGGGTCTCTGAGGTTGACAGTTGTGGAGGGGGAATATAGGGTATGCAAGTTTGCGGATAAAGGAGGCGCACATGAAAATCACCGCAGTGAAATTGCTGGTGTTGGAAGACCCAAGCCGCAAGGGGCGCGTCGGTCACAGTATCGCGCAGGTAGAGGGACTGAGGAGGATACAATACACGCACCAGGGAAGGCCAAACCAGGAATTGCGCCCGGTGCGACAGAGCTTTTTAGAGGTCCACACGGACGAGGGCATTGTGGGGCGCAGCGATACGTCGATGACGCCCTATCAGGCCGACATCGTGCGGTATCACGCGGTGGGGCGGAGCCCGTGGGAGCGCGAGGGGTTGTTTCAGCAGTTCTGGAAGGGGACCCGGTGGGTGTACCAGCCCCCGGGTTGGTTTGGGGCGTTTGACAACTGTCTGTGGGACATTTTGGGCAAGGCCGCGGGGCTGCCGGTCTATGCGTTGGTGGGACGCGTGCGACCGCGACTGCCCGCGTATTTGACTGGTGGGGATACGGATATCGAGGGGTATCTCAAGGCCATAGAGACCGGCAAGGAAATGGGTATTGGGGCGTACAAGTTTCACACGTACAAAGGAGGAAAGGCCGACATCCCCATTTACAGGGCTGTGCGCGATGCCGTGGGACCGGATTACGATTTGATCACCGATCCCGTGTGTTCCTATGACTTGCGCGAGGCCATTGAAGTGGGACGCGTGCTGGAGGAGCTGGATTTTGTGTGGTTGGAAGAGCCAATGCACGAGCAGAAGATGAACCAATATCAGGAGCTGTGCCGTGCGTTGACCATTCCGGTGATGGGGACCGAGATGCTGATGCACGACATCGGCTTGACGGCGCAATGGCTGATCCAAGGAGCGACCGATCGTCTGCGGGGCAATGCCCGGCACGGGGCGACGCAGGTGCTGAAGCTGGCGCATCTGGCCGAGCTGCACGGCGCGAATATCGAACTGAATGGTGGCGGGGCGCTGGACGGGCTGGTCCACGCGCACTTGGGCTGTTGTATCGACAAGGGCCACGGCCGACAGCTTGCGGCAGACCGGGGCGCAGTGGGGTTTGCTCAACGCGCCCTTGATTGAGGAAGGGCACATAGCGCCCCCGGATGGGCCGGGTTGGGGCGCGGAGTGGGACGAGGAGAAGTTCAGCTCGCTGGTAGTTGAAGAGCACTGAGATGGAGGGCGCATGAAACGCTGGCAACCGACCCAAGAGCAGGCCCAAGCTTGGGAGGAAAAGGGCTACTTCACGGTACCTGGGATCGCGACCGCCGACCAAGCAGCGGAGATGCGGGGGGTGATTAAGAACATTCTGTACACGCCCGAGCCCGAGGACGTGCGCACGGACGCCGATCCCATGGACCCGATGGGCGATACGCCCGAGGCGCGGGCGCAGCGCTTCCGCAAGTTCAACCGCTGGTGCCACACCGCGCCGCTAGTCTGGCACGCGGTACACGCCGGGGCGATGGCACCGCTGGCGCGGTATTACTTGGGCGACGATATCCTGCTCAAGTTCAGCAGCGTCTTCGTCAAGCCAGCCAAGACCGGGGCGGCTACGCCTTGGCACCAAGACAATGGGCTGTGGCGCGATGGCGAGACCGAGCCGTTCAACTTCTGGATGGCCCTCGACCCGGCCAAACGAGAAAATGGCTGCTTGCAGTTCATTCCGGGAAGCCACAAAACCGAGATCGTCGAGCACGTGCTCTACGCCGACAGCATTCACGGCGAACTGCCGAGAGAGCGGGTCGCGGCTTTGAAGGCCGAGCGCGGCGTCGAGCACATTGAGTTGGCACCAGGCGATGTCGTCTGTTGGCACAGCAGTATGTGGCACTACAGTCCGGTCAATGAGAGTTCGCAGAGCCGGATTGGCATCGCTGGCGTCTATACTACGCCGACGCTGGCCGATCGCTCGCCGCGCACTTGGGGCAATTTCCATTGGGTGATGCGCAAAGGCGCGTTGTGCCGGGATTTTCCGCCGGATGAATACGAAGTACATGGAGAAAACAAGTCGCCGCTCCCGCCATTTCCGCGAGCCGACTAATGTTATGTAATCCGCAGAAGGACTCAGAATAGTAGAAACAAAACGATACGCATCTCGAATCGTTCAAGTCTTTCAGGATTGCTATAAAATCAAAAGGGGATGTACAAGATGAGCGAAGCATACGTCGTTGATAAGAACTTGGGGCAGCCGTTGCTGTTGGAGGAAGGCGACCTGCCGCAAAAAAACGCCGATGGCGAGCCGGTCGTCGAACTGACCGACGAGCAGAAATACCTCTTCGATGTGCGCGGGTGGCTCTTGGTGCCTGGGGTGTTGGCCGACGACGAGATTGAGGCCATGC
>JAGWBY010000105.1:0-9630 GCA_021295675.1 Candidatus Latescibacterota bacterium | reverse complement strand
CAGAGTCGCTGCCGGAACACGAGCGTTCTTTTGTCGCCGGGCCGCTGGAGAAGCTGACCGATCATCCGGTTGTAGTGGGTTTCCTCAACGAGTTCCTGGCGTTCCCAGGGCTGTCGAGCGCCGAGTGCTACGGGTTTCGGATGGAGGGCAGCGGCTTGCGCAATCCAGCGGCGACTCCCGAGCGAGAGGGCGTTTTCAAGCCGCACAACGGCAGCGGTTTCTTTCGCTTTGCCGTGGATTCGCACCACTACCAGAGCATTCCCGGCAAATCCTTTAGCGGGCTGACGCGGGTGGTGTGGGAACTGGCTCCGGTCAAGATGCGGCAGGGCGGCACGCTCTTAGCCACGGGAAGCCACAAGGCCGCATACCCCTCGCCCGCGGCCATTCAGGACCCGAATTCGGCGGTGTGGGAAACATACGAGTGCCCGGCTGGGTCGGTGTTGTTTTTCACCGAGGCGTTGGCGCACAGTACCTCACCGTGGACCAATGCCGACAACGAGCGGGTGGGCATCTTCAACCTCTACAATAGCGTTGGCTCGCGCTGGAGCCCGTGGTCGCCGCCGGCCGAACTCATCGAGCAGATGCCGCCGATGCGGCAGACCCTCTTTCGCGGCACGTATTGCGCCGATAACGTGCCGGGCTTCCGCTACGGCGGCCAGAACCTGCGGGATCGGCCGGTCGCCGGATGATAAACTCGCGCTGGGCGAGGTATTGACGCGGAGGGTTGTAGTCAAAAAGGAAAGCGACTGATGTATATCCAAGACCAGATTTCCATCGGCGAACTCGACGACGAGCATCTGAGCTTCTTTCGCGCGATCGGAGTGGACTCGATCCATCTGGAGTTGCGCGGGGGCGCACCCACTGCCGGGCGGCGGGGCGGTACCGGCTCGGCGAATACGTCGCTGGCACAGGATTTAAAGGCCGGCAAGGACTGCACCGACGCGTTGGCACAGGCGCGGGAAAAGGTCGAGGCGCACGGTATGAAGCTGAACAATATCTTCATGCCCGCTTGGGAGGAGATCACTTTGGCCGAGGAGGACATGGACGAGAAGATCGGCCACTGGTGCAAGATGCTGGAGAGCGTGGGCCAAGCTGGCATCCCCTGCGTGGGCTGGAACTTCAAACCCATGGGTAACTTTCGCACCCCTGCGGATACGGGTAGGGGCGGTGTGCGATACAGTACGTTCGACTACGCAGTTTTTGCTAAAAACCGGCCCGAACCGCATGAGCCCCCGGTAGATGAGGCGCAGATGTGGGCGCGGATGGAGCGATTCTTGGCGGCGGCGATCCCCGCAGCCGAAAAGGCGGGCGTGCGGATGGCCCTGCACCCGGACGACCCGCCGATTCCCGAGCCGCTAGGGGGCGTGGCGCAGATTTGTTCGACCCTAGAGCAGTTCCGCAAGATCTTCTTCGAGATCGCGCCGAGCGACAGCAATTGCATGCTCTTTTGCCAGGGGTGTATGACTGAGTTGCTGGGTCCAGAGAGGATCTACGATGCGATCGCCGAGATGGCTGCAAAGGACAAGATCGCGTGGGTGCATTTCCGCAATGTGCGCGGGCAGTTGCTGCGATTTACCGAAGTGTTCTTGGACGAGGGAGAAGTGGATATGCGGCGAGCGATGGAAGTATATCGCGACAATGGGTTCAATGGGCCGTATATGATGGACCACACGCCGTCTTTTGCGCATGGGTACGGGTCGTTGTATGGGAAGGCGTATGCGATTGGGTATATTCGGGCGTTGATACAGATGGTGTACGGATAAGCTGACTTGGAGGAGAGAATATGCCAGTATTGAGCAAAGAAGATCGGGTCTTCTGGGAAGAGAACGGCTATGTGATCGTCCGCAACGCCGTACCCCAAGAAAACTTGGACGCGATGGTGGCGGCGATCTGGGAATTCTTGGAAATGGACCCAGAATGCGAAGAGGATTGGTACAAGTACCAGCCCTATACCCGCGACAATCTGTGCTCGCCGATATCAGCGGCGGGCATGGTCGAAATCTACCAGCACCAAGCCCTGTGGGACAATCGGCAGTACCCCAAGGTGCATCAGGCTTTTGCCGAGATTTGGGACGACGAAAAGCTGTGGGTTTCGCTAGATCGGGCCAATATGAAACCGCCGGCGCGCGAGGATCGGCCCGAATGGTGCAACAAGGGGATGATTCACTGGGACGTCGATACGACACAGCAGCCGGTGTCCTTTGGGGTGCAAGGGGTGCTGTATTTGACGGATACGGCGGAGGACCAAGGCGGCTTCCAGTGCGTACCCGGCTTTCACCGGCTGTTTGACGAATGGGTCAAGACCCAGCCGGCGGATCGCGATACGCGCACGGTCAAGTCGATTGCGGGCCAAGCCGGGGACTTGCTGATCTGGCATCGGTTGTTGGCCCACGGCAACGGCCACAATCGGTCTGACCGGCCGCGATTGGCGCAATATATCACCATGTCGCCAGCACCTGCGAACGGAGAAGCCGCGCGCCAGCGAATCACGGCTTGGCAGGAGCGGCGGCCGACGTCTGGCTGGCCCGGCGATGCGCGGGATTGGGAACACCAGCATCAGCAGCCGGCTGAATTGACTGCTCTCGGGCGGAAGCTCTTGGGAGCGGATTCGTGGAATTAAAACACACCTTTAAGGAGCGATTCAATGAGTAAGAAAATCAACCGCGCCGTCGAACTCCTCGCCGAGGATCAGCCCATCTACTACACGGGAGCCCACGCCGGACACGTGCTGACCTACGAGCAGGGCAAAGAGGACGTCGCAACTTGGGCCGACTACATCAACGTCGGCATGGAACACGGTTCGTTCGACATGGCCGGACTAGACGAGTACTTGCGCGGCTTAATCGCCGGCGGGCCGACCCGCAGCGGGCACCGGACGCCGGCGATCATCGTCGAGGCCCCGGTCGAGGGGCGGTCCGAGGAGATTGTGCGCTACAACGCTTGGCAGTTTCGGCAGATCTTGGGCCGGGGCGCGCACGGCATTTTGCTGTGTCAAGCCGAATCGGCCGCGGCCGTCCGAGCCTTTGTCGAGTCGTGCCGCTATCCGATCAATACCATCGGCGTCGGCGCGGACTTGGGCCGGGGCACGCGCGGCGTCGGTTCAGAGGGCGTATGTGCAGGCGTGTGGGGCGCGAGTCGCGACGAGTATCTAACCAAGGCCGATCCTTGGCCGCTCAACCCGGAAGGCGAGTTGCTGTTAGGGCTGAAAATCGAGTCGGTGGCCGCCCTGCCTCACATTGAGGAAATCCTGTCCGTACCGGGGATCGGTTTTGCCGAAATGGGCCCAGGCGACTTGAGCATTTCGCTGGGGTATCCGAAGAGATGCAGGAGACGCACGAGCGGGTCAAAGCGGCGTGTCGGCAAAACGGCGTGGCCTTTTTGGGCGGGTCCACACCCGAAACGGTTGCGGAGAAAATTGACGCTGGGGCGCGCGTTTTCTCTGGGGGAAATGAGGAAACGGCCCGAGTGGGGCGAGCGCACACTCGGCGAGAGATGCCGGCGTAGCGCAGCCATCCGATCCAACCTGCCGACGAGGGGCGAACGATTGCGTTCGCCCCTCGTCAATTTTGCGAGACAGATTCCAAGGAGTACCATGAGCGGCGACAAAAAAACATTGCGCAGTGCCGGGTGGTTTGGCGACGAGTGGCACCAAGGGTTTGTGTCCCGTGGCTGGACCAAAAACCAAGGCCATCCCGAGCAGATGTTCGACGGTCGGCCCGTGATCGGGATCTGCAACACGTGGTCGGATTTGAATCCTTGCAACGCCCATCTGCGAATCTTGGCCGAGCAAGTCAAGCGCGGAGTGTACGAGGCCGGGGGCTTTCCGCTCGAATTTCCGGTTACCTCGCTCGGCGAGACGCTGATGAAGCCGACGACCATGCTCTACCGCAACTTGGCGAGTATGGACGTGGAGGAAAGCATCCGCGCCAATCCGCTCGACGGGGTAGTGCTGCTAACTAGCTGCGACAAAACGACGCCAGCTTGTCTGATGGGAGCGGCGAGCGTGGACTTGCCGACCATTGCGGTGACGGGCGGGCCGATGCTCAATGGCAAGTTCCGCAATGAGAATATCGGCTCCGGCACGGATGTCTATCGCTTTACCACCGAGCTGCGGGCCGGGAGCATCTCGCGCCTGGATTACCTAGAGGCCGAGGCCGGGATTTCGCGCTCGGACGGCCACTGCATGACCATGGGTACGGCTTCGACGATGGCCTGCATGGTCGAGACTGTCGGGCTGACGCTGCCGAGCGGTGCGGCGATCCCAGGGCCGGATGCGCGGCGCAAGCGCTTGGGGCACTTAGCGGGCAATCGCATCGTCGAGATGGTGCGAGAAGATTTGCGCATGTCGCGCATTTTGACGCGTCCTGCCGTAGAAAACGCCATCAAGGTCAACGCAGCGCTGGGCGGCTCGACCAACTTCGTGGTGCATCTGTTGGCTATTGCCGGTCGGCTCGGCGTCGAGTTGGATTTGGACGACTTCGACCACTTGGGCAGCCGCATGCCGCACTTGGTCAACCTAATGCCCTCGGGCGAATATCTGATGGAGGACTTCTTCTACGCCGGGGGCTTGCCCGCCGTGATCCAAGAGATGAAGGAACATCTGCACATGGATACCTTGACGGTGACGGGCAAGACGCTCGGCGAAAACACCTCGGGTGCCCAATGCTACAACCGGGAGGTCATCGCCGCGATTGACAAGCCGCTCAAGGAGGCGGCCGGGATCGCCGTGCTCCGGGGCAACCTCTGCCCGGATGGGGCGATTATCAAGCCGTCGGCCGCCTCTCCCGAACTGATGCAGCATTGCGGACGAGCCGTGGTGTTTGAAAGTATAGAAGACTATAGGGCGCGGATTGACGATCCCAGTCTCGACGTGGACAAAGACAGCGTACTAGTCTTGAAGGGCATCGGCCCAAAAGGTTTCCCTGGTATGCCCGAGGCGGGGAAGTTCGGGTTGCCCAAGAAGCTGTTGCAGCAGGGCGTGCGCGACATGGTTTGCATCTCGGACGGGCGGATGAGTGGCACGGCCTACGGCACGGTGATTCTGCACGTCGCGCCCGAAGCCGCCGTGGGCGGTCCGCTGGCCTTGGTGCAGGACGGCGACCTGATCGAGTTGGACGTAGAGAAGCGGTCGTTGAATATGGCCGTGCCCGAGGAGGAGTTGCAAAGCAGGCGGCAAGCGTGGACGCCGCCTTCGCCAGTTGTCACGCGGGGTTACGCTGGGTTGTATGTCAAGCACGTGCTCCAAGCCGACAAGGGCGTCGATTTGGACATCTTGGTCGGCGGCTCCGGGCCAGATGTCTATCGGGAGCCGAGGTAGTTAGCTACCGCTGCCCAAAACGGCTATAGCCTCGACTTCGACGAGCATTCCCGGCAGGACTAGATCGGCGACCGTCACGGTAGAGCTGGCGGGGACTTGGTTGGGAAAGGACTCGGCGCGGGCGGCCGCGTACTCGGCGTAGCGGCCCGTGTCGGTGATAAACGAGGTGATCTTGACCACGTCGTCCATGGTCGCACCGGCCTCGGCGAGCACGGCGCGGATGTTGGCAAACACTTGACGCGACTGCGCGGCCATGTCGTCTTCGCCGACGAGTTGCCCCTCCGAGTCGAGCGGCCCTTGGCCGGAGACATAGATCGTATCGCCCATCTGCACGGCCTGCGAGATGCGGAAATTTTCGGTCCAGGGCCAAGCGGGGTTGTGTGCTTTGCGTTGGGTCATGTCAGGTATTTCTTGTTATATGAAAGATCTGCGGCTCCCTCAATGCATCCACCCAAGTCTCTGGCTAGGACCAAGCACGAAACGTTTTTCTCGCCGTCTTTAGGCGGAGCACTGGACAAGGATGTTTCATCAGCTCCTACGAGATCCTCAGTGGCCGCACGAATCAGAGCCGATTTACTCTCATTTCGTTGTGCTGCAACGGCCCCTAATTTGACGTCTAACTCTTCAGGAACTTTAACGGTCAGAGTTTTCATCTTTTTCCTCCTATTGCCAGAGCGGCTCCCCGTCCATCATACTCTGCAGAAACGCCTCGTTCAACTCTACCCCCAGCCCCGGCTTCTCGCCGAGCACCACGTGCCCTTGCTGAATCACCGACTCGTCTGAGAGCACCACGTCATTCCAAGTCGGGTCGTCGTAGCGATGGAATTCCAAGGCGAGAAAATTGGGCACGCTGGCGCAGACGTGGGCGTCGGCCACGGTGCTCAAGGCGCTGGAATTGTTGTGCGGGGCAAAGGGGATGTAGTAGGTCTCGGCCATGTTGGCGATCTTGCGGCACTCGGATAGGCCGCCGCACTTGGAAATGTCGGGCATGATGATATCGACCGCCTGCTGTTCGAGCATGTCGCGAAAGCCGTAGCGCAGATAGGCGTTTTCACCGGCGCAAATCGGGGTACGGGTCGAGTCGGTGATGCGCTTGAGGGCGTCGATATTCTCGGGCGGCACCGGCTCTTCGAGCCACATCAGATTTAGGCCCTCGAGCGCGTGGGCGAACTTCATCCCGGCCGTGGCGTCGTAGCGGCCGTGCAGGTCGATGGCCAGGTCCATGTGGGGGCCAACGGCCTCGCGGATTTGGTGCGCTTGATCGACCAAATCCTCCAGCTCGGCAGGGGCCACCGACCAGTTCCAAGGATCGAGCTTTTCCGGGTGGCCTGCGTCGTCGAGATCGAACTTAATCGCGGTAAAGCCTTTTGCGCGCGCATCCTCGGCGCGCTCTTTGTAGTCCTCATGGGCGCTATCGACGTAGAGGCGCACCCGGTCGCGGAACTTGCCGCCCAAGAGCCGATAGACGGGTACGCCTTGGGCTTTGCCAGCCAAATCCCACAGCGCGACCTCAAGGCCCGTCAGCGCCGAAATTCCCAAGCCCGACATGCCGCCGCGGAAGATGTAGCTGCGGCGAATGCCTTCAAAGAGCGCATCGACATCGCGTGGATCCTTGCCGATGAGTTGAGCGGCCATGGTCTGGGTGGACCCGCGCCAGCCGCCATCGACGTGGCTGGCCTCGCCGGTACCGTAGATGCCCTCGTCAGTGTGGATGCGAACGTAGTGGTAGAGGTAGCGGTTTACGCGCACTTCAGCGGTTTTGACTTCTGTGATCTTCAATGGAATCCCTTTCTTTTATAAGTGATGTTACGCACAGGCCCGGGTATGAGATGCCTCGCTGCGCTCAGCATGACAGAGGCTGGTGTTCTCCTTCTTTGTCATGCTGAGCGCAAGCGAAGCATCCTATACCTGAGAAGCCCGTGCGTAACGTCAGTTTTATAGGTGCAGTTGGCCGATGGCGCGCGTGGCCGCGTCGCAATACCAAAGCACGCCCTCGTGGATGGTCAGTCCGTGGACTTCGGTGGGAGCCTCGACGCGGACGACCTCCCAGATGCGCCCGTCTTCGGGATCGAGGCGGTTGATGGTGCCAGCCGAGGTGTCGGCGACCCAGAGGGTGCCGTCGTCAGCCCAAGCCAGACCGTGGACTCGGAGGCCAGGGACGCGGAAGGAGTGGACTTCTTCCCAAGTGCTGGCGTCCATCACGTGAACGAATTGCGACGGCGGCGAGGCCACGTACACCTTGCCGTCCTTCCACTCGAGGCCATGGGCCCCCGTGACGCGGCCATTCTGCTGGTCGGCGACCCAAGCGACGACGCCATTGCCGGGCGAATCCATCTTGGCAATGGTCTGGCCCGTAGCTGGGTCGAGGCGGGCGATCTTGAGTTCAAAGGTCGAGGCGATCCACAGCGATCCGTCGCCGAGGGTAATGCCGCTGGAGTGTGCGGTGTCGGTCTGGGCTTCAAAGAGGACTTCGCCGCTTTCGTAGTCGAATTTATAGACCTTGAGGTCCACTTGGTCGATGCACCAGAGGCCGTCGGGCGCGGCTTGTAGGCCGTTGGGCTGGGGTCCGGGGCATTTGAAACGCTCTTCAACGCGGGCAATCTGGACGGTCATAGAATGCTTTCTTTGCTAAGGGTTGGGATTAGGCCGACAGGCCCATGAGATAGTTCCAGTTCTGGCGGCGGATGGCGCGCTCCTTGTAGTGGTCGGATTGGTGAAGTTGAGGATGTTGGTGACGTCCTCGGCCCGGTCGCGCTCGTTCCAGTCGGCGGGTTTGTTGGCCGCCTCGGGGTCGTGGTTCCAAGTGGGTGCTGTGTTGTCCTGCGTGCGGCGGAAGAGGAACTTGATCATGTGGCGCTTGTGCGGCGAGCGGTTGGCCGCGGTGCCGTGCCAGAGGTCGTAGTGCGTGAAGGCCACGGTGCCAGCTTTGACCACGAGCGGCACTTGGCCGCGGATGTTGGAGTACGTGGCGTTGCGGAACTGGGTGCCGGGGACGATGATCGTCGGCCCCATGTCGGGCGTGACGTCGGTCGGGTAGTATAGCCCGAGGAAGCGATTGAGCAGCACGTCGCGGTTGTTGAGGCCGTCTTGGTGCCAGTTCATGTGCGGAGAGTTCGGCTGTTTGCAGTGCCAGTGGCGATGCGACTGCACCTCGTAGTCCGGGCCGAGCAGGCTGACGAGCGCGCCTTTGACGGTCGGATGGTCGAGCACTTGCCAGAGCTCGGGCACGGCTTCGGTGATGGCGTCGCCGGGATTGTAGTCGAGCGCATTGAGCTGGGCGGCGATGGACTCGTTGAGCCCGGTGGGCAATTCCGGCTCGACAAGGTGGTAGCCGGAGACGAGGAACCGGGCCACTTCGGCGTCGCTGAGCAGATGCTCATTCATCGGCGATAACCTCCATTTTCTGTAGGATAAATTCATAGCCTATCACGTCCAACTCCCTGTCGTCGAACGGGGCTTGTAAGTGGGGGAATTGGACGATTTGCCAGCCGTCAACTACGGCGTCGTGTACGGTTTTGTAGGGCCAAGCGGGTGCTGATTCGGCGTGGATTTCGGGCGCGAAGCCCGCGACCGGCTCGATGAGCGTTAGACCGATTATACTGGACATGACGCTAGGGGTACGCGCCTGCAAGTAGAGCAGGCGTTGGCGGGGTACGTCCATTGGGGTTGAATCACTCCTGTAATGCAAATGTAGGGTGTGTACAGCGCGGCGCTTGCGGCCAATGACGCCACTTGATAACAGCTACCCTCTTCCTTAGCTTGCCCTGCCGCACGGAATTCCACTAAAGGAGAATCGAAAGATGCAGTACAAAATTCTGGGCCGCACGGGCGTCAAAGTGTCTTCCCTGTGCTACGGTACTATGGCTTTTGGCGGCGATGCAGACGAGGCGACTTCTGGGCAGATGTACCGCTACTGCCGCGAGTTGGGGATCAATTTCTTCGACACGGCCAATGTCTATTCCAACGGGCGTTCCGAGGAGATATTGGGCCGCTTGATCCAAGGCGAGCGCGACAAGTTGGTAATCACCTCGAAAGTCTGCGGCTCAATGGGCGACGGCCCCAACGACCGAGGCTTGTCGCGGCGGCATATTGTGCAGGCTGTAGAAGCCAGTCTCAAGCGATTGCAGACGGACCGCCTCGATCTGTACTTCGTCCACAACTTCGACGAAGATACGCCGATGGAAGAGACCCTCGCCGCGCTCGACGACTTGGTGCGTGGCGGCAAAATCCTCTATCCAGCCGTGAGCAACTGGGCCGCTTGGCAAATTGCCAAATCCCTCGGCCACTGCGCCCGCGCGGGGCTGGCGCCCTTT
>JAGWBY010000104.1 GCA_021295675.1 Candidatus Latescibacterota bacterium | reverse complement strand
ACGATCTACGAGCACGGGCTGTTTGCCTTGCAGGAACAGGGCGGCGCGCGGTCTGAGGCGCGCATTGGCCGCTACTACAACTACTTGTTCAAAGACGCGGGTACCGTGGATGGAGGCACGGACTGGGTGCGCTTGGGATTTCACGCGGTTGGGGCGGGCTGTACCTATTTCTTGGCGTTGATGCGCCAGCACTTTCTGCGCTGGCCCTTGCATCCGATGGGCTTTGTGTTTGGCACGGGTTTTGGTTGGCTGGTGTGGGGGTCGGTGTTGTGCGGCTGGCTGTGCAAGTGGCTGGCAGTGCGCTACGGCGGCGCGCAAACCTATCGGCGGGTCATGCCGTTTTTCTTAGGGATGATTTGCGGCGAGGTCGCCATGCGGCTGGTGTGGGCCACAGTCGCGCTGGTGCAAGGTGAGATGGGAGGTGGATACCGACCGTGACGGCTAACGATCTAACTAGCTACCGCGACCTGATGCAGCCCCCGACGCGCTTCCGCGAGGGCTTTACCATGCGGACTGTGGCCGGGGCGTTCTTCGTCGGCTTTATCATGATGCCCGGTGCCATTTACATGGGCCTGATTGCCGGCGCATCGCTCGGCGCGGCCGCCGAGTGGGTGACCATCATCCTGTTTTCCGAGCTGGCGCGGCGTTCCTTTTCTGCGCTGACGCGCCAAGAAATTTACCTGATCTACTACATTGCCGGTGGCTTGGCTGGCGTCATTGGCGGCACCATGCTGGCCGGGGGGCCGTTTGGGCAACTGGTGTGGAACCAGTACCTCGTGCAGTCGCAGGCCGCGGCTGGTTTTGGCATTGCCGAGCACGTCCCGGAATGGGTCGCGCCGCCGATTGGTTCCGATGCACTGATGGGGCGCAGCTTTTTGCACCGGGCGTGGATCCCGCCAATGGTCGTGCTGGTCGCCTCGCAGTTTTTGTCGCGGATCGAGTGGTTCACGCTTGGCTACATCCTCTTTCGGGTCACGTCCGATGTGGAGCGCTTGCCCTTTCCATTGGCACCAGTCGCTGCGCAGGGAGCGACGGCTCTGGCCGAGAGCGACGAGGAGCGAGATAGCTGGCGGTGGCGAGTTTTCTCAGTGGGCATGGGGATTGGGTTGCTGTTCGGCGCGGTGTACGTGGGCTTGCCTGCGCTGACTGGGTTGATCGCCAGCGATCCCATCGTCCTGCTGCCCATCCCCTGGATTGACCTGACGCGCACTACGGAGACCATTCTGCCGGCTGCACCCTTGGGCATTGGCACGGACTTGGGCTTGGTGTTGTTGGGGATGGTGCTGCCGTTTTGGATCGTCGTTGGCACGTTTGCCGCGGCCATGGTCCACGCCTTGGGCAGCCCGATTCTCTACCACGCTGGCATGTTGACGCACTGGCGGCCGGGCATGGACGCGATCCTGACGAATTTCGCCAATGACATCGACGTGTGGATGAGCGTGTACATAGGCGCGGGCGCGGCTGTGGGCGCGATTGGCTTGGTGCACGCCGTGTTGTCGGTGCGGGCTTCGCGCCGTCAGGGCGAGCACCGCCCGTTGCGGGATACGCCGGCTGGCCGGGGCGACTTCCCGCTGTGGATAGCGATTGGCGGATACGTCCTATCGACGTTGGCCATGATCTGGCTCTGCGTGTTGCTCTTAGACGACGATGAGTTCCCGCTGATCTTTTTGCTGCTTTTTGGCTTCGTGGTGACGCCGGTGATTTCGTATGTCAATGCGCGCATGGCTGGGCTGACGGGACAGTTGGTCAGCTTTCCGCTGCTGCGCGAAGGCGCTTTTATCTTGAGCGGCTACAAAGGCATTGATATATGGTTTGCGCCCATTCCGTACTCCGACCACGGCCGGCGCGCCCAACTCTTCCGCGAAGTGGAGCTGACTGGGACGCGCTTCTCGTCGATCATCAAGGCCGAGCTGTTGCTGTTGCCGCTGAGCTTGGTCTGCGGTTTTGTGTTTTGGTCGCTGGTCTGGCAGATGGAGCCTATCCCCTCGCCGACCTTCCAATACGCGCAGACGTATTGGCATCTGATCGCGCTGCGCCAGTGCTTGTGGTACTCGGCGACGTTGGGCGGGGAGACGCTGTTTGATCAGGCGATTAAGGGCTGGTGGATTGCGGGGAGTTTTGTGATGGCCGGGGGGCTGTTTGGGGTGATGTCGTGGTTGGGGTGGCCGATTTCGCTGGTGTACGGGTTTGTGCGCGGCCTTGGGGGCCTGCCGCATTTGCTGATCCCGGAGATGGCCGGTGCCTTGCTGGCTCGCTATTGGCTGGAGCCGCGCTTTGGGACGCAGCAGTGGCGGCAATACGCGCCGGTGTTGTTGGCTGGGTACGCCTGCGGCATGGGCTTGGTGGGCATGTCGGCGGTGGCTATTGCGTTGATTTCTAAGTCGGTGACGCAGTTGCATTATTGACGTCCGTCAGCCGCGCAGGGCCTGTCGGCGGCCAAAAGCGCGTTTGACCCACCCACTCTTGTATCCCTCCACCGCATAGTACGGCACGAGGTCGCAGCCAAAGCCGCGCTTGAAAAAGGCGATGCTCGGCACGTTAGCGCCGACGGAACCAACCTACAAAACGTTACCCAAAGGCATTATCCCTGTATCCTCCCCGATACAACAACCCCCGGCCGCCTTCCTTTGGCTGTCGATGGAAAAAGCGTAACTCCCTGCGGGGCAAGCCAAAATACAATCCATACGCGGCCTTGGCACAGGCTTTGCCTACTCAACGTAAGCCGATGCCACCCCAATCCGTCGAGGCCCCATGCTCCCCATCGACGCCCTCACCAAACACTTCGTCCAAACCTACCCACACCACTTCCTCCAATTCACCTTTCAACGCGACGACATCCAACTCGTTGAAATCCTCCCCACCGAACAAACCACCGTCGAAACCCGCCACCTCGACACCCTCCTCAAAGTCCAAATCGATGGCCAACCCTCCCTCGTTCACTACGAATTCCAAACCACCGACAGCACACCCTCCATGCCCCGCCGCATGGCCAGCTACATCGGACGCCTCATCGGGCAATACGGCCTTCCCGTCTATGCTCACGTCATCTACCTCCGTCCCGATGCTGGCAAAAATGATCCGGGCAGCTACATCCAGGAGCATCCCTTGTATCCCATACGCATTCACTACGTCGTCCTCCGCCTCGCCGACCTCCCCGGCGAAACCGTCCGCGATGGCCGCTTATTCGGCCTACTGCCCGTAGCCACGCTGATGCAGCCGCCACTGGGCACGAACCGCGACCAATGGCTGACCGAGTGCATGGCCATGACGCGAGAGCTTCCGCTAGACTCACCAGCCAAGGCCAACATGGCGTTGGGATTGGCTTTTTACAGCAGCTTGACGTATGATAAGCAATACCTTTCCATCCTTTTATCTAAGGAGCGTCTTATGGCCCTGGTCAAAGAATCCGAGTTTGCGCGCGACTTTTTAGATATGCTGAGGGAGGAATTCGGGGACGAACTTAGGAGACAAGCTGAGGACGAAATCAGAGACGAACTTAGGAGACAAGCTGAGGACGAAATCAGAGAACAAGGCATTGAGCAGGGCATTGAGCAGGGCAGGGAGCAAGGCATCCGCCACAGCATCCAAGCCGTGTTGGAACTGCGTTTCGGTGCCGGTGCCGCCCAAGCCTTCGCCGCCCGCTTGGCGTCCATTGACGACGTACAGCGTCTCGATCACTTACATCGCGTTGCCGTGCAGGCGTCGAAACTCGAAGAAGTAAGTCGCCTGTTAGACGACTAGCCCAATCGCTGCCCACCTCGCGACGGCCCTATCCCACCGCAGAGCTTGGGCCGTCGTCTCTCCTCGTCAGCCGCGCAAAGCTCGGCGGAGGCCAAAAGCGCGTTTGACCCACCCACTCTTGTATCCCTCCACTGCGTAGTACGGCACGAGGTCGCAGCCAAAGCCGCGCTTGAAAAAGGCGATGCTCGGCATGTTAGCACCGACGAAGTCAAAGTACTGGTGGGCGACTGTGTCCCAATACTGCCAGTACAACAGCGAGATGGCCCCCGTGTGGTTGTAAGCGGGATCGGCTCCTGCGGTCCAGGCATAAGTGGTGTCGAAGCCTTCGACAAAGGCGACGACCGCGGCTGGTCCGTCCGGGGAGGCGATTTCGTACGCTTGGGCTAGGCCGGCCGCTAAAGCTGCGGCAACAAAGCGTTCGGCCAAGGCCGCGGCGATTGGGGGGCCGTCGGCTTGATTGGCGTAGATGGCTTCGTACTGCCGCCGAAACAGCGCGACATCGCTGGTGGGCCGCAGTTGATAGCCGAGTTTTTCAGCCTTGCGAATGGCAGTGCGCGTGCGGCGCTCGACTCGCTCCCAGAGTGCGTTGCTGTCGCCGAGCGGCAGCCGATAGGTATAGCGCAGGTGCGCGTCCCAGCCCTGCCAAGTGAAGGGGCGCACATCGGCGATGGCCGGTGAGTGGGTTAGGAAGACGCGGTCGTAGTGCTTGGCGAGATGGTTCGTCAGGTGCGTGCAAGCGCGGTGTTGGGCTGCTTCGGCTTTGGCTGGTCCTTTGCCAGCGACCGGGGCGAGGAGCAGACCGGTGTAGGGCGTCAACTCTGGGGTTTCGAGGCGGTAGAGGCCCATGCGCCGACGGGCTAGGCCGCTGAGGCCGGCGACGAGGTGGTCGTTGCGGTAGCAGCCGAGGCGGTTTACTTGACCGCCGGTGGCGGCCGCAGCACAGCGGAGCCACGCGCTGGTGGAAAATGCAGTGCCGCCTACGGCTTGGCGGACGAAGGCGTCCCAAGCAGTGTCGTCGGCGACGAGGCGGATTTCAAAGGTGTCGGCCACAGGGGATTGCGCGGTTGGGATTCAATGTGTGAGGTAAATTGGGGCAGGATGGGCGATTGCGCCACTTCGCTTGACATTCCCTTTGGCGAGCCATATATTGAAATTTTTATCGTATTGAAAGCTAACTTCTTGGATTACTTAGGTTTAATGACAATGAGCGCGCCGTTCCAGTTCCCGCGTATTTTCCGCCCGACGCCAGTGTGGGCGCTTATTATTGGCCGGCCGGTCAAGTAGGCTTCGCCCCTCGTTCCATTTTCAACAACCCAATTAACGGACGAAGCCGCTGCAACGAGCCGGCTGTCATCTAACTATGTCTATCAAACAATCTCAACGCCCTCAGTGAAGGAGAATTTTTATGCAGATGTACTACGACAACGACGCCAATCTCGACCTGCTCTCGGACAAGACCGTGGCCGTCATCGGCTACGGCAGCCAGGGCCACGCCCATTCGCTCAATTTGGCGGAGAGCGGCGTCAAGGTGGTGGTGGGCTTGCGCGCGGGTAGCCAGCGGCGCGCTGAAGCCGAGGCCGCCGGGCTGGAGGTAGCCGACGTGGCCGAGGCCAGCAAGCGGGGCGATATCGTGGTGATCCTGATCAACGACGAGGTCCAGAAGGCTGTGTACGAAGCCGATATCCGTCCCAATCTCGAAGCGGGCAATGCCCTCGCCTTTGCCCACGGGTTTAACATCCACTTTGGGCAGGTAGTGCCGCCGGCCGATGTCGATGTGTTCATGGTCGCGCCCAAAGGGCCAGGGCACTTGGTGCGCCGCGTGTACCAGCAGGGGGGTGGCGTGCCGGGCCTGTTGGCTGTGTACCAAGATGCCACTGGCCGCGCGCACGAAGTCGGCTTGGCCTATGCCAAGGGGATTGGCTGCGGCCGGGCCGGAGTTATTGAAACGACCTTCCGCGAGGAGACGGAGACCGACTTGTTCGGCGAGCAGGTGGTGCTGTGCGGCGGTCTGACCGAACTGATCCGCGCGGGGTTTGACACGCTCGTCGAGGCTGGCTATCAGCCCGAGGTCGCTTATTTCGAGTGTCTGCACGAGGTCAAGCTGATCGTCGATCTGATCTACGAGGGCGGCATCGCTAACATGCGCTCGTCGATTTCGGATACCGCGGAGTTTGGCGACTTGACGCGCGGGCGGCGGGTGATAACCGAGCAGACGCGAGCGGAAATGAAGCAGATTCTCGCCGACGTGCAAAACGGCCACTTTGCGCGGGAATGGCTGGCCGAAAACCAAGTGGGTCGCCCGGTGTACAATGCGGTCAAGCGCCGCGATTCCGAGCACCTGATCGAGACTGTCGGCACCCAGCTGCGCGCGATGATGAGTTGGCTGGACGACAAATAACAAATAGGCAAATCTTGAGAGGAGGTGAGCGCGATGGAACCCCTACTTAGCGAGTTGAGTTCCGACCCCGACCTTAGATCGGTAGGCGGTCTCTACACGGCTGGAGGGGACCGTCTGCCGCTTGTACCACCTCATCCGACCAGCCTAGGGAAGACACATCATGGCTGATGCAAATCGCGTATATATTTTCGACACCACGCTGCGGGACGCCGAGCAAACGCCCGGTGCCTCGCTGACGGCTAGAGAGAAGCTGGAAGTCGCCTACCAGTTGGCGCGGCTGAAGGTCGATGTTATCGAGGCCGGCTTTCCGGTGTCCTCCAACGAGGACTTTGAGGCCGTGCGCCGCATTGGGCAGGAAGTCGAAGGGCCGATAATCTGTGGGTTGGCCCGCGCCGTGCCCAAGGACGTTGAGCGAGCGGGTGCGGCCCTCCAGGACGCATCCCGGCCGCGGATCCACACCTTTATCGGCACATCGGATATTCAACTCGCGGGCCAATTGCGCAAGGACCGGGAAGAGGTGCTAAAAATGGCGGTGGAGTCGGTGGAGCAGGCCAAGTCGTACTGTGACGATGTCGAGTTCTCGCCTTTGGACGCCACTCGCACGGAGCCTAACTACCTCTACGAGATCATCGCGGCGACCATCGCGGCAGGGGCGACGACGATCAATATCCCCGACACGGTCGGCTATGCCGTGCCCGAAGAATTCGGGGAAATGATCGCGCGGATTATCGCCGAGGTGCCCAACAGTGGAGACGCCATCATCAGCGTCCATTGCCACGACGATCTGGGCATGGCGGTACCCAATACCCTCTCCGCGATTAAAAAAGGCGCGCGCCAAGCCGAATGCACGATCAACGGCTTGGGCGAGCGAGCCGGCAATACCTCGCTGGAGGAGATCGTCATGGCGCTAAAGACGCGCCAGAACTACTTCGGCTTTGATACTGAAGTGGTCACCGAGGAAATTGTTTCCACCAGCCGGCTAGTTAGCCGCTTGATGGGGATCGCGGTCCAGCCCAACAAGGCGATCGTCGGTGCCAACGCCTTTGCTCATAGCTCGGGTATCCACCAGGACGGCGTGCTCAAGCAGCGCGACACTTTTGAGATCATGGATCCGAAAGATGTGGGGCTGGAAGCCACCGAGATCGTGCTAACGGCGCGCTCGGGACGCGCTGCTTTGCGCCATCGGCTGGAGGTCTTGGGCTACGAGCTGGATCAGGCGAAGCTGGACAAGGTCTATGAGAAGTTCTTGGAACTGGCCGACAAGAAGAAGGAGATCTTCGACGAGGATCTGATCGAGATCTTCCTCGACGACCCCGGCGAGGGGATAGCCTATTACGAGTTGAAACATCTGCACGCGGTTAGCTGCACCGGAGCCGTGCCCTCGGCGACGGTGCGTTTGATCATCGCCGGTGGCGAGCCTGTGGAGGGATCGGCTCAGGGCGACGGGCCGGTGGACGCTGTTTATGAGGCCATTAACCGAGCTCTCGCTAGCCATCCACAAGAAGATAAAGATATCCAACTGGACGATTATGCCATTCGTGCGATCACTTCCGGCAGCCAAGCACTGGGCGAGGTGACGGTACACCTGTCGAGAGGTGGAGAACAGGCGCGGGGCCGGGGCGTTTCGACCGACGTTATCGAGGCCAGCGCCAAGGCCTATATCGACGCGCTGAACCGCTTGGCACAGAAGACGCTTGTGAACGAGCAAATTTGATCGATGGCGACGAGTTGAATCGTCTGGCCCAAAGAAAACCGCAGAATGACCGTGTAGAGGAGATTTGGAGATGGGTAAGACCCTGTTGCACAAGGTTTGGGATGCGCACACCGTGCGCGAGTTGCCCTCTGGGCAGACGCAGTTGTTCGTTGGCCTGCATTTGGTCCATGAGGTGACCAGTCCCCAGGCCTTTGAGATGCTGCGGGAGCGCGGCCTTACCGTCCGTTTCCCGCAGCGCACCTTTGCCACCGTGGATCACATTGTGCCCACGGACTTGGTGCAGCGGCCTTTTGTCGATGACTTGGCCGAGGAGATGATGGACGCGATCGAACAGAATGCCGCCGAGTTCGAGATCCCGCTTTTTAACATCGACGATCAGCGCCAAGGGGTGGTCCACGTCATCGGCCCGGAACTGGGCTTGACTCAGCCGGGCATGACCATTGCCTGCGGCGACAGCCACACTTCGACGCACGGAGCCTTTGGCGCGGTGGCCTTTGGCATTGGCACCAGCCAAGTCCGCGACGTGCTCGCCACGCAGTGCTTGGCCATGGACCCGCTCAAGGTGCGGCGGATCGAAGTTAACGGTGCGCTGAGCGAAGGGGTGTACGCCAAGGACGTCATCTTGCACGTCATCGGTCTGCTTGGGGTCAATGGCGGCGTCGGCTACGGCTATGAGTACGGCGGCTCAGTCATTGAGTCTATGTCTATCGAAGAGCGGATGACGGTGTGCAACATGTCGATTGAGGGCGGTGCTCGGGTCGGGTACGTCAATCCCGATCAGACGACGTACGACTATCTCAATGGGCGACCTCATGCGCCGCGCAACTTTGGGTCTGCGGTCGAGTGGTGGGAGTCCATGGCCTCGGATGCAGATGCCGAGTACGACGACCTAGTCCAAATAGATGGTCGCGAGATCGGCCCGACTGTGACGTGGGGCATTACTCCAGGCCAATCGGTCGGCGTTGACCAGGCCTTGCCTGACCTGGACGCTTTTGCCGACTCTGATCGCTCCACCGTTCAGGAAGCTTTCGAGTACATGGATTTTGAGCCGGGGCAGAGGATCGCCGGGACCAAAGTAGATGTGGCATTTATCGGCTCTTGTACTAACGGTCGGCTCTCGGATTTGCGCGAGGCAGCCCGGGTTGCTCGCGGGCGCAAGGTAGCCTCTGGCGTCCGCGCCCTCGTGGTGCCTGGGTCGCAGCAGGTGCGGGCCGCAGCCGAGGCCGAGGGTCTGCACGAGATCTTTGCAGAGGCCGGGTTTCAGTGGCGGGGAGCGGGTTGCTCCATGTGCTTGGCGATGAATCCCGACAAATTGCAAGGGCGCGAACTGTGTGCCTCGTCGTCCAACCGCAATTTCAAAGGCCGTCAGGGCAGTCCCACCGGCCGCACCCTGCTGATGAGTCCGGCGATGGTCGCCGCGGCGGCGGTGGCGGGCGAGGTGGCGGATGTGCGGGAATTGGTGGGATAGAGGAGGAGATACCATGGAAAATTCGAGTGTGATTAAGACGATAACTGGCCGCGGCGTGGTGGTGCGCGGAGCGGATATTGATACCGACCGCATCATTCCGGCTCGCTTTTTGCGGACGGTGACCTTTGAGAATTTGGGGGGGCATGCCTTTGAGGACGATCGCGCGGCTGGTGACCATTCCTTTGACCAAGCGCGCTTTCAAGGGGCGTCGATCCTGTTGGCCAATGCCAATTTCGGTTGCGGATCCTCGCGCGAACACGCGCCGCAGGCTCTGATGCGTTGGGGGATCAAGGGCTTTGTCGCCGAGTCCTTTGCCGAGATTTTCTTTGGCAACTGTATCGCCATGGGATTGCCCTGTGTGCGGGTAGCAGCCGAGGACATGCAGGCGTTGATGGCTGCGGTCGAGAGCGATCCGGCGCAGGAGGTAGCCATTGACCTCGGAGCGCGGCAGGTGCGCTGGGCCGGCGGCCAAGTCGCTGCCGATATCGCCGCCGGCCCGCGCGAGCAGTTTCTCAAGGGGAGTTGGGATTCGCTGGGTCAGCTCTTGGACGCCGGCGACCAGATTGAGAGCACCACGCAGAAGCTGCCGTACGTGGCGGGGTTCTGAAAGAGGTGAGAAGTGGGACACATTAAGATAAACGGACGGAAAGTTACCAACCCATTAGCTCGGGTGCTGATACCGACGACCGCCTTGCTGTTTTTTGCTTTCGTCGCGGCAACTGTTATATGCGCGATTCTAATCGCGACAGGGTTGGTGTTCGTGATGTTGATCCTCACAGCCGGCGTGATGTTGCTATATATCGCTGTTAGAATCGCGGTCACAGGACTGCGCTATTTTGCCAATTGGAACGAGAAGAGAAGGAGATAAATAATTGCACAAAATCGCCGTAATACCCGGAGACGGAACAGGGCCTGAAGTGGTAGTCGAGGGCTTGAAAGCACTCGACGCTGTAGCTGCTAAGCAGGGATTCAAATACGAGACCGTGGAGTTCGACTTTGGCGGCGACCGCTATTTGCGCACCGGCGAGGTCTTGCCGACGACTTTAGGCAGTTCGATGCCATTTACCTAGGGGCCATCGGCCACCCCGACGTGAAGCCGGGTATCCTCGAAAAGGGCATTCTACTGAGGCTGCGCTTTGAGTTGGACCAGTACATTAACCTCCGCCCGGTCAAGCTCTATCCCAATGTGCCGACGCCGATTAAGGACAAAGGGCCGGAGGAAATCGACTTTGTGGTGGTGCGGGAAAACACCGAGGGGCTGTACGCCGGTTCTGGTGGCTTCCTCAAAAAGGGCACGCCCGACGAGATCGCGGTGCAGGAATCGATCAACACCCGCAAGGGCGTCGAGCGCTGCTTGCGCTATGCCTTTGAGTACACCCAGC
>JAGWBY010000010.1:10516-55131 GCA_021295675.1 Candidatus Latescibacterota bacterium | reverse complement strand
CGCACACGCTCGCTGGCTCTGCACCGCCCTTTTCGCACTGATAGCCCTCGGCGTCCAAATCCGCTACCGCGACCCCTACCGAGCCGCCTTCGCAACTCTCGGCGCTTACGTCTTGCTCTCGCCGACCGTGCATCCCTGGTACTTGCTTTGGGTCCTCCCGTTCCTCGCCTTTTTCCCCAGCCCTGCTTGGATACTCCTCAGCGGCTTGATTTTCCTCGCTTATGAGGTGCAAATCGGCTATGGCAGCGAAGGCGTGTGGCGCGAAAAGCCGTGGGTTCTGTGAATACGCACCTTTTTTCTTGGTCCTCAGCATCACGGCCTGCTACAGGTATCTCTATCGCCGCGACGATTAGCGATCCCTGTCCCGCCGCGGCCACGCGAAGGGCAGGTGCATTAGAGCGAAAACGGTGAGAAAGATGGCGGAGACAGCCACTAGGAAGAGCCAGTGCGGATAGGCGTGGATAAAGACGAGCTGTTTCGGGGCCGAGAGCGTAAAAAAATAATTGGTGCCGAGATACAGGTTGAGGGGGGTAATGACCAAGGCATAGAGATGGACGGCGATATAGCTGCGCAGGATCGCCCGCGCCGGCGGGCGGTAGCGGCACCCAAAGGTGAAATAGAACCCCGCACCGACCAAGGCAATATGGGTCAGGAAATAGCGGATCTCGGCGATGGGGCGGATCGATCCGGTCTCCGAGATCGCCGGGAAACACACCGCCAGCAGAGCACCGACCACCCCCGCGTAATACGCCAGCTCGGACCAAAGCCTCCCACCAGTTGCCAGCCCGGCGAACAGGACGAATACCGACAGGTCGCACAGGTGCAGAGGTAGGTTGTCGGCGAGGAGGATGCCAACGGCGAAATGCCGATAGGCGAACCAGCCAAGTTCGTTGACCAGCACCAAGGCGAAGAGCGCGCGCCGGAAGGCCGCATGAGCTTGCCCAGTCGGCGGCCACCGCCTCATATTGGCGCAGCCTGCCGCGAAAAGTGCAGCCACTCCGATCCAGAACAGATGGCGCGCTGAAAACAGTTCCATGCCGCCCCGAAAATCCTCAGAAAACCTGTGAAAAGGTGATGTAGATTGCCCTGCGGCCACCCGAGATGCCGTAGTCGGCCCGCACGATCGTACTCTGCCAGTGGCAACGCAACCCCATGCCGCTACCGCTGCGCCATCCGCCGCTCGTCGGCAGCGCGTCGCGGGCGAATATCTGCCCGATGTCGCCAAAGGCCACCAGCCCCAGATACAGGTGCTGCTGACGCCATACCGGCAAGCCGCGCCAGCGCAGTTCGCCGTTGAACACTATCCGCGCCTCACCCCGGTCCCTAGCACTAGCCAAGCCGCGCACCGTGCCGCTGCCCCCCATGTCCAGTTCCTCGTAGAAGGGTAGATCCCCGATGGTCCAGTTGACGCGCAGGCGATTGGCGGCCACCAGCCCGTACCCCAAGGCATGGAAGTGTCGGTGGTCGAAACCGAGCGTCGCCCCCCGATATTCTCCACCGCCGCCAACTCCGAAGTCCACCAGCAACTCCTCCAGCACGCCCGAGGTCGCGTTGTTGTAGTTGTCGCGCGTGTCGTAGCGCAGCGAGCCGACAAACTGGGCGAACGCGCCTCCGTCCGCTCCGAGGGGGTCGAGCGCGGAGAGGATGCTCTCGGCGGCGTTCGGCTCAATATCGTTGTGGCTCAAACGCCCCCCGATGCGCAAGCGCCAGGGGAAGCGCAGGGTGCGGATCCACTTGACCTTGAACTCCGGGAAGGCTTGCCGGAACGTCCTCTGATTCCGCGAATACCCGGCGATATCCTCGTCGCTGAGGCCGCCGTAGTAATTGGCAAAATCCTCCTTCTCGTAAACCAGTTCGACCTCGAGCCGCCGGCCGGGCCGGAATTCGGGTGTGTCGACGAGCAAGCGGTGTACCCACTTGCCCTTAGTTGAGATAAATACTTGGGTGCTGTATTTGCGGCGATAGGGTACGCTTTGACCGTCGTATTCGAAGAGATTGGCCCGTAGCCCGTATCCGGTGCCGTCGTCCGAGCTGAAATTCAACAGCGGCACCGCAGTCGGGCGCCAGCCGACTGTCTCGTGGACCTGCCGGGCACCGCTCGGACACGCCCACGCGAACGCCAAAATCGCCGCAATATTAAGGACCCGATTCAGCATAGACCTATCCTCACTAAAGTGGTTTTATGCGCTATGTAGCCGTCCGCATTGCCCGCGTTAAGTATGGTCAATCAGCAAATGGAGTGCTACCGGTCCGCGCAGCTTGTAGTGGTCCTCCAGTGGACAGCGATAAAAGGAACGAGTCGCCCCCTTGCGATGTCTATACTATAAAGCTCCGCCATTTTATGCGGTAAAAGGAATGAATCGTCCCTTTTTGATGTCTATAACTTATAACCAAGCCCTGCCACAACACGCCTTTTTACCTATTGAACTAGCTCGTCGTCGGCAGGGAACAGATGGATCGCGGAGGCAGAAGTGCGAAAAATAGTTCAAAGTGCTTCTGTTTGTTATATTCCTAACTTACGACAATGGCGCAAGGCGTTAATGGCCGCGCGCCTAGAAAAAATCGCGCGTGAATTACTCTGTGAAAAATTCCTTACGCCTCGTGGCCTTTGGCTTGGGGGCGCTGTGTCTGCACGGCTGTCTGGAACTGGTGCGCAGGCCGCCAGCGGGAGAACCCATCGGTTACGAGTACGCCCTGGCCTCCGACACCACAGCCACGAGCGCAGCTACCGTCCAACCCATGCCGGTGCTAGTTGTCATAGACCGCCCCAAGCGCTCGCGCCAGCAGTTGCAAAACATCGAGCAGGTCAACAAATACGCGCTCTGGTGCATTGAAAACGCCATGTGGAACGAGGCCCAATCGCACATGGAACGCGCCCTAGCGCAAGATAGCTTGTCGGCCAGCTTGCACAACAACTTAGGAGTCATCTACGAGCGGCTTGGCATGACCGACAAAGCCGCCCAATTCTACGAGCGGGCGCGGGCCCTCAACCCCGCCCGCGAAGCCTATGCCGCCAATTTGCGCCATCTGCAACAATACCAACAAGCCGGCCTCGACTCTACAGACTCACTTGATATATTCAGGGCGGACGATGGTCCGCGGCCGCGGACCAGACGCCCGGACTATTCACCTGCATCCACGGGAGAGTGAACGTGCAGGCTATAACGAGATTCCACAGCCTCGCCTGCGCCGCCCTGCTCGCTTGGGGCACCGCAGACCTCTGCGCCCAAGACATTCTCACCTTGCAGTTGCAGCAAGGGTTCGGGAAAAACAAGGTCCGCTACCGAGACTTCCAGTGGGAAATCCTCGAAAGCGAGCACATAGAGCTTCACTTTGAGTCTGAATTCCAGAATCTGGCCGTGCAGGCGATCGAGTACCTCGAAGAGGGCTACGATCACATCAGCCAAATTTTGCACCACGACCTTTCGCACCGGCCGCCGGTCGTCATCTATCAGTCGCACTACCAGTTCCAGCAGACCAATATCTTCCCCGACTTTCTGCCGCCTGGTGTCGCTGGCTTTGCCGAGCCGCTGCGCTTCCGCATGGTGGTCCCCTTTGCGGGCGATCTCGACGAGTTCCGCAATGTCCTCGTCCACGAGCTGACCCACATTTTTCAGTACGACATCGTTCACAAAGGCCCCATTCGCCGCATCACCAGCCCGATCGCCCAGCCGCCCACTTGGCTGATGGAGGGTATGGCCGAATACACCACTCCAGGCCGCAATACCATCGATGAAATGGTCCTCCGCGACGCCGTACTCACCGACGGTCTCATCCCCATTGAAACCATGAATCAGGTTTGGGGCCAAGGCAACGTATTCCTCGCATACAAGCAAAGCCACGCGCTCATGGAATACATTGCCCAGCAGTACGGCCCCGAAAAAATTAGCCGCATCCTCCGCCTGTGGGACAGCCAGCACGACACCGACAAGCTCATGGATCGCCTGATCGGCATAGACTTGAAAACCCTCGACGAGCGCTGGTCGGCCCAGATGCGCAAAACCTACTGGCCTCTCTTGCAGACGCGTGACTACACCTCTGAATTCGCCGAGAAAATAGGCGATGACGAGAATATTCACAGCTTCTCCAGCGCCTGCTGGTCGCTCAGCGGCGACATGCTCGCCGTCCATTCCTCAGACGGTATCGAACAGCACGTGGCCATCATCCGCCTGAGCGATGCCTCGCTCGTCGAGCGCGTCACCGAGAGCATGCGCGCCGCCGACTACGATCACCTCAGCATCGGCAGCGGCACCGTGGCTTGGGCACAAGACGGCCAGACCATCGCCTTCGTCGCCAAAGAAGGTCCTCGCGACCGCATCATGCTGTGGAACCTCTACGACAAGAAGCTCGTGCAGACCCTGACCATGCCCGATTTGGATCTCATCGAGAGCCTAACCTGGTCTCCCGACAGCCGCCACCTCGCCTTTATCGGCACGGGGCAGGGCCAAAGCGATCTCTACATCATTGATGTGCAGACCGGCGAGCGGCGTCAGCTCACGGGCACGCCCGAGCGCGAAGATTATCCGAACTGGTCGCCCGACGGCCAGCGCATCGCCTTTAGCAGCAAGTACCGCAACCAGTTCGACATCAAAATTTACGATCTAGCCGAGGGCACAGCGCACGCGGCCATCTCCAGCCCCACCGATGACCTGTGGCCTCAGTGGCTGCCCGAAGGCAACAAGCTGCTCTTCGTCTCCACCCGCGACAAGATCAACGACCTTTTCGTCTATCACCTCGACGAAGGCCGTGAGTTTCGCCTAACCCGCAGCCTCAGCGGCATTATGAACCCCGCCCTTTCGCCCGACGGGCGGCAGATTGTGTTCAACACCTACTTCAAGGGCCGCAGTCATCTCTACCGGATGGCCATGCCCGAATGGCCCGAGGTCAAGCGCAAAGACGCACAGTTACTGGCCCGCGAAGACAAGGTAGCGCCGCAAGTCCAAACACCACCAGACGAAGCAGAGCCGCTAACTGAAGCAGAACCACCAGCCACCGAGGGCCTAGCCGTAGAGATGCCCTCGGTGCGGCCCGCGGTAGAGGGCGATGCTGTGCTCTCCGACCAAGGCGGGACCCCAAGCTTAGGGGAGGTCTCGACCCCGAAGGACCCAGCTCTCCCAGACGACGCCGTGCTGCTAGCCGGAGCCAGCGGCTTGTTGTCGCCCACCGAGTCTCAAGAGCCGCAAGCCACCGTCCAACTCGCTGCCGCTGCCGACGACGGCGACGACGAATTGGAACTGCGACGGCGCCGCTACACTCCCAAGCTCGAATTCGATGGCATCTCCGTGCAGATGGGCTATTTCGATGGGTTCTTATCGTCGATTGCCCAACTGAGCATGAGCGATCTTTTGGGCAATCACTCGCTGGTTTTGGCCACGGATTACGTAGCCGCGCAGGACATAAGCAATGACTTCAACTTTGCCGCTAGCTACAGCTACTACGGCAAGCGACCCACGTACCACGTATCCATTTTCAATTGGAACCAGTACTTCATCAACAATCGCAACTTTCTCGTCCAAGGCCGCGCCCCAGCTCGGGGCATTAGCCGTCTCCAGCAGCGCGGTGCGTTGGCCAACGCCAGCTATCCGCTCGACCTGTACCGCCGCCTCGACCTGAGCTATACCTATGTCGGCGAACAAGAAGAACAGGTCAGTCCCTTCTACGAGCCAGATTCTACTGCTACCAGTACTCATCTGTTCAAGACCGCATACGTCCACGACTCCATTACCTACGGTCTTTTGGGTGCCACCGCTGGTAAGCGCTACTTTCTCTCGGTGGGGCGCACGCTCAGCCTTGGCTCAACCACGCGCTCTTTCTCGCACCTCGAATTCGACTATCGTCACTACTTGCGGTTGGGGCGTTGGTCGGTGCTGGGCCTGCGAGCCTATAGCGTGGGGTCTTTGGGCCGCGACGCCCTCGAATACAACCTAGGGGGGCCGACTTGGTTCCTGCCTTTCTATACAGGCTTCAACCTCAATACTGGCCCGCTACGCGGCTACCAGTTCTCGGCCTTTACCGGCAGCCGGGTCCTGCTGACCAATGTCGAGTTACGCGTCCCCTTTGTGCGCGGTATCCTCTTTGGCTGGCCCGGCACCTTCCTGATTCCGGCGGTTGATGGCAGCCTGTTTATGGATATGGGCATGGCCTGGAACAAGGGCGACGCAATCGATTTGTGGCCCTTCCACAACCCACACGCCGCACCCACATCCGATCCACGGCAGGTACGCGCCAGCGTCGGCTTCGGCCTATTAGTGTATTTCTTACTGCCGATGAACTTTGAATTCGCCAAGCAGATGGACCTACAAGGCAATTTCTCGGACTTTAAGTTCCACTTCAGCTTTGGACAGAGCTTTTGATTGCTGCTCTCGTATTGCTCATTGGCCTAGCGGGCTGCGGCGGCCGCAGCGCTTTTACGCGCGTCGAGTTTCGCGCCCCAGCGCAACCCGATCCAGTCTTGCGCCCCTACCTAGCGGAAGTCAATCACATCGGCGTCGTTTGCGCGACCAACATCGAACCCTTTCGGGAACTGGACATCGAGAAGGTCATGGCGCGTCTGTCCAACGCCGTGGTCCGCAGCCTCGGCAACATGCCCAAAACCGAAGTGATGAACCAAGACGAAATCACCTACAAGCTCAAGGGGATTCGACTCGACTCGACGAGCGTTCACCAAGACTCAGTACAGGCTGTTCTCAAGGAAGAACTCGAGCTCGACGCTTTAGTCTTGATCGAGTTGAGGCATTTACAGGCACGGATGATGCCCATGTCGCCTACGCCCTACGGCATGTCGCCCAGCCCCGGCATAGACCTGACCATAGATCTCAAGGTCAGCCTGATCAATCTCAATACCAATCAAGTCTGGCAACAGGGGGGCACGCAGCGCAATTACCAACCGGTGCAACTACAGCTTTTCGGCGGCAATAAACAAGGCGAGCGCCAACTGCTCATGGCTCTCGCCCGCCCACTACAACGCTTCCTCTTCCGCATCGCCCCACCACCCAAACCACAGACCCGCCACTTTGATCTAAGCGGCGATTAGGCACAAAAAAGCGGAGGGCCTTTTATGGCCCCCCGCTTTTTCTTTGTCTCTAGCGAAAAATCAGCGACGTCGTTTCTTGGGCTTAGCCGATTTCTTTGTCGCGGATGATTTCGTTGTCGTGGACGATTTAGAGGCTGGTGCCGACGTGGCTGCAGGCGCTTTCGTCGCCGCCCCACTCGGCGGCCTACTGACGGTGGAGCGCGGCGTAGGTGTAGGAGCACTGCGCACCCGAGGCTCTACCCGCCGCTGCCACACATTTTCTTCGCGGCGCTGTATTTCGGTCGCCGCGGCTGGATCGGCAATCGCCGGCGTCGCGTTCAGCCGGCTCGCTGCGCGCAAATCGTCGAGCTGGCGCGTGCTGACTAGTTCATAACCTGGCGGCACATAGTAACCGCCCGAACTCCGATAGTACGGATCGTAGCCGTAACTATAGGGGCCATAGCCGCCATAGTAGGAGGGGTAGCCGCCGTAGTAGGAGGGGTAATAGCCAGAGGTAGGATAATAGCCACCATAGCCGCCGTAGCCACCATAGCCACCATAGCCACCATAGCCGCCATAGCCACCATAGCCACCGTAGCCGCCATAGCCACCACGCACACCCGGATAGCGGTAGAGATCGTCCATGTAGTCGCGGTCGTCGAACTGGCCAACCGTGGGAGCCTCGACATCGCGGCTCGTGGCGCGAGCTAGATCTTCGTCGTGCAGGTCGGCGGCCTCATAGGGGCTACTGAGCACTGTGTAGCAGCCGCTGGCCATCAGCGCAGTTAGCGGCAGGGCCGAATACAAAATAAAAGCCTTCATTTTCATAAATTAACCTCCTCCTTAAGGAGCGTTAAACTCATCTTTCAGCCTGAATATACATAAACCAACAACCGAAGCAAAAAAGAATCCTAAAAGTTGTAGCCCACGCCAACGACGAGGCGATTGATCGCGTAGTCCTCGCTAAGGATATTGTCCGAGTATTCTTCTACTTGCTTGAACGCACCTCTCACCCAAGCTATATCTATTTGCATGGCCTCATCGATCAATATCCCGGCCCCGAGGGTAATAAAGCGCCGGTCTTCCTCTAGGTGGATGGGCGGATCGTCGGAGCTGGGGTCGCGTGGGCCGATAAAGGGAACCGGGTCCACGAAGTAGCCGGCCCGCAGATCCAACGCGACAACCGGCACCCGGTACTCGGCACCTAAGTGGTAGCGCAAGACATCTCTGTACTGCGTTTCAAACGAGGTATCGGCGCGCAAGCCGTAGTCATCGGCTCCCTTGTACTCGCTCTGCGACCATTCGGCCAAATGCAGGCTGCCCGCCAGCGTCAGGCCCGGCAGAGCCTCGGCCGAAGCACCCACGCCAAACTCGAAAGGTAGCGTGAGTTCGTACGTGCTGCGCCCGACCTCGTCCGGGAAATTCTCTACGGTCCCGTCGTCGCACTCAACGGAGCTGTAATTACCTGCAAGGGGCGAGTCTGGAGCACCTTCTGGGAGTAAGTGTTGGCAAGGGTTTGGTTTGTCATAGGATGAGGGACCGCGGAAGACATAGCGGATTTCGTGCGTCCCTCCAGTAGCAAACGTCGCGCCCAATCTGTAGCGAGGCTTGTCGCGTGGCGTGCGCAGCATCGCGCCCAAGACAGCATACGGAGTCCACTTATATTCGTCTGTAAAGGTGTCGCGCACGAGAAAGCGTTGCTCATAGAATTCGTCCTGCGGATCGGCCCAGTCAAATTCACTGACGGCCTCGTCTTCGCCGCTGACTAAACCAAAGGTAGCGCCCAGTGAAACAGCCGGCGATACGTCGATGGCTGCAGACACGCCGGCCAAAGCCATCTCGCCCTCGTGCTGAAAGGTGTGGTCCGCAGCAAGGCCCTCGGCGTCCCCCTTTTGATTGAGACTCCAGTCGAAGTCCTTGATGCGGGTCAGACCAGCGGCGAGAACCAAGCTGCCGCGATAGACCGGATAAGGATAGACAAAGCCCAGCGAGCCAAAGCGCGTATTGGTCAGTTCGCTGCTCCCCGGAGTGCCGTTAAAAATCGAGTCGTTGGCGCGGCTATTGCGCAGCAACGAAACCTGCACCTCGCGCTGCTGCATCTGAGCCAAGCCCGCCGGATTCCAATACATGGCCGTAAAATCGTCGGCCACCCCAACAAAGGCACCTCCCATGCCCATGGCCCGCACCCCAACTCCAGCAAAGTTGTCGATGGCCCGCTCCTCTTGGGCCACCGCACCGCGGACCCACACGCAAAGCAAAGCAATAGCCAGTATCTTCATCGGAATTCCCTCCTGTAAGTGACTGACAACTCCCGAATGGACTGGGAGCCGAAGTGATCGCTTTTCAACGCGTTTTTAAGATAATACGCGACCCTTAGCTGCGGCGCTACAGTCCAGGCCACTCCGATGTTCAAATAGCCTGCTGCCACGCCCTGATCTTGTAGGCCGTTGTTGCGGCCCAAGTCGTATTCGGCGAATAGAGCCATGAATCGCAAGCTCTTGTCGATACCCAACCACGCCGACCAGTCGCCATCGTCGGCATCTTCGCGTGACACATTGACGCCTGTATGGACGCCGAGTTCCCCTAGCATTGAGGTATAATTCTTGCTCAGTGCCAGATAGATGCCTTTGGATTTGACTTGGTAGCGCTGATCTCTATACGGCCCGATGCCTTGGGAATCGAAGCCCAACAGCAGCGCCGGCCACGTGTACCCCTCTTCGATGATTCGGCACCGAGCAGCCACTGCCACGCGCGGGTACCAATCGACCGCACCCGTGCCAATGAGTTGCTCGCCGCCAAAAGATACGCCCACGCTCAGCCGCTTGAGCACACCAACGTGCAAGCGGCCGACAACTCCCCCATCGACAAACAGGCGAACATTCACCGCATAGTGCCCTTTATTGACCAATCCGGCCGTCGGGCTATCGACCAAGCTCGTCAACTCGGCCCTGTCAGCCGCTGCCGGCCCAACGGCAATGCAAAGACACAGTATTAGCCGCTGCAAAGTCCCCTCCCTGTAGCCAATTTCTCAGAACTCTATTTCTTCTACCCCATCCCCTTGCAAGGTAATTCGTCGCTCGCAAGCCTCCCCGTGCTCTAGCCACACATGGCAGCACCTATCGGGCAGCGAGCCATCGGCTCGCTCGGCCCACTCGACCAAGCAGACGCCGTGGCCGTAAAAGTACTCTTCGGCTCCTAAATCCTCAAGCTCTTCAACTCCCCCTAGCCTATAAAGATCGAAGTGATAGACGGGTAAATCGCGTCCTCTACATTGCCCCGCATATTCGTTGATCAGGATAAAGGTCGGACTAGTGACGTAATCGGCCACTTGCAAAGCCTCGCACACACCTTGAATCATGCAGGTCTTGCCGCTACCCAAGTCGCCGCGGAAGGCGACCACATCGCCCGGTGCCAAGCGGCGGCCTAGCGCAGCGCCCAGTGCGTGGGTCTGGGCCGCCGAGTGGGTGGTGAAAACCTTTTTCACGTTCCTTACTTGGGTTCCAGAATCGCCACGGGCAAAATCATTTCTTCCAAGGAAATACCGCCGTGCTGGAAGCTGCCCTTGTAGCGGCGTTGGTACTTATTGAACTGGGTCGGATAGACGAAGTAGAAGTCCTCGCGGGCGATGACGAAGCTATGACCGAGGCCCGCCGCAGGCAGCCCGTAGGCCTGTGGATCGGCGATCATCAGCGCATCCTTTTCCTCGCAGCGGAGGTTCTGACCGTACTTGTAGCGCAGACTCGAAGACGTGCTGCGGTCTCCGTACACCACCGAAGCGCGCATACCGCGCATGGATCCGTGGTCGGTCGTCAGTACTACCGCCGCATCGGTGCGGGCAATGCCTTTGAGGGTTTCAAAGAGCGACGCATTGCCAAACCACGTCTGCACCAAGGCGCGAAAGGCCGCTTCGTTAGGTGCCATCTCCTTGAGCAGATCCGACTGCGCTTGGCTGTGCACTAGCATGTCGAGAAAATTGTACACCACCGACACAAGCGGCCACTTGCCTAGCGACGGTACCCTGCGGGTCAATTTCCGGGCCTCGCTAGTGTCTAGCACTTTGACGTAGTGCGAACCCGGTTTGAGCGCGACTCCCATGTCGCGAACCAAATCGTCGATGAATTGGTGCTCGTGCCGGTTGAGGCTGTATTCGTTGTCTTGGGCCTCGTGCCATAGGGTGCGGTACTTATCGGCGATCTCTTTGGGAAAAAGCCCGCTGAAAATCGCGTTGCGCGCAAAGGGCGTGGCCGTCGGCAAAATCGAATAGTGGTAGGAGCGTTTGATGTTGAAGTACTCGGCCAATTGCGGCTCCATTACCATCCAGTGATCCAAGCGCAGGCAATCGACCACGATAAAGAATACCTGTCGGCCCTGTTCGAGATAGGGCACCACGAACTCGGGCACCACATCCACCGACAAGGGCGGTGAATCCTCCTCGTCTGCTACCCAGCGCGTGTAATGCTGCTCGACAAAGCGCCCGAACTCGCGGTTGCACTCGCGCCGTTGATCTCCAATCATCTGGCCGAGCCCCGCGTCGCCCAAGCGCGCCACTTCGATGTCCCACTCGCAGAGCTGCCGATGTACGTCAATCCACGTCTGCCAAGTCGCGCCCGCAATCTGTTCGCGAATCTGGCCAGCCCGCGAGACGTAGTGCTGCCCAGCTTGGCTTTGGCGAATATGCCGCGCGTCGAGCAACTGTTTGCAAGCCATGAAAATCTGGCTGGGATTGACCGGCTTCGTCAGGTAGTTGTCAATGCGGCGGCCAATGGCCTCGTCCATCAGGTGTTCTTCTTCGTTCTTGGTGATCATAATCACCGGCACGTTGGGATCGGCCACCTTGATCTGCTCCAAGGTCGAAAGCCCGTCCAACCCCGGCATCATCTCGTCGAGCAGCACGATGTCAAAGGGCGCTTGGGCAATCAGCGCGATAGCGTCCTTGCCGTTGCTGACCGGCGTGACCGCGTAGCCCCTTTCATCGAGAAAGCGCCGGTGAGCGCGCAATAGGTCGATCTCGTCATCAGCCCAGAGTATCTTTCGCTTGTCGCCTTCCATGAGTTGCCTTTAGCTATAGAATTTCATTCCTAAATTAAAATAACGTTTTATGCCCGAGTCTGTTCCTCAACCCAAGGGCAAAATCACCGCAAAGGTCGTACCCTCGCCCGGCGCACTGTGCACCAAGCTGATCTTGCCTTTGTGGTATTCTTCGACGATGCGCTTGACAAACACCAGCCCTAATCCCCAGCCGCGCTTCTTGGTGCTAAACCCCGGCTCAAAGATGCGCTTGACGTGCTCGGGTTCAATGCCCCGCCCGTCGTCCTCAAACGCGATCTGCACGGCGCGGCTTGCGGGCAAAAGTTCCATGCGGATGTGCAAGCTACCAGCCTGACCGTCCATGGCGTCCATGGCGTTCTTGCACAGATTCTCAAACGCCCAGCTCATCAATTCGGCGTTGATCGGCACCGGCGGCAACTCGCCTAGGCATTCCAGTTTGATTTCCTGCCGCCCAAACTGCGAGACGCGTCTCCGGCAGTACTCTACCGTCTCCTCCAGCACGGCTGCTAGATCCTTTTCTTTTAGTTCGGGTACCGAGCCGATCTGGCTGAAACGCAAGGCTATTTGGTCGAGGCGGCGCTTGTCCTGCTGCATCTCTCCAATCATCTGATCAACGCGCTCCCAACGCTCGTCTCGGTTCGACCTCGGAGCGGCGGCGACCTCGCCGCGCAGCAACTCCAGCCACCCAGACAGCGAGGAGAGAGGCGTCCCGAGTTGGTGGGCTGTCTCCTTGGCCATGCCCACCCAGAGCGAGCGCTGTTGACTGCGCTTAATGTTGCGGTAGCCGATATAGCCAACGAGCAGAAAGAGGAACAATACGCCAATCTGCACGAAAGGGGCGAGGGAAATACGGCTGATTAAGCTCGTATCGCCGTAGTGAATATAATTCTCAGCCGGTATCCTGAACCTCAGGGGCAGGCGCTGGTTCGTCGCGCTATCGGCAAAGGTCCGTAGTTGACCTTGGACCGCTTGGGTGGGATCATCGCTGGCCGGCGGCAGCCCAGTCCCCACCCAAGCCCTAAATCGGCCCTCGGCGTCTTCGACGATCGCGTTAGTCCCGTCCCAATGCAGATAACTGAAGCTCGCGGCCGGCACGCTGAAGGACAGCGATTCTCCGGCTACCATCTCCCGCAACGCTCGTTGCACCTCGGCAAGAGCCGCCGCCGAGGTGTCGCTGCTCGCGGGCAGATCGGTCCCCTGCCAAGCCGCGACGGCCCCTTGCGTATCTGCTATGATGACGCGGCCTCCCTCGCAGTAGAGCAATCCCAAGGTCTCTGGCGACCAATAGAAGGGAATGGGCGGATTCTGGAGATCCATTTCCTCGATCAGCTCGTGTAGCTGAGCAGTCGAAGCGACCGGCGCGTTCGCCGCTTCGCTGCGCCAAAAGGCCCAGTTGTCCAACAAGCCCGACGTATCGATGTCCTCGGCCTGGATGATCTCGCCGCGGTGATTGGTGATAATGCGCGGGAAATCGACCTTGGTAATAACTTCGGTAAAGAGGGTGGGAATTTGGCCTTCTGATGCCTGTGGCGCGAACGAGATCAGGTGCGCATAGAGATCAACCCGATTCTTTTCGTGTTCGCGCAATTCGGCGATGATCGACTCGTTGTAGAGTAGGAAGGCCAAAATAGCAGCAATGCTGCCGAGGAAGATGTACGCGCGAAAAACCGGCGACGCGCCCAAGCTGGCTAGGGCACCGCGCCGCCAGCGCCGCCAGCCGCGTACGGGCGACGCACCTTTTGCCGGCCGCGGCTGAGCATCCTCAGGTACCGCGATTTCCTCTATTGGAACCGAGCAGCGGTGACGGCGGCGCTTGGACCCAGTATGGTCGCGTTGGCTCATCGACAAGAAGCAAAAATCCATCGGCAGCGCACGGTGCAGATGGATTTTTCACGCAGAAACGAGGTGGGAAAGCGCTATTTCTTTTGAACTTGGGGTTTCGGCGCGGACGGGAAGGGCTTTGCCGCTGCGCTGTCTGGGGCACCTGTTGCCGGCGACTGACTCTTCTTCTCGTGATTTTCCATCGAACAAGAGCCGTGAAAAATCGCGCCCTCGGCGACCGTGAACGAGTCGGTGTACACTTCACCAGTAAAGCGCGACTGCGTATCCAGCCGCACCTTATCGGCGCGCACAGTGCCATTCACAACACCGTCGATGTACGCGTCTTTGCATTGAATCAAAGTAGCATTGGCCTCGCCCGATTGGCTGATCGTCAGCTCCCCCGTACAGACCAGTTCGCCCTTGAATACACCGTCTATCCTAACGCTGTTATCCACCGTCAGCTTGCCTTCAAAGCTGCTACCGCGACCAATAATCGTATTGAGTGCCTGTCCGCTAGCGGTGGAAGAACCCTTCTTTTTGTTGCTCAGCATTTCTATCCCTAACTGTTACACGTTTTCACGGCTCCTTAACCCGGTTTTTGGAATATACAATACAAGCCCGTATTGGGCGAATCAATACGCGGCGTAGCGCGTCAATTGGCCGCGCGCTTTTTGCGGGAGGAACTCAGGGCCTTGCGGATTTCCTCTTGCTCCTGGAGCTGCTCACTGATCACCATGGCGACCTCGCTCGTCAGGCTCTCGACCGAGGTCGTGGCAATCACCGGAATGCCGTGAGCAGCACTCGTTTCAATGAGATAGTCCTGAATTTTGAGGATCTCTTCCAAGTGCTCCATATAGCGATGGGCCGAGCGCGACGGAGCCTCGCTGGCGCGCTGGGCAAAGCGATCCTCAAAGGCGTCGCGGCCAGAAAGCCCCAAACAGATCGGCGTGATAAAGGCATCGCCAGCGTACCGTTCTAGATCTAGCATGTCGCTGATTAGATGTACGCCGTCGATGATGACGCTGGTGTTTTCCTCAATGCAGCGGCTGATGATAGCCTTAACCCCAACGCAGACGCTGCGCGCCTGCTCGCGAAACCCGGCGACGACTACGTCGAGATGACCAGTCGCAGGAACGGCCTTCCAGGCGGTGTACGAGGAGGTGTGCAGGGCCGGCACCAGCTCCTGTGCAAGCGTCAGGCGCATGACTTGGCGCAAATCGTCGGTAGCTACCACCCGGGGAATGTCGAGCAAATTGGCCAGCGCAATTGCCAACGTAGTCTTGCCGACCCCGCTGGCACCGCCGATGAGGATGATCAGGGGTTTATCTACATCACCCCAAGCGCGCCACAAGTGGTAGCGCTCAGCAAAGGACTTGTCAAAGGACTTTTCGATCAACTCGGCCGCCAGATCCTCCAACTCCCAGTGCGCGATGTGCTGGCGGCGCTGGTCAATCAAGCGGGCTTCAATCGTCTGCGCAATCTCGTAGCTCTGGTCTGGAGCTAGCCCAGACGCCTGAATGGAATCCGACAACAATTCCTTGGAGAAAGGCCGCGACCCGCTCTTGCGCTTGACGATGATGGTAGTAGGCTGGCGCTCCCAGAAAATCAGGTCGCCAACCTCGTACGTGCCGAATCCCTTGCGAATGGCATTGTTTACGAGCTGCACCATGTCCTTCTTGCGCACGAATTCTACCTTGCCCAAAGACGCGCGCACTGCATTGGCCACAGCGCGGGCGTCTTCGTAGCTGAAACCGCGCTCAATTAGGTAGTGTACCAGCATCCCGCGCATAAAGGGAATGCGTTTTTTGCCATCGACTATGGTTGCCACGATAGGCGATCTCTTTTATTGGCTCGCGGCGTTGGAGTCTCCCCACGCCTCAATCGTCCGTTCTAATCCTTCGGCAAACCCAATCCTCGGCTCGTAACCCAACTCGGTCCGGGCGCGCGATATATCGGCTGACGAAAAGCGGATGTCACCCGCCCGAGGCGGGGCGAATATCGGCTCCAACTCGGTCCCCAGAATCTGGTTGAGCGCGGCGATCAATTCCAGCAGCGACGCGCTGCGGCCGCAGCCGATATTGTACATCCGCCCGGCGACTCCCGGAGTAGTAGAGGCCCTCATATTGGCCTCTACCACATCGCCGACATAGACAAAATCGCGCGATTGGTGACCGTCGCCGCAAACGGTTGGCGGCTCGCCGGCCCGCATCCGTGCGGCAAAAATCGAGATGACGCCCGAGTATGGAGAAGACGGTATCTGCCGAGGGCCAAAAACATTGAAGTAGCGCAAGCCAACCACCTCCAAGCCGTAGATCTGGCTGTACACTCGGGCGTAGTGCTCGGCCATGACCTTGGAAACCGCGTAGGGCGACTCAGGTTCGGGCAGCATGTCCTCGCGCTTGGGCATTTGCGGATTGTTGCCATACACCGAGGCCGAACTGGGGAAAACCACGCGGCGGACCCCGGCCTGCCGCGCCGCTTCCAACAGCCGCAGCGTTCCCACGGCGTTGACTTCCTGATCGGCGAGGGGCTGCTCGACCGAAGCGGGCACCGAGACGATGGCTGCGTGGTGCAGGACGCAATCAACCTGCTGCATCACCTCGGCGAGCAAGGCCGCATCGCGAATATCGCCCTCGACGAACTCTATCTCGCCTAGAATTTCGGCCAAGTTTTCGCGCCGCCCCGTGCTCAAGTTGTCTAGCACCCGCACTGTGTGTCCTTCTGCACACAAGCGCTGACACAGGTGAGAGCCAATAAATCCCGCTCCGCCCGTGACTAAATATCGACCCATATTTTCTCGCATTAAAGTTAGCTGCGCTAATATAGCAACGCCAAGGAGACCGCGCACAACGTCTTTAGCAGCGCAATCGACTTGTTGATTTTCGCCTGTGCTTGTATATTTGCAAAACTCACACGAGGCGGTGTGGGAGGCCATGGCATGCGCTGTGGCCTTTTTTATTTAATAGCTCTATTACACTATGCTCCAACAACGCATCCCCGACCCCTGTGCGCTCGTCATTTTTGGTGCCTCGGGCGACCTGACCCGGCGCAAACTAGTGCCGGCCATCTGGCACTTGCAGCACCAAGGCCGCCTGCCCCAAGCCTTTCACCTAGTGGGCGTAGCCCGCCGTGAATGGGACGATGACCTCTTCCGCCAAAAGATGCGGGAGTCCTTGGCCGAATTCGTCGGCCCGCTCGACGACAGCGCGCGGGATGCCTTCCTCGCCAAGTTCCACTACGTGCGCGGCGACCCAAGCGACCCGGCGACCTACGCCGCGCTCAAAGCACGGCTCGAAGCTCTCGACAGCGAATGCGGCACCGGGGGCAATCGCTGCTTTTACTGCTCGGTGCCGCCGCAGATATACCGCGACATCGTCGAGCAGCTAGGGCGCGCCGACCTCAACTGCCAACACCGCGACTGCCACGGCTGGTGCCGCATCATCGTCGAAAAGCCCTTCGGCCACAACTACGACTCGGCCCGCGAACTCAACCAAGCGTTGCATTCGGTCTTTGCCGAAGAGCAGATTTACCGCATCGACCACTACCTCGGCAAGGAGACCGTGCAGAACATCCTCGTCTTTCGCCTCGGCAATTCAATTTTTGAACCGCTGTGGAACAGGCGTTACGTCGATCACGTGCAGATCACCTCAGCCGAGAGCGTCGGCGTGGAGCACCGCGCGGGCTACTACGACCAATCAGATCACCTCTTGCAGGTTCTCTGCGTCATTGCCATGGAGCCGCCTTCCTCGTTTGACGCCGAGAGCGTGCGCCTCGAAAAACTCAAGGTGCTCAAGGCGATCCGCCCCATCCGCATCGGCCAAGTTGATCGCTATGCGGTGCGCGGCCAGTACGGACCCGGTGAGAATACACTGGGCTACTTACAGGAAGAAGACGTGCCCCCAAACTCGCGCACCGAGACTTTCGCCGCCCTCGAATTCACCGTAGATAACTGGCGCTGGCAAGGAGTGCCGTTCTACGTGCGCACAGGCAAACGCATGGCCAAGCGCACCAGCACGGTCACCCTGCAATTCCACCAGCCCCCACACCTAATTTTCGCCCAAGCCGACGCCTTATCCCCTAGCACGCTCACCATCCGCATCCAGCCCGAAGAGGGCATCTCGCTTTCTTTCAACGGCAAAATTCCCGGTCCCGACGTCCACTTGGACACCGTCAACATGGACTTCAGTTACGCTGATTCGTTTGGCGGTCGCACGCCCGAAGCCTATGAGACCCTAATCCTCGACTGCCTGCTCGGCGACGGGACGCTCTACTCAGACAGCGATTGGATCGAGCAGTCGTGGGCGCTTCTAACGCCCATCCTCGACGCTTGGCAAGCACCTTCATCGGGCGAGGTGCCCTCCTATCCGGTCGGTGCCGCCGGGCCCGGGGAGGCTTGGAGAAAGTGGGCACCCCTGTGATCATCGCCGGTGATGTCGGCGGCACCAAAACGTACCTCGCCGCTTTTGACCCAGCCGCCCAAGGCTTTGACCCGCTCGTCGAGCAGCGCTACCAAACTGCGTCCTACCCTAGCGCCGGTGCGCTGCTCAAAGCCTTTGCCGACGAGACGCAGATCGACCCCAGCCGCACGGTCTTAGGCGTACCCGGCCCCGTCCATCAGCTTCCCGTCCGCGCCGTCAATCTGCCCTGGCTCATCGACCCCAGCGAAATTTCAGCAGTACTCAACAACACCGACGTCCACCTGCTCAACGACCTGCAAGCGACTTCCTACGGCACCTTGGTGTTGGAGCCAGACGACCTGTGTCAGCTCAACGAAGGACAGCGCGACCCAAAGGGCAACATCGCCGTCATTGCCGCTGGCACTGGACTGGGCGAGGGAGGCTTGTGCTGGAGTGAGGGCCGCTACGCAGCAATCGCCTCTGAGGGAGGACACGCGACCTTTGGGCCAAGTTCCCCGCTCGAAGCCGAGCTTTGGCATTTCCTCAACGAGCGCTACGGCCACGTTAGCTGGGAACGGGTGATATCGGGCCACGGCTTGGCTGCGATCTACGACTTTCTGTGCGAACGGCATCCCGACCGCGCCGACGCCTCTCTAGCCCCCGAGGCAGAGCAGTCCGACCGCGCCGACGCCATCGCTCGTGCCAGCCTCGAAGGGCACTCCGCGCTAGCCGTAACAGCCCTCGACCTCTTCGCGCTTCTCTATGGCCGCGAAGCGGGAAACTTGGCGCTCAAGCTGATGTCTTCGGGTGGGGTTTTCGTCGGCGGCGGCATTGCGCCCAAGATCCTCGCCAAGCTGCGCGATGGCCGCTTTATGGAGGGCTTTATGGACAAAGGCCGCATGGGCGAGCCGCTCGCGGCCATTCCCGTCCACGTCGTGCTCAACGACAAGACCGCGCTGCTGGGTGCCGCCTATTGGGGGGCGCAGTTTTAGCCGAGCAATTCCCTGAGCCGTCGAGCAATCTGTTCGGGCTCGCCTTCCTTGAGACACATCGGCCCAAAAATCACCGCACCCTCGTAAACATATGTCGGGTTGGCGGCGATCTGCGGCCGGCCTTCCTGTAAGGCCCTGACTAGGTCTAGCGCCGTCATGCCCGCGGCGTCCTCGTCGAGCACCAACCGCGCTGTCGGAATCTCGACGCGCTTGCGGTCGGCTACCACCGCGATCTCGGCGTGTTGCAGCGCTCCACACGCGGCGACCAGTTCCTCCATCAGCGCATACCAGCGCTGCCTCCGCACCGCCGGATCCTCAGCCACAAAAAGACGCAGCGCCTTCACCAATCCCGCGATCTCTTCCTTGCCGACCTTGCAGGGCCGCCCAATGCCATGCTGCGGAGCACCGGGTAGTTGCGACTTGTCGATCAAACTCGCTGGCGGCTCCCACAGCTCGGGCATCACGTCGAGGTCCTGGTGTTGCAACGCGGCCGCGGCGATCAAATTCCGCCGACCGCACAAAATCCCCGAAGCCTGCGGCCCGCCGATGGCCTTGCCGCCGCTAAAGGCGACCAAATCAGCTCCGGCGGCAATAAAGCGCTGCAAGTTGCTCGCTGGCGGCAACTGCCCGGCCGCATCCACAATCACCGGCACGCCGCCCTTGCGCGCCGCAACCACCACCTCCTCCAGCGACGGCTGCGTGTGCGCGTATGCCACGTACACAATCGCCGCCGTCCGCTCGGTAATCGCCGCCTCGATCTCCCACCCTTCCGCATCGCGTATTCCCGCCCCGGAAAAGCGGTCGGCAATCCCCACCTCCACTAGCTCAATCCCCACTGAGCGCACCGCGTGGTCGTAGAAGTTCCGGTGACTGCGCGCCATGATCACTTCGTTTTTCATCCCGGATGTATCCGGCAAGCGGTTCATCTTCCCCGGATCCAATCCGGTCACACAAGCAGCCGTCCCCAGCAACAAGCCCGCTGCCGCCCCGCTCGTCACATACCCGGCCTCCGCGCCAGTAATCTCGGCGATAATCTCCCCGGCCCGCGCCTGCATCTGCGCTATATCCACGCAGCGCTCCGAAGCCTGCCGCATGGCCTCGGCTACCTCTGGGTGCATAATCGACCCGCTTAATCGGGTCGCTGGTCCCACGGCGTTGATAATGGGATCGACACCTAATTCTTGATATATGTCCATATTCTAGAGCGGCTTTCCCCCGCCATCGTAGAGTAAGCCAGGTGCCGGAAAGCGAGCGCAGAGTGCCCGCACTTCAGCCGCGATCTTGGCGTATTCCGCTTTCCGGTCGTCGAGTTCCAGCGCTTTATTGGCCCGGACCTGAGCTACCCGGTCCATCCACTCGGCCAACTGCTCCATCTCCTCGGTGCCAAAGCCCCGACTGGTAATCGCCGGCGTGCCGATGCGGACGTGGATCAAAGGGCACGCGATTGAAATTGCAGACAATGCCCGATGCGTCCAGCGCCTTGGCCATCGCATAACCAGTAATGCCCTTATTAGTCATGTCCATGAGGATCAGGTGGTTGTCGGTGCCACCCGAGCTGAGGGCAAAACCGCGCACCGACAGCGCAGCAGCCAAGGTCTGAGCGTTGGCGACAATCTGCTGGGCATACAGCTTAAACTCCTCGCTCATTGCCTCCTTGAGCGCCACGGCAATCGCCGCCGTGGTACTGTTGTGCGGCCCGCCCTGCAAGCCTGGGAACACCGCCTTATCGAGAGCCTCGGCGTACTGCGCCCTGCACAAGATCATCCCGCCGCGCGGCCCCCGCAGCGACTTGTGTGTAGTCGTAGTGACCACATCTACGTGCGGCACGGGACTGGGATGCACTCCGGCGGCCACCAACCCGGCAATATGCGCGATGTCGGCGACCACGATGGCCCCCACCGAATGCCCAATCTCGGCAAAACGCGCAAAGTCAACGATGCGCGGATAGGCCGTGCCTCCGCAAAAGAGCAGCTTGGGCCGGTTCTCTTTAGCCAGTGCTTCGACTTGGTCGAAGTCGATTTCGCCCGAGTCCCGGCACACCCCGTATTGCACGGACTTGTAGTGCATCCCCGAGATGCTAACGCCGTCGCCGTGCGTCAGATGGCCTCCGTGCGCCAGCGCCAAGCCCATGACCGTATCGCCCGGCGCGCACAGGCCGACGTACACGGCCTGATTGGCCGGCGAGCCCGAATAGGGCTGCACATTGACGTGCTCGGCCCCGAAAACCTCCTTGGCGCGCTCGACGCACAGCCGCTCGATCTTGTCGATTTCTCGCTGGCCTTCGTAGTAGCGCGCACCTGCGTACCCTTCGGAGTACTTATTCGTCAGGATGGAGCCACTGGCTTCGAGTACGGCTTGACTGGCGTAATTTTCAGATGGGATCAGGCGAATTTTGTTGTGCTGACGCCTGTTTTCAGCGCGAATGATAGCCTCGACTTCCGGGTCCACGGTCGCCAGCGTCCCTGCAATTTCGGGCTGCACCGCCACTGCCTCCATTGGTTTTGTCCTCCCCAGCGCATTTGTTAATTTTGGTGTGAATAGCTCACAAAATTACGGCGGGGTATTTCTATGAGCAAGTATCTGGGCATCGACGCTAGCACCCAATCCATCACCGGCCTACTCATCGACACAGAGCAGCGCACCATCGTCGCCGAAGCGTCCATCAACTTCGACGATCACTTCAAAGCCACGTATGGAGTCGTCAACGGCGTCCTCGACCTCGGTGAGGGCGTTGTCCACAGTGCGCCCCTGATGTGGGCCGAAGCGCTGGACCTGCTCCTGCAAACGCTCACCGACCAAGACCACGATCTCGGTGCCGTGCGGGCTGTCGCCGGCAGCGGCCAACAGCACGGCACCGTCTATCTCAACGCCAGCACCGGCCCAGCCCTAGTGCGTCTGTCGCCCGGTCAACCGCTCAAAGACCAGCTAGCCGCCATCTTCTCCCGTCCAACTTCTCCCATTTGGATGGATACTTCCACGAGCTCGCAATGCGCCGAGATCGAAGCGGGCGTCGGTGGGCGCGATGCACTCCTCGCACTCACGGGCAATGCGGCCTTTGAGCGCTTCAGCGGTCCGCAAATCCGCAAGTTTTACCAGACCGAATCCAACGCTTACGCCAACACCACGTACATCGGCTTAGTTAGCTCTTACGTCGCCAGCCTGCTCGCTGGACGGCTCGTCGGCGTTGACCCCGGCGACGGCAGCGGCACCAACATGATGAACATTGCCGCGCGCCAGTGGAGTGCGCGTGCGCTCGACGCTACCGCTCCCGACCTAGCCGCCAAACTCCTGCCCATCGCCCCCTCCGGCCAGCCCGTCGGCCCCATCAGCCCTTATTATGTAGGTCGCTACGGCTTTGCGGACGATTGCCTCGTACTGCCCTTTTCTGGCGATAACCCGTGCAGCCTCATCGGTCTCGGCCTCGTCGCTCCAGGGCAAGTCGCCTTGAGCTTGGGCACTTCGGACACCTTGTTCGCCTGCATGGATCAGCCGCGCACCTCCGCAGCCGGCGAGGGTGCGGTCTTTGCCTCGCCCGACGGCACGCACTACATGGCCCTGACTTGCTACCTCAACGGCAGCTTGGCCCGCGAAGCCGTGCGCGACCAATACGGCATGAACTGGCAGCAGTTTACCCAAGCCTTGCACACCACGCCGCCGGGCAACAACGGCGCGCTCATGCTCCCTTACTTCGCGCCGGAAATCGTCCCCAAAGTCCCCCGGCCCAACGTCGTCCGCTCCAACCTCGATCCCGGAGACGCACCAGCCAATGTCCGCGCCGTCATTGAGGCCCAAGCCCTTTCCTCGCGCATCCACGCGCGCTGGATGGGCGTAGGCATTTCTTCGCTCTACGTCACCGGCGGCGCGTCGGCCAACGCCGAAATCCTGCGCGTCTTCGCCAACGTCCACAACTGCCCGGTCCACCGCTTCGAGACGACTAGTTCAGCGGCACTAGGCGCTGCCTTGCGCGCCTCCCACGCCCACCAGTCCACAGCCAGCTACGCGCCTTCGTGGGCGGAAGTCGTCGAGCCATTTGCGCAACCGGTCGGTGGATCGACGATTGAGCCAGAGCCAAGGGCCGTAGCCGCGTACGACGAACTCATCGGCCAGTACGCCGCTTTAGAGCAAACGTACACTTAGGGCGCGCTATAACATAAAAAAGATCTAGTTGCTAGGCCCGTTGGCATCTAAAATGGGTACTGGAAACGCAATGTTGACCGAATGGATTTGTTATTAACGCACATAGCGTACAAGGTAACAACTCGACCCAATGGCTCGACATGGAAGAACGCCGCTTGACATAGGGCCTTTTTTCAACTATTCATGCTTTTTATCTTGCGATGTCGTAAACCCTGTATAAGACGGATATTCACAAGGTTGTAATACTGCTTTATGAGCATTGGATTGGCTGCGACAAAAAGAGCGCAGATTTGCGCTGGACAGATGGCTACTTGCTGGGCCGTGACGGCGATTATCGGGCTGATGGCGGTCGATTCATGGGCTGTGAATTCAGCCGTGCTGGCCAGAGTCGGGAGCGAGGTCATTATGATAGATGACTTGCTCCGCGCCGAGCGCAATATGCGCCGGTTTGCCGCGGGTAATGCCCGGGAAATGCTACAGCCTTTCATCGATCGCAAGCTTCTGGTCTTAGAGGCCAAGGCAAAGGGTTTGGATCAGCACCCCGACGTAGTCGCAAGCGTGCAACAGGTGCGCGCCCGGAAGCTAATCGAGCGTCTGTACGGGGAAGTCACAGGAGATGTTTCTATATCGGAAGAGGAACTGCGGGCGCATTTCCACCAGAGCGGATTGCACAAAAAGCGGGAAGTGCGGGCGAGTCATATTCAAGTAGGCAGTCTCGAAGAAGCCCGGGCCGTGCAAGAGCAACTGCGGCAAGGTGCCGATTTTGCGGTGCTGGCGCGTGAGCAGTCCCTTGATCGCACATCGGCGGTCAAAGGTGGAGATATGGGTTTCTGGCAGGAGGAAGAAGCACAGCACAGCGGGTTTGTAGCCGAACTTTTTCGCCTACAGGTCGGTCAAGTGTCCGAACCGTACCGCAACCCGCAGGGAACTTACCATCTGATCAGAGCCAATGAAGAGCGCTACGTAAGTTTTGAGCGCCAAAAGAAGATGCTGCGCCAAACGCTGGAAAAGCAACAAAAAAAAGATCGCTGGTCCAAATACTTAGCCGACCAGAAAACGCACTTTGGTTTTTCAGTAGATGCACAGGTATTGGGTGTATTGCTGCAGCGGGGGCGATTAGCTGAAGGCGGTGTACCCGTACTAGAAACAGGAGACCACGTGCGTATCCTGTTGCGCTATAGTGGAGGGAGTATCGACCTGAACGCGTATATGGCTTTGGTAGAGGAGGCCGAACCCAAGCGCCGTCCCCACGCCATAGATAGCACCACCGTGGTCGAATTTGCCCAAGACGAAGCACTGCGCAAAATCCTGCTGCCTCTGCTGGCCCAACAACGGGGATTGGATCGCGAGGAAGCCGTGGTCCAGTTCGTGCGGGATAAACGCGAAGAGGCCATGATTGAGATGCTGCGGCGAACAGAAGTAGAATCGCGCTTTGTCACAGAGAAACAGCGGCGCACTCTATATCAGGACCTAGCAGACGAATTCACCCTGCCGGTGCGCACGTTTTTTGCCGGTGCACTGGTCGATTCGGAAACAGCTTCGCGCGCTATCGCCCAGCGCGTGCGCACCGGCGAGGATATGGCCGAGATCATGCGCGAGTATCCGGCATTTAAAGGACGCGTGCGTCAGTTCGACATATTTAACTTCACGCTAGCTGACACAGCGACGGCCCAAGGCGCTATGGCTACCATGATCCAAGCCGTGCGGGGCCTGCCGGTTGGCGGCATCAAGGGACCACTCCCTATCCAGTTGAGCGGCGATATGACGGGATATCTCGTACTCGAAGTACTGGCGATGCGCCCGGAAAAAACCCTCTCTTTTTTTACACCCAAGGTGCAGTCTAGAATATGGCGTCAATTGTCCTACGCCCATCGGCACGCAATTGAAGAAGACTTTGATAGCTTGTTAGATGAGTTGAGGCATAAATATAGGACTGAGATAGTTGTCGATGAACAGGCCCTGTCTAACCTAGAAAAGTAGCGGCTCTGCGTTTCTACCTCATAGACGAGCCTAGATCTCTCTACTCTAAATGCGGAAGGAGGTGAATGAATACAGCGTTCGCTCCTGTAATTGCAGGAGCAGAAAGAGCAATATCTCTAATTCCATCAGATAAGGAGAAAGATATGCGCAAAAACGCACTCATAGCAGCAGTGTTGTCAGTGGCACTGGCGAGCTTCGCTTGGGGCCAGTCCAATGCCAACGGTATTGGCTACTTCGCCTTAGAGGTGCCTGCTGATGTCACCATCACCATTGATGGCGAAGATGGTGACTGGGCATGGTTCGACCCCATTTTCACCGTTGGTCCCGACGAGATGTACGAAATCCAGAAGGCCGAAGTGCTGGACAAGAGCGATCTCGACGTGGCCATTATGACGGCGTGGACGGGCACAGGCCGCGACAACAAGCTCTACGGATTTGTGCGCGCCACCGACGACACACTAGTCGTCACCTCCGACGTCTTTGACGACGGCTGGCGCGACGATGATCTCGAGATCATCACTGATGCCAACGCCAGCGGCGGTCCGCATGACGGCGACGGCGAATCGGGCACGCGTGCTGAGGGGCAGCAGTTTACCATGCACCTGCCGGTCCCCGGCATATATGAAACGCCCTATGGCGGCGACGGCTCGTGGTGGTTGCGCTGGCAGGTGGTCGAGGAAATCCACTGGATGGACGAGTTCGCCGAGTCCAGAGTGACGACTAATCCTCCGGGAGCGACCACGGGTTCGACCAACGTCACGGTCAACTACGAGTACAGCATTCCCCTCTGGGATTACGCGTCGTTGGACGGTGCGGATAACAGCATCCGCCACGAGAACGAGGCCGGGCAGATCATCCGCCTGACCTATCAGTTGAACGAAGCGGATAATCCCGAAGACCGCCGCACGCATCAGCTAGCAACAACCGGTGAGGACGGCGCTTCTGGTAACTGCGATGTCTGCTCGGAATACACGCTGCTTGGCGCGGACGAGTACGATCGCGCCGATGGCGGGGGCACCGCAGTGGAATCCGAGAGTTGGGCAAAAATCAAAGCGACCTTCAGCGACTAACCGAACGGTCCTTTGACCACATATTGGGCGGCGGCAGATGCCGCCGCCCAATAACCGCCAGTGCAATGTACACTTCCCGAGGTTAATGCGATGATACGGTTCGGTGCGTGGCTTTGTTCCCTAGGGATGTTGGCAGGATGTGGACGTTATTTCGACGGGCCAATTCAGCCAGCTCCGCAGGGACAGCAGGAGGCCGATATGGTGATTCAAGACGATGGCTTGATCACCTATTCGTTCGAGCGTCTGGAGATCGGTCTGCGCCCCATGACCGACGCTGAATTGAACCGCAAATTCTCACAGCAGTCCACGCAGGGACCCGTATCGACCAATCCTTATACTTTCGGCAACTGGAAGCGCATGGGCGAAGAGTGGACACCGCCCAAACACAGCGTATGGCTACTAAAAGTTAAAAACTACGCCTATCCCAAAGTCGGCGTTGATCCCCTCAAGATCGAGCTGATTTCAAAGGATGGGTATCGCAAGTACGCGCCTTTAGAACCGCTGCAGATCCTAGAGTACTATTATTCGTTCATTCAGGGATATGCCGGCAACGAATACCGGCGTTTTAACGAGCGCGAAGATATGCTCAAGCGCACTATGTTTCAGGAGCAGATCATCTTCAGCGGCCAAGAATCAGAGGGTTTTGTCGTTTTTCCGAGCCTCGCACCCGACGTGAAGGAGTTTTCTATCCACGTCAGAGGCATTGCATTGCGATACGATTACCGCAACGAGCCTGTGGAGACCAAGGATCTCACCTTTCACTTTCAGCGCGAGGTGTTTAAGGGGTTTAAGCCACCGCCCGAACTGGTGAATAGGCAATGATGTCTTCCTTTAGGCGAACTGCTTTGGTTGGGCTGATCCTGTCGTTCTGCATTAAACCAGCGGAACTACAGGCCGATGTTTGGGGGGTCGGCTTGGGAGGGCAAGCCTGGGAGGAGCCAGCGCAGACTATGGCGGGGGTAGTCGTAGGTGAAGGACAGGTCCTAGGACCGGCCAGCTTTTCACTCGATCAAAATATAACTCAGTTTATCGTCTGGGGAGTCGGTGCGCCCAGCAGCTTTATCGCCGAAGGCAACGGACAGGTGTGGAACAATTCGGCGCGGGGCATTGAGGGATCTGAGGTCCTGGTGGACGGGGACGGTACGACCAGCACGGAAAATCGCTTTAAGGAAGTGGGGGTCAATCAGCGCGGACGCATTTTTTTTATGGATCTCGGGGCTTCGTTTCCAGTTAGCCAAGTTGTTTTTTACCCCCGTGCAGGAGAGGATGAATTCGTCGCTGGCTACGAGATATCACTCAATGACGGGCGCACTTTCGACGCCAATGACTCGCCCGTTTACGAGGCCGTTCGCCAAGTGACGATCAACCGCGATCCAAGAGTGGATGTGCGCTTCCCGACGCAACTGGTGCGCTTTATTCAACTCAGAGTGCTTTCCCCTAACCCCTTTGAACTGGCGGAAATCGAGGTCCACGGCGAAGGCTTTGTGCCGCGTGGGCTCTACGAAACACAGCTCATCCAGTTCGCCCAGCCTGTCAACTACGGCGCATTGACTTTTCGCGCGCACAGAGTTTCGCTGTCCGAGGAAGGCGAAAGCAGCGCGGGCACCGCTGAGCCAGTACGGGTGATCGTGCAGATGCGCAACGGCGTTGACGAAACGCCTCTCGACTACTACCAAATCGCCGACGTAGAGACCCGGTCGGAAGTGCTGGTCAGCAAAGAGGAGTACGAAGAACTGCCGTTGGTCCTCAAGGGCAGCATTCGCCCGGATGCCACGCACTGGTCGTCTTGGACGGAGCCGCTCATCGCCGACTCCAGCGGTGCGTACTCCATTCCGCTGGATCTGCCGGGACCGCGCGATTTTTTCCAAGTGCGCCTGCGCTTTGAGGGCAATACCTCCGCAAGTATGCAGGTCGATAGCCTAGCCATCGTGCATACGCCGCCGCTAGCCGAGTTGGCATTGAGCGAAGTAGCCCTATTGGACGATCCCTTTCCAGCCGGTGGACGCACGTCCGTTCCGGCCGGTCGAGATACGGTTTTTACCTACGACATAAAGGCCGACTTGGGTGAGGGAACCGGCTTTGACGGCGTGCGCATCTCGACGCTGATACAGCCCGAGTTTCTCAAACTGGAAATGGGGCACGAGTTAGAGGAGATACAGCCGGATAGCGTGCACGTGGACGATACGGGCTTGCGCGTTTATTTCCCATCCCGGCGCATTAGCACAGGAGAAGATGTGCGTCTGCGGATTACGTTTCGCTCGCAGGCGCTGCTCTTTTCCACCCAGTTTATAGGACAGCTTCTGGATACGACGGGCAGCCTTCCCCAGCGCATTGCCGAGGGCGACGCGACGCGGGAAGTGGGCACGGACTCGCAGGAGGTAATTTTCCTCGCCAGCGGCGAAAGTGTGTTGCAATCCTTTGCCGTTTATCCGTCGATTATAACGCCCAACGGCGATGGCATAAACGATTCGTCCGTCTTCTCCTTTGTGCTCATCCATTTAGTGCGGCCTGCCGCGGCGGAACTACTCGTATATGATCTTTCGGGTCGCTTAATAAAAAACGTGCTCTCTGATGCGCTGATCGCCGGACGTTATACTCAGTGGCACTGGGACGGAACAAACAATGTCGGTGATCTGGTGCCACCGGGGACCTATATCGCCAGAGCCTCGATAGAGGCGGCTACCGACGAAGTCAACCGCATGCGCCTGATCCACGTGGCCTATTAATGCCCATTTAAACGAGGAAAACTGAGCATGAAGCACAAAGTGGCGCTAGCTCTTTTGCTCTTGGCCCCTTGTTTTGCAGAGGCGCAGGTAGAGCGATTCGTGCTAGGTACAGGAGATAACGGCTGGGAAGAACTAGCCGAGTTGATGGGCGGCATGTGGGTCGTGGACGGCAGCCTGCAGCCCTACGAATTGGACCCAGCGGTCAATATCGCGCTGGGCGAAAAGAAGGGCAGCTCGCGCGCTGATGTCTTCGGCAACCCTTGGGGGGGAGAGCGGGGCGGGACGCAGAACGCACGCCTCATTCCCGGCGAGCCCGAGGTCCTCGGAGATAACGGCTTTGTATATACAATAGACGGCGACACGACCCGGTCAGTGGCCATTGTCTCCGGCTATTATTACTACAACCTAGGTTGGGAGTTGCCCATCAACCGCATCCGCTTTTTTTCCCCGGCGGAAGGGCGCACCCAGACCGACGACCGCAAGCGGATCACGCCGGGTTTGCCACTCAAAAACGCCTACCCCAAGCTGTATGAAATTTGGGCCGCAATTGATGGAGAGCGCTTCAAGCAAGGGCAGTTTGACCTCTTACTAGAGCAGAATCTCAACCAGACCACGCGCATCGCCAATGCTCGTTTTCCCACCCAATCCTTGCAGTTCATTTTCATAAACTTCCCGGAATTGGGCGTCATTGCCGAGGTAGAGTTTTACGGCGAGGGTTTTGTGCAAAAATCGCAATACCTCTCCAAGGTGATCGACATCGGTGAGCCGGTCAATTTCGGGCGGGTCATACCTTATTTCAACGGATTTGCCAAAGAGGGCATAGACAGCGAACCCGAGCTTTTGGCAGAAAATCCCATCTCCTTTTCGCTGGAAACGCAGACCGGCCGGGACGATACGCCACAGGTTTACAGCATATACACCGAGTTGAGGACCGAACGCGAAGTGAGTTTTGCCGAATGGGACAAAGCGCCGTACGATGATTACGTGCGTCCTGGAGCTCAGGGGCCGGAGCGGCCCGACGTGGACAACTGGAGCTTCTGGTCGGTGCCACAAGAAGCGTCCGCGGGCGAAGGCATAGAGATCCTTTCGCCGGATAATCGACAGTATCTCAAAATCAACTTCACGATGAAGAGCGAGGATTTGTTCACCTATGGCCGGATGGATTCGCTGGTCGTAGAATACTCGCCTTTGCTGGTCGATGCGATCGTCGGGGAGGTCGCATTACAGGACGAACCACAGCCGCGCGGGCGCAAGACGGAAGTGCCCTTGGGCGAGGAGCGCATCTTCACTTTTGACGTGCGAGCCGACTTTGAGTCGGAGACCAAGGCGGGTTTTGACGCCTTAAGGCTGCAAACCCCGGGCCGCGTCCAGTTTATAGGACTGGAAATGGGCGACCCCTTAGTCGCGGTGGAACCCGACAGCATCGCGGAAAAACAGGGTGAGTTGATCGTCTATTTTCCGTCCAACCGCATCGCGGCCGCAGACAACAGGCCGCTGCGGCTGCTGTTCAAAACGGGCGTCTTCAGTTTTAACGCCTTGTTTCAGGGCGAGATATTTGTCATAGGGGGAGAGGGACAGCCCCAATCTATCGACCCCGGAGATGCCAACGCAGAGGTATCGACCAATTCCATCGAGGTGCTGGCACTGAGCGAGGAGTTAGATGTGCTGAGCGCATTAGACGTGAGATCGACCGTCGTGACGCCGAATGGCGACGGACGCAACGACACGTTTGAACTAGCTTATTCACTGCTGGGCGTCCAAGCCAGCCAGGTGGTCTTTGAAATCTACGATTTGCGCGGACGCAAAGTGCGAACGCTATCGGCCAATTCTAGGAGCGAAGGACGTTATGTCGAAGAGTGGGATGGATGGGGAGAGGGAACGGGACTCGTAGCTCCGGGTCTGTATCTCGCCCGACTTTCCGTCGAGACGGACGCGGGCGACTTCACGCGTACGCGCATCATTGCGGTGGCCTACTAAACGGGTTGCACATACCACGAGGATGCACCATGCAAAAATTTGCTGCGATTCACCTTTTGTTCGTCGCCACCCTGTGTGCAGCAGGTGCCCAGTCCGATGAACTGCGCCTAAGTAGCCCGGCGGACTGGCAGACGTGGGCTATTCCCAAGGGCACACTCGAAATTGCCGACGACGGCAGTATCAGCCTGGCGTGGATGCGCCGCAATATAAACGCTGTGGCCGATGCTGCAGAGTTTTCCCATAGCGAAGGCAAGAAACAGGTTTTTGGTGGCATCCGCGAAGTGAATTCAAACCCCCAAGATGCGGCTAATATTATTGACCAAGATCCATCGACTTGGTGGCAGCCGTCTGCCGACGATCCGCTGGACGATTGGTGGATCGAAATAGACCTCGGCCGACCGGTATTGGCGCGCAAGTTGCGCTTTGTCTTTCCAGACACACCCGACGCCAAGCCCTTTCGCAATTTCACGACTTACATAAGTAACGGTGTAGATACGCGTTATGGCGTGACCTACCACCCGGTCGCCGTCACCACAACACCCAATGTAGAGCGCGTTTTTGAGGTCGATCTGAAACGAATTGAGTTCGGTCTGGCCAGCGGCGAGCATCTCATAGAGCAGGATACGCTGGATTTTAACCTAGTCCATCACGTGCGCCTAGTGCCCACGGAAAAAAATCCAGGCGCGGCGCTGGCTGAGATCGAAGTGGATGCACTGGGAGATAATCTCGCCATAGGTACAGTGGAACGGGGCGGAGCAGTGCGAGCGGGGCGGAGCGAAGATAAGGTCGGGATGATCTTCGATGGGGATGTCAATACTAACTGGCGACTTGCCGTAGGTGGTGACCAGGCCAAGGAGGGCAATCTCAGGACCTATGTCGAAGACGGCGATTGGTTCGAATGGGATCTGGGTGCCACATTCTGGATAGACCACCTTTCCCACCTAGATCTGACCGTCGGAGGCGGGGAGGGGTCTCGTGGCTCCTACGGGCACGGGGCCAAACTATTTATCCTCACCACCTCCGACGGCACGCCAGCCAGCGGCCTGACCAGCGACCGCATTCGCAGCAATTTCGACTACCAAGAACTCAGCGACGTATTCAACGATAGGTTCCCCAACCAACAGTCGTATCACTTTGCATTCCCGCTGCGGAAAATTCGCCATATCTTCTACCACCGCAGCGGCATTCCCACGCGCCTACAGATCCGCCAATCAGTTTTTGAATACATCCTCCACGGCGAGGGGCACGTGGCGGCGACGGAAATGGTGTCGGACTTCATCGACCTAGGATCCATGAAGAGCGTGCGCAAGCTGTCGTGGGACGCCGACTTACCCGTCGGCACGCGGATTGAAATTCGCTCACAGACGGGCAATACCTTTGAGCTCCAGAAGAAGTACTATCACAAGAACGGCACGGAATTGGATTCGGCCCGTTTTGGCAAATTGCCCAAGAGCGTGCGCGGGCGCATCGACACCCTCAAGCTCAAAGGACCGGATTGGAGCGGCTGGAGCCAGCCCTATGATTTTCCCGCAGAGGCCTTCCTCTCACCTACGCCCAGACAATTTCTGCAACTGCAGATTCAACTGGCCAACGACGATCCACAACTGACGCCGGTACTGCGCTCCCTGACCCTAGAATTCGACGATCCACTCGTCAGCGGTGGCATTGCCGCACGCATATTGCCGCGCGAGGTCGGCTTGGATTCGTTGCAGCGCTTTACGTATTTGCTGCAACCGACCTTTGCGCGCAACGACCAAGGCTTTGACGAGGTTCTTATCCAAGTGCCAGGCGCTGTACAAGAGGTTGGCGTACGAGTCGGCGGACAGAGCGTACAGCCGAAGGAAGTTGAACTGGCGGACGGGCTGCTAAAAGTCGGACTGCCAGAGCGGGTGCGGGAGGATTCGGTGGAAGTGCTGTTTACCGCGCAAGTAACGACCAATGCCACGCTCTTTGAGGCCTGGGCCGGGGACAGCCAGCAGAATGTGCGTCAAGGCGTCGAGCCCTTAGAGCCGCGCTCGATGATCGTTTTTGTGCCCGATGTGGCCGGTGGGAACTTGCTGCGCAACGTGCAGGTGGCTCCGGTCGTTACGCCCAACGGCGATGGCGTAAACGACGAAGCGCAAATCAACTTTATCGTGGTCCAGGTCGAGGGCAATCCCAACGTGGATATCTACGACCTAACTGGATCTCACCTGCGGACGCTCGACCTAGATGCTGCGGGTTTCGCGTGGGATGGCCGGGACGCTGCGGGAGTGGTTTTGCCGCCGGGTGTGTATATCTGCCGCATCCTGATGGAAGCCGACTCTGGAGACCAGTCGGTATACCGCACCATTAGTTTGGCCTATTAATAACCAGCGTGTTGCACAGCAGTAAAAAAGGGAGGGACAAATGGGCCGGAAGTTTTTCGGTGCTCTGCTAACGGGTTGCCTTTTGGCAGGTGGAGTATTAGCCGAAGGCCTGCAATCGGGCTTTCTCAACCCCTACGTCGCCAGTGGTGTGCGGATATCACCCCAGACCATCACGCCGACTATGCGGAAATGGTATCTGCCCCAGACGCTCTACGATATCTACGGGTGGAAAAACTGGGAGTACACCAACTACGCCAGGGATCGCTACGAGCGCTATACCGACATCGTGCTACAGGGCCAGCGCTTTTACGATATATACGGCAATTACATCACGCGCGGTTGGAAGATCTACGAGTGGGCGCAGCAGCATCCCACGGAAACGGGCAGTGCGATCGACAAGTCCGTGGAGTTCAACAACTGGTTCAACAATCTAGTCATTTCAACGGCGTCTGAGGGCCAATACCACATGGCGTTGACCGTGGGCGAACAGCTAAGGACCACGCTGACGCCGATGACCTTTTCCAAACCACTGTTCAACGGCGTGCAGTGGGATTTTCTCTCCGATAAATACGCCCTGACGCTAATCGCCTCGCGCACGGATAACCCCGCTCTGGCAGCCACGGCGACCAACCGCAATCAAGGAGCCACGGTGCGCACGCTTTTTACCAATCTGGTCGGTCTGCGCGGCACGGCCCAAGTCGGCGACTTTATCAAGCTGGGCACCACCTACGTCAACGCCGGCCACTGGAATAGCTCGGAGAGCTTCGGCAACAACTCTCTCAAGGGCACGCTCGGCGGCAACCTGCAGGCGGGCAACGTGCAGCGCCTCTTGGTGCGTCTATCCGACGATTCGCCCGAGGACGGCGAAGGGGGGGCGTTGCTCTTTTTGCACCGCGTGTACATAAATGGCGTCGAGCATCCCGAAATTTCCGACCGGGCGCTAGTAGATGGCGGTATCCGGCGGCAGGGACGTTGGGAGGCCAGCGGCGGCAACAACATCATCATAACCTACGACATCGAGCGCGACTTTACGCCCATTCCCGACGAAGATGAGATCATCGACTTCAAGGAAATCAAAAAGATCGAGATCGAATTGGTTCTAGCCAATGACTATGCCGTTGAAGTCACTTCCAATATGCAGGTCAACAACACGGGCGAGCCCGTATTTTTGCCCGTCACCCGCGCGGAGAAAAACATCAAGGACGGCTCCAACCAGCGCGTGGTGCGCTTTAGCTACGGCTTGCCGACGGCCAACGAAGTCGCCGGTCTAACCATGGAAATCGACGATCTCTTCGGCGGGTTTAACTTGCGCGCCGAATACAATATCAACCGCAAATACCGCCGCTTCCCCAACCAGAATTTCACCTACAATCAGGCGCTGGGGAAAGAGAGCGCGGAGGGCTACTATGCAACGGCGTCGCACAATGTGTACCCGTGGTTTGCCTATGGCGAAATTTTTAGCATGGACCCGGGCTATCAAACATTTATGTTCGTGCCCGACAGCAACGGGCGCATTAACTACGAAAGTGCTGTAAACAACGTTTACGAATTCGTGGACGACAACGACGATCAAGACCGCTTTCCCGACTGGCGTCGGCGCACCTTCAGCAGTTCCTCGTCGGAGCGCCTGCTGATCCAGCGGGCTGACGTGGCCGTCTTTCCTGGCTACGACGAAAACAACGACCTAGTGTCGGACTTCAACCAGAACGACAACAGCGTGCCAGACTACTTGGAGCCCTTCGTGCGCTACGATGTCGATCCGCTGGAGTTTCTCTACGGCATTGACATGAACAACAATACGGTGATCGACCGCTTTGAAAACGACGAGGAAGCGGACTACCCGTATCCGCGCGACCACCGCGGCTACAACTTCTACGGTGGTGCCGAACTCAAGCCAAGCAGCCGCATAATGATCGGTCGCATGCGCGAGTGGCTGCTGAGCAGCAATCGCCGCAGCAAGTCGCTCTACGGTCTGCTAACACTGACGCACGAAGTACCTCGCCACGGTTTGCAGATGCAGCTCTACAACGGCCTTCGCAGCGTCAAAGACAATATCCCCGAAGACATCATTCTATGGGTGCAGAGTCCGCGCACGCGGGGGGATATGCGCCCCTTCGTCGATCCCATGATTGCCCAGAATGCGCTGATCAACACCACCTTTTTGAGTGCGCGCACGCGCAAATACGCTCCGCTCAATCTGGAGACCAAGCTGAAGTACGAGATCTATCACCATCGGGGAGACCAGCAACCGGCAAACTGGCAAGACGAGAAGCTCCTCGCGCTGATCACCAAGGCGGACCTGCCCATTCCGGTGGGTAAACACGTGCTGTGGCCTAGGTGGAAACAGCTCTACAAGCGGCGCTCGCCCACAGACAAAAACGAGTTGGAGAACAACGAGCTAGCGGAAATTTTCTTTTTTGTGTGGCAGCAGGAGTTGATCAGCACGATGCGCCTAGAGTCCGGCATCGAGTACGAGATTTTCCGGAATATGGTCGAACGCACTGATCCACTGCCCGCCGGATATGTGGACGATTTTGAACAGTTCGTGATTGCTGCACAGCTATCCAATCGCTCGGACTATCTGGGTTATCGCCTGATGACCAACATCGGCGGGCGCTGGGAGCGACGCGATTTCCGCGACGAGACGACGACGGATCTGGTGCTGTTTCTGAGCATGTTCGCCGGATTGCAATAACGCCTGACAAATCTGCCCTTATGCGGTCTGATGTCTGCGCCGATTAATGGAATTGCATCGACTGCATACTTCCCGCGATATGTGCTCTTTTTATATACCCATCGTTGCAGTTCTCTTTAGCTGGGGTATGGCGCTAATCGTGGGGTGCGCAAATGAAACTCCCGCTCCATCGACAGCAGCCACTGCACCTAAGCCCCAATTAGCTAGAAATGCACTGCCGAAATTCGTCGATGCCACTGCCGCGGCCGGCATCCACTTTGCTCATGCCAACGGCGGCAGCGGTCGTTTCTACTACGTGGAGACCTATGGGTCGGGAGCGGCTTTTGTCGATTACGACAGCGACGGCGACGAAGATCTATATCTAGTTAATGGGGCCGTATTGCCGGGCTTTTTGGAGCGGCGCGTACCGCAAAATGTCCTATATCGAAACAAGGGCAATGGGAAGTTCGAGGAAACAACAGAGGACGCAGGTGTCGGCGATGAAGGATATGGCATGGGTGTCTGCGCGGGAGATTACGACAACAACGGTCATGTCGATCTCTATGTCACGAACTTCGGTGCCAATGTGCTGTATCGCAATGGCGGCGACGGTTCATTTGTCGATGCGACAGAGATCGCTGGCATCGGCGACGAGCGCTTGAGCATGAGCGCGGCCTTTGCCGACATCGACAACGATGGCGATCTCGACCTCTACGTTTCCAACAACACCGATTTTACCCTCGAAAACCACAAAGAGTGCAGGCACGGTTCCATACGCGTCTATTGCGGTCCCGGTCAGTACGGGGGCGCATCGGGGATTATGTACCGCAACGAAGGAGATGGAACTTTTGCCGACGTAACAGAAGCAATGGGCGTTTACAACGACCGCTGTCGTCAACTCGGCGTGGTATTTGGCGATTACGACGAAGACGGCGATGCGGATCTGTTTGTCGCCAACGATATGACCCCTAACTTCCTCTTCCGCAATGAGGGGGGGACGCGGTTTTCCAATATTGGGCTAAATTCTGGCGTCGCCTTCAGCCCGGACGGCAAACCCGAGGCGGGCATGGGCACGGACTTTGGCGACTACGACCGGGACGGACTCCTCGACATCGTCGTCTGCAACTTCCAGTGGGAGCACTGTCGTCTGTTGAAAAACGAGCGGGGCGATGTGTTTAAAGACCAGATACACGAGTCCAAATTAGACGAACCGACCTTCTCGACATTGACCTTTGGCACGGACTTTCTCGACTACGACAACGATGGCTATCTCGACCTGTTCCTAGCCAACGGACACGTCGAACCAAATATAGAAATTATCGACCGCGCCGGACCTTCCTACGCGCAGCGGGATCAGCTATTCCACAACAACGGCGACGGCACCTTCTCCGACGTCAGCAGCGACTCGCCCGGGCTGGCCACCGCCTGGGTCGGACGCGGATCAGCGACCGCCGACTACGACAACGACGGCGACTTAGATCTGTTCGTCAGCAACAACAACCAGCGCGGCCTGCTGCTGCGCAACGACGGCGGAAACCGACAGCACTGGCTAACCGTGCGCACCGTCGGCACCCACAGCAACCGCAACGGCATCGGCGCGCGGATTCGGGTAGTCGCCGGCGATCTGCACCAGATCAAAGAAGTGCGGTCGGGCAGCTCCTATCTATCGCAGAATGCGCTGCGGGTGCACTTTGGCTTGGGGACGCACACGCGGGTGGATCGGATAGAGATCCGCTGGCCAAGTGGGGTTGAGCAGGTGTTGGAAGACGTGGCGGCCGATCAGTTCCTCACGGTCCAAGAGCCGGAAAAACTATAGGATCATCGTGCCAGAAGTCCGCGAAAGGGCAAGGCGAACGTGAAGTGGTTCAATGGCGTGCTATGGCTGGCGTGGATAGCGGCTTTGGGCTGCGGTGGCACGCGAGAAGAAGCGCCTGTCGTAGAGGAGAAGGAAGACCCGCGCACGACAGAATTGAGTTATTTGAATCGCATTCGCACTGATTCCAGCGACGTAGCCGCGCACTACGAACTGGGGGCGTTCTATTTAAAACACGCCGTGTATGGGGAAGCGCTGCGATATTTCAGCGAGACCTTCCGCATCGACTCACTGCACGTACGGGCGTTGCTGGGAGCCGGTGAAGTCATGACCCGACAGGGCGAGCTGGAACGGGCGTTGGCTGTATATCGCAAGGCCATTGCGCTTGCGCCCGACAGCGCTGCGGTCTATCGCCAGCTCGGCCAACTCTATTTGCGCACAGACGACGATGATAGGGCGCGAGCGACGTTTGCAAAAGCGCTGCAATTGGCACCCGATCATGCTCCAGACTACTACAATCTAGGTGTGGCACATGCCCGAGATCACGACTACGAGACCGCCGCCCAGCACATGCAGCGAGCGCTGGAAATAGACCCAGAGTACGCGCTGGTGTACTACAGTCTAGCGGATATGTACTGTGCCAAAATGGGGCAATGCGAACGAGCCGAGGATATGGCGAGCAAAGCCGTCAAAATAGAGCCTAGGCGCGCCCGCTACCGCACGGCGTTAGGGCGCGTCTATATGCGGTTGAATCGCCACGAAGAAGCGGAGGCGGCCTTTCGCGCGGCCATCGAACGCGATTCGGCTTACGTAGAGGCCCTAAATGGACTGGGAATGGTGCTCGCCCAACAGGGCAAAGAGGCCGCAGCAACGGCTGTACTTGAGAGAAGCATCGCCCTGGACCCGGCCTATCCAGAAGCGCACTTGACCCTGTCCAAAGTGTATATGAAGCAGGGAAAGGCAGAGGAAGGGCAGAAGCAGATCGAGATGTTCAAGCGCCTTGATCCGCATTTCGACACCATTCGCGATCAGCGTTTGCGCCTCAAAGGCCGCGCCGACGATGCCGTAGCCCGCTATAACTTGGGAGTGATATACGCGAAGTTAGGTTTTGCTGAAATGGCTGCTCAAGAGTACAAAGCCTCGCTGAAGATCAACCCCGCCCAGATACAGGCTTGGCAGAATTTGGGCACGGCCTATATGCGGCTGCAGCGAGTTGACGAGGCCATCACGGCCTATCGCCAAGCCCTAACTTTAGACGAGGACTATGCGCTGGCGTGGTTTAATCTCGGCAACGCCTATCTGATGAAGGACTATCCAGTGCAGGCGCGCTCGGCCTATGAGCGTGCTTTGGCAATAAAGGAAAACTACATCGACGCGATAAACGGCCTTGGTAATGCCAAACTGCGCGAGGGCCATGCCCAGGAGGCCATCGACGATTTTAAAGCGGTTTTGCGAGCCGATTCCACCTATGTCGGTGCCCATTATAGTTTGGCCGTGGCCTACCGAGAAGTGGGAGACTCACTCGCGGCTCAGCAGCAGATACGCCTTTTCGCGCGCAAGCAAAAAGAGCGCACCCAGTGAACTGGATGCATTAAGGAAAACGCTAAGTGCACGACAGTAGAGGTGGTCTGAGATGCTTCGCTTCGCTCAGCATGACACGGTGAAGCAGCGCACCCACTTGTCATGCTGAGCGGAGCGAAGCGGAGTCGAAGCATCTGATACCCCGATGGCCATGTATAACGTTACTGTCGTGTGTACTAAGGGAAAACGCGAAATTGCCGCCATGGAGGTGCTTATGAAACGCTGGAATTTTGTGGGCTGTGCAGTCATGGCCCTGCTGTGGATTAGCTGTGCGACACTCTCTCAGCTCGAGGCAAAGCGCATCGATATCAATTCGGCCTCGCGCGCACAGTTGGAAACGCTACCCGGGATAGGGCCGGCAACGGCTCAGAGGATAATCGAGGGCCGCCCCTATCACAATGTAAAAGGCTTGCTCAACATAAAGGGCATTGATATGCAGCGCCTAAAGGCCATCGAACCCTATATAACTGTTGGGGACAAATAACTACGAGAAAGGATGAACAATGACGCGCTTTGACGACATGAAAGGGGTCTTCGGCCTGCTGCCGACGCCGTACAGGGACGACCTCGAAATCCACATCGACGACCTGAAGAAGGTAGCCAACTTCTGCTGCGAGAGCGGCCAGCACGGCATCGTCTGGCCGGTGATGGTCGGGGAGTTCTGGTTTTTGGGCGAAGAGGAGCGGATCCGGGGGCTAGACGCGGTGCTGGAGGAAGTCAACGGACGCTTGCCCGTAGTCTTCGGCTGTTCCGGGATTTCGGTGCCGCAGGTGCTGCTCTATGCGCGAGCGGCGCAAAAAGCCGGCGCGGATTCGATTATCGCCATGACGCCAGCGCGCACCGACGCGGCCACGGCAATGGACCTGTACCGGCGCTTGGCTGGGGTGTTCGACGGGCCGATCATGGTGCAGAATGCCGACATGTACGCGCCGTTGCGCGGCGAACAGGTGGCGCAACTGGTCGATGAGATCCCGCAGGTCGAATACGTCAAGGAGGAGCGACAGCCCGGTCCTAAGCACATCGCCGAGGTGGCCGAGATGGTTGGCGACCGGGTCAAGTGCATCTTCGGCGGGGCGGCGGGTAAGTTTTTGCCCGACGAGATGCGCCGTGGTGCCAACGGCAATATGCCCGCCTTCGAACTGGCCGATGTGCTGGCCAAAATCACCGAGCTGTGGTGGGCCGGGCAGGAAGAGGAGGCGCGCGCGATGCACCGTCGCCTGTTGCCGCTGCTCATTCTCGAAAACCACCCCTTTATGCGCTATATCCTCAAGCGTCGTGGGGTGTTCAGTACGCTGGTGGAAAGGGCACCGGCAGGCAAGCTAACGCTGGACGAGGGCGACAAACGGGAGATCGCAACCTTGCTGGAGACCATCGCGGGGGATATCGAGTCGTTTCCGATGTTACCGGAGCACTAAGTCGCAACGATGAATTATGGACCGCACTATTCTGTTTTATAGCCTTTGCATACTCGGCGTTGTAGGCCTGCTCAGCGTGCCCGCAGCGCGCTCCTTACTACTGGGCCTCGACACGTCCGCACAAAGGGAGAGCGGACGCACGGAGATCGTCTTGGCTGGCTGGGGCAATACGCAGGAAGTGGCTATGCTCAATCAGCTCATGACCGACTTTGAAGCGGGCAATCCAGATGTAAAGGTCAAGTTCATCCACATCCAGCAGAACTTCAATACCGTGCTGCTGACCATGATGGCCGGAGGGCGCTCGCCCGACATCTTTTACGTAGCACCGACCACCTTGGGCAGCATGTTGTCCAAAGGGGTGCTCCTCGACTTGGAACCCTATCTGGAAAAGAGCCACGTCGTCGGCGTTGAGGACTTTTTTCCGCAAACGGTCGAGCCGTACCGCTGGGACGGCAAGCGCTTTGGCCAAGGGCCGATCTACGGGCTGTGCAAAGACTGGTCGCCTGACTTTTTGATTTTCTACAACAAGAACCTGTTTGACGAGGCGGGTATTCCCTATCCAGACGGCAGTTGGACGCGCGACGAGTTTGTAGAAATTGCCCGGCGCTTGACCAAGCGCGACGATCAGGGGCGCATCATCCAGTTTGGCGTGTACAACAACGCCAATCCAGAGCAGTGGATCTGGCAGTCGGGCGGGCGCGTCTTCTCCGCCGATCGGACGCGCGTGTTGCTCGAAAGCCCAGAAGTGATCGAGGCGCTGCAGTTTGCCGCCGATCTTTCTACTCGCTGGCACGTGGCACCGGGCTACGCCGAGCAGGCGCAGAGTCCGGTAAACGTGATGTTCGAGACAGGGCGCGTGGCCATGTGTTTTTACGGCCAGTGGTTCGTGCCCCAGTTCCACAAAAATATCAAGAGCTTTGCGTGGGGAGTCGCGACGCCTCCGCGCCACAAAGTAGATATTTATCTGTCCGGCGGCATGGTCGGTTATGGCATATACGCCCATACCAAACACCCCCAAGAGGCGTGGCGCTTTATGGAATATCTGGTTGGCCCCCAAGGCCAAGAGGCCATTGCCAAGATTGGCTGGAACATTCCCGGCCGCAGGGAAACCGCGTACAGCCCTATTTTCGTAGAAAACCCCAACCTAAATGCGGAGATTACCCAGACTTTTCTCAAGGCTGCGGAGCGCACCGAATTATTTCATCGCAGCCCCTATATCAATCCCGCCGAATACAATCTGCTTTTTAATCCAGAGTGGGAACTGGTCATGCTGGGTGAAAAGAGCGTCCCTAAGGCACTAGGAGATGCCGCCAAAAAAATCAACCAAGCCATTCGCGACAACATGGCTCTGCAGAAGACCGAGGCGGACGGATGAAACTAAACCTGCGAGAGAACCTAGAAGGGTATCTCTTCATATCGCCGTGGATCTTGGGCATGGTGCTCTTTGCCCTCGGGCCGATACTGGCCAGCTTCGGTCTGGCCTTCACGCGCTGGAACCTCTTTACGGAGCCAGAGTACGTGGGATGGGCCAATTTTCAGAAGCTGGCGCACGACCCGCTCTTTTACAAATCGGTGTTTAATACAATCTACTACACGGTTTTTGCCGTGCCGCTGGGGCTCGTGCTGGCACTGGGACTAGCCATGCTGGTCAACCACCGCCTGCGTGGGGTCAATTTTTTTCGCACGGCTTTTTTTCTGCCCAATGTCGTGGCGGGCATCGCGATGCTACTGCTGTGGAAATGGCTCTTCGATCCCAATTTTGGCTTGATCAACCTGTTTCTCGACTGGACCGGCTTGATGGCGGTATTGGAGTGGATCGGCCTTGGCCGGCCCCAGTGGATCTCATCGCGGGCGGGTGCCATGCCGGGCATGATCTTTATGAGCATCTGGGGTTTGGGCGGATCGATGATGATTTTTCTGGCCGGCCTGCAGAATATTCCCCGCGAGTTGATCGAAGCGGCGGAACTGGATGGGGCCGGGCCGTGGAAGCGCTTTAGATACGTCACCTTACCGCTGCTGACCCCGACGATTTTTTTCTTGATGATGGTCGGCGTGATCGGCTCGCTGCAGATCTTTAACCAAGCCTATGTCATGACCCAAGGCGGGCCAGCGCACGCGACCCTGTTCTACGTCCTGTATCTCTTTCAAACGGCCTTCGAGCGCTTCCAGATGGGCTATGCCTGCGCCATGGCCTTGGTCCTCTTTATCATCACGCTGATCGTCTCGCTGATCCAACTGGCGATGGGCAAAAAATGGGTGCATTACCAATGAGCAGCGCTTCTGGGGACACCTTGTCGCTGCGACGCCAACTCATCCTCTACGCCGCGCTGTCCTTTCTGGCGTTTTGGTTTCTAGTGCCTTTTGCCTGGATGCTCATTACCTCGGTCAAGACGCCGGACGAGGTCTTTTCCCGTCTCCTGCCTTCGGTGCTGCGGCTGGCCAACTTCGTCGAGATCTTCAATCAGCCGACGTTGCCCTTCGGGCGCTATTTTCTCAACAGCACTATCATCACGGTTTTTGGCACGGGGGCGAGTCTTTTTGCTTCCTCCATTGTGGCCTATGCCTTTGCCCGGCTGAATTTTTTTGGTCGCGATGTGCTGTTCGTCGCTGTACTATCGACCATGATGCTGCCCGCGGCAGTGACCATGATCCCGACGTTTGTGCTTTTCCAGAAGCTGGGCTGGGTAGATACCTTTCTCCCCTTTTTGGTGCCGGCATGTACGGGCAACGCCTTCCAGATATTCTTTTTGCGCCAGTTTTTTAAGACCCTGCCGATAGATTTGATCGACGCCGCGCGCATAGACGGGTGCTCGAATTTGCGCATCTGCCTGTCGATAGCCATGCCACTGGCCAAGCCGACGCTGGCGACGCTGGCCATTCTCAGTTTTCTCAGTCTCTGGAACGACTTTATGGGGCCACTCATCTACCTGCACAGCAATGAGAAGCGCACGCTGGCGCTGGGGCTAAATGCCTTTGCCGGCATGTACGGCACGCAGTGGCATCTGCTCATGGCCGCTTCCGTAGTCGCGACCGTGCCCATTCTGGTAGTCTTTTTTATGGGGCAGCGCTACTTCGAGCGTGGGCTGGTGATGACGGGGATGAAGGGATGACGCGCCTTCGTGGATGGATTGACTTCAAGGTCAGGAGATAGGACGATGCCTGAAGACGGAGCATGGAAAGAGACGTTGATTAAAAAAACGTGACGTACCATATTGAGTTCAAGGGGAGACTCTTCCTCATCGAGAACGTCCCGGCGCGAGTCAACGCCGAGACTAGTGAGAAGCACTTCTCACCGGAAACTGTTGAGCGCCTGCAGCAAACGGTGTGGGATCGCTGTCGTCCTATTCGCACCATCGAGACCTCGGTTTATGAGTACGCCGCTTTGGTCTGAAGGATCGGGTTTCCCAGTCTAGTGGCCCAAGGGAGAACGGTAATTACCTCTACTCCAACTCCGGATATTGCGCCGCGTAGATCGTCAACTTCGTCGCTGCCCCGATCTGTTCCAGTTCCGGCCGCCGCCCCGACAAGCGCAGGCTGTCGCGCACCAAATTCAAAAATCCCTCGCCCCGCGCTTCCAGAAAACTAGATCCCGTAACCGGGCTTTCGTAGTAGCGCATGAAGCC
>JAGWBY010000010.1:0-10337 GCA_021295675.1 Candidatus Latescibacterota bacterium | reverse complement strand
TAATCTCGCCGGCCGTCGCCACTTTTCCGCGATAGGATCGGCGTCAAAGGAGAGGCTTGGAAATACGACACGATCTTGGCGATCTGCTCGGGTAAAGGCCCAGTGACTTGCCGGCTATCCACGGTATTGCCGTCGGGAATGTCGTGGTGATACACAGCCAGATCGATGTACGCACCGGAAATGTACTGCTCGGGCTGCACGGCGAAGAGCAGGATGCCCAAGTGCGTCGGCGTGGCTCCCACCTCCGAGATCACAGCGAGTTTGTGCGCCGCCAGCGTGGAAGCCCAGTCTTCTGGCGTGGACCAATCGGAGAAGCGCCGACTGAAGTACTGTTCGAGTCGGGTTTTGTCCAAGTCATCGAGACTGCTGCCGACTAGGGGTCGCTCCTCAAGCGGACTAGCCAAGCGACGTTCCGTCAACATGCGAGCCAGTCGTTCGGCCGGGATCAACTGGCGGTGGCTGCTGACGCGCTGGAGAAATCGCCCATCGCTCGTCTGGTGTACGTCGAACTTGGACGAGGGGATTTCAACAATTAAGCACAGTGTGGGGCTCCCACCTTCTCCGGGCAGGTATTCCCAATCCAACGCTGGGACGATCATCGGATTGCAGTTATGGGCCGCCACATTGACGATAAATTGCTCTAAGAGGTCTCGCTTGTCAGAGGGGATGCCAACCGGGATGCGATCCGAGTCCCGGACGCCCATCACGACCGTGCCGCCTTCCGTATTGGCCATGCTGACGAATACCTCGGCGAGTCTCGACGCGGCGCGACCCGCTTCTCTGGCAAACCCGATCCGGTCTCCCCGAAATACGACCTCCTTGAGTTCGAGCTTGGTATCTTCGCCAGCTTGGATAGATGAGATGAGTTGGGTTTTGTCAATCATGATCATTCCGCGTTTTTAAGCTGCTCCAGAACGTCCATCCCCACCTGCCGACTCCACGCCTCCATCACCCGATGGAATAGAGGACCGGGCTTACCGTCGCCAATCGGCGTATTGTTGATGCGCGTACACGGTGCCAGACAATAGGGCGTGCTAGTCAACCAAGCCTCGTCGGCATTGACCGCGTCGTAGGACTGCAAATCCTTCTCGACCCAGCCTAGCCCCAACTCAGGTGCCAATTCCCGCAGCGTCACCAAACTCACCCCCTCCAGAATGTTGCGGCTAGTCGGCGTAAAGATCGTATCGTTCTCCACCACCACGAAGTTGGCCCCCGAGCACTCGGTGAGGTTGCCGTCCAAATCGAGCAGCAGCGAGGTAGCGGCGGGATCAACCGCCTGCGATTGCTTGTCGGCCAGCCAATAGTGCAAGCGCGAGCGGTTTTTGGTCTTGGGGTCAACGCATTGGGGCGGCACGTGGCGGATAGAGGGCGTGACCGCGTGGACGCCCTGCTCAAAATAGGGCCGCCACACGGCAAAGGGCAGCGGGAAAGAGTGGATGCACAACGTGGGCGTCAGGCGCGCCGACTTCCCCGCGCTGCCCGCGTAGATCTGGTTTTCCCCCGGCGTTACAAAGTGAACGATGCCCAAATCCTGCTCGGGACCTATCAGCTTGCTATTGGTCTCGATCAAGGTCCGCGTGCATTCGACCAGTCCATCGTGGTCCAGTGCCAGCTCGATACCAGCGTATTTACACGACCGCAAAAGCCGCCGCACGTGCTCCTCCAAGCGGAACGGCTCGTGTCTGAACGTGCGGGTCATTTCGGTCAGGGTGGCACCCAGTACAATCCCCAAATCGTAGATATTGATATGGGCTTGGGAAGCGGGGACGAAGCCATCGTTGAGATAGACGACTGGTTCACTCATAGTGCGTTACTCTCCTGTGAATCCAAAGCGGCGCAGGCGGCGTAAAAATCTGCCATCGAGGTGGAAAAACCATGCACTTGCTCGACTTCGCGCACGGCCAATTCCGTGGCCCATCGCGCCGCTAGTGTATCGGGGAATTCCACTCCTTCGGTGGCGTCCCGCACCAAAACGGTGTTATAGCCCCGCCCGCGCATGGCGCGAACCCCGTAGTCGCGGCCCAAGATACACCAGTTGGTTGCAAAACCAGCGAAAAGCAAATGCAGAATGCCGCGCTCTTGGCACAAATCGTGCAGTTGCTGGCCCGTACCCACGACAAAGTCGCCCGCCTCCACGGCGATATGGGGCGAAAGATCAAGTTGCCCGGTTAGGCTCTTCCAATAGGGGCCAATGCCCGGCTCTTGGTCGCGCGGTCCCCGGAAACAGGCATACGCTCCCTGCCGGTTGCGGAACTCAGCCGGCGGCCAATTCGGGGCTGGGCCCGGCTCAGGCTCCGGTGTACAGCCCCGATACACTTCGTACTTATCCGGGAAATTGGCCAGCACTCCGGGACTAGGTGCCTGCACGATAGTCAGGCCGCATTCCCGCGCCCGTCCGATGAGCGGCGCAATCACTTCCTTGGTCATGGCCTCAGCGCGCTCGATCCAGCTATCGATGTGATGCACGTTCCACAGGTCAATCAGCACCAGCGCCGTCTGCCCGACCGGCAGTGCAAAGTCCAGTTCCCGCACGACGAAATTCTCCTCGCGGCAGGGCACTTCCTCGGGTGTACTGTCTTGGAAGTACTGCACTTTCAGTTGTAAAGTCGCCATTGCTTCTCCTCTCATCACAAGTCTGCAATCATGTCGTAATTATTGGTGCCCCCGGCCTCAAAATCGCCCACGCGCCGAAAACCAAATTTAGTGTAAAAGTGAACGGCGCGGGGATTGTCCGCGCGCACGCCGCCCCACAGCAGCATGCGCTGCCGCCCTAGCCGTGGCAATAGCCCTAACAGATGCTGCATCATCAAACTGCCCAGCCCCCCGCTCTGGTACGCGTCGGCCACGGAAGGAGCCAAAGTGCAATCGGTCTCGTCGTGCAAGGTCAAGCCCAATGCTTCGTAGCGCCGACGATCCCCGGCCCGCACGCCCATTTCGACGACGAAATACCCCACAATGCGCTCGATCCCTTCCTCCTCGACCCAAGCCAGCATACGCAGCGTGTGAGCGCTGTCCAACGCAGCGCAAAAACCATCGGCCGTTTCTTGGTCAAACGGGTGCGGCCCGTACACCCGACGAGTGGCTTGCGACAAGCCGGTGAAGTACGCGCCTAACACCGCGGCCTGATCGGCGCGCAACGGGCGGAAGTAAACCCGTTGACCCGAAGTCAACTCCGCGCTGGACGAAACCAGATCGGGGTGTGCGTCTATGGTGCTGGGATCAATCTGCATGAGGACGCCATCAGTTACTTTGCCCAAGCAACGCCTGATACGCTACCAATGCCCCCGCCACGTGCACATTCATCGACGGCCCCTTGCCGTACATGGGGATATAGACCGCGCCATCGCACAGCGCCAAGGTCTGGCGATAGACGCCTTTGGACTCGTTGCCGAGCACCAAACACACTTTGTCGGGGAAGTCGTATTCCAAATAGCACACGGCCCCTTGCACCATTTCCAACGCCACCAAGTGATATCCCTCGTCCCGCAGTGCGTTGGCCGCTTCGTCCATGCGCCCGATCCGCCGCCAAGCCACCCGCCGCTCGTGGCCCCGCGCCGTGCGCTCAATATCCTCGTGCGGCGGCGCGGGCGTCACACCCGTAACAACCAACTCCCGCGCCCCGCACGCATCGGCAATGCGAAACATCGAGCCGACATTGAGCGGGTCTTCAACGCTCTGCAACAGAAAGGCTAGCTCCACCTTGGGCGGATAGCTCTTCGCCGTGTCCGCAAAGAGCCGCTTCACCTCAACCTTGCGCAAGGGGCGCATCGTCAAAAGCGGATGGTCTTGTACTTCTTCACGTGCTCGGTAATGGCCACCTCCACCGGCAACCGCTCCATACTCGACGCGCCGTAGAAGCCATCGACGCCCGTGGCTGGCTCTGAAATCGGCCCCCCGTGGCACAGCACAATCACCTCTTCGGACACCCCGCGCGCCGCGTCGCATATCGCCTGTACAAACCCCACTGATTCCGCCAACGTCAGTGCGGTCGTCGCGCCAATCGCGCCCTTCGTAGTAAGCCCAGCGTGCGCCACCACAATGTCGGCACCAGCCGCCGCCATCTGCTCGCCCTCTTGGGGATTAAACGCATAAGGCGTCGTCAACAATCCCATCTCGTGCGCCGTGCGGATCATCTCCACCTCCTCCCCATAGCCCATTCCGGTTTCCTCCAGGTTTTGCCGATACAACCCGTCAATCAGGCCCACGGTCGGAAAATTCTGCACGCCAGAAAACCCGATTGCCGCAACCTCGCGCAAGAAAACATCCATCTGCCGAAACGGATCCGTCCCACACACGCCAGCTAACACCGGCGTATCCTCCACCACCGTCAACACCTCCTCGGCCATATCCATCACAATCGCATTGGCGTCCCCATACGGCATGGTCCCAGCCAGCGATCCTCGGCCCGCCATGCGAAACCGCCCGGAATTGTAAATCACAATCAAGTCAACTCCGCCGGCCTCCTCGAATTTCGCGCTGATACCGGTTCCGGCTCCCGCGCCGATAATGGGCAGCCCATCGGCGATATTTTGCCGCAATCTCGCGAGCACTTCTTCTCTAGTAAAAGCCATGGCCGCCTATCCGTTTAACGCCTTTTCTATCCGCACTCCCTCCATTTTCCGCAGCTCGGCCTCCGGCCCAAACGGCGCGTAGATAGCGATCAATTTCATCGGGCCGTCCCCATTATTGACCGTCGAGTGATACACAGCCGTCGGAATGTGGACCAATTCCCCCGGGCAAATCTCCTTTTCCAACATGCCCGACTCCAACTCCACCGTCTGGATCCCGGTGCCCTCTATCACATAGAGGATCTCCTCGCTATACGGATGGTTGTGGCGCTCGTGGCCCTTGCCCGGAGCCAGCTCCACCACGCCGCAGCTAAAGTGCTCGGCCGCGGTTACCAGCGGCTCGGAAAGCCAGTTTAACCGGCCCCAGTCAAAGACTTGGGTCTCCACGTCGGCGCATTGTACGAATGTCTTTTTTTCGCTCATCACTCTCCTGCTTTCTCGGCAATTAGCTCCAGCAGCAGCGCGGTCGCCGCGGCTGCAAATTCTGGATCATTGATGTTGTGATCGACTTCGCGGACGAGAACGCCTTCGTCCAGATTGGCTTTAAGGGCGTCGCCAAAGGCGCGGTCGGCTGCGCGGTCGCAAAACAACTCGCCGTCGCCGTCGAGGATCGACACGCCTCTGAGCGGAATGAGCACGGCGACCGGGCCTTGGGCGGCGTTGAGCTTTTCCGCGAATATCCGGCCCATCTGCGCATTCTCCTCGGCATTGGTGCGCATCAAGGTCACCTGCCGCGTGCCGTCCTTGTACCGTTGCGGCACCGTATCCATGCCGCCAAAATTGGCCATATCCACGCAGCCGGGGACCACTAGCTGGGGCAAACCCGCCCGGCCCGCCGCGTTCAAGCGCTCTGGCCCCGCGCTGAAGACGCCGCCGCACACTTCGTCGGCCCACTCAGTGGTGGTGATGTCCAGCACCGCATCCACTAAGCCCTCGTCGATGAGCGACTCCATGGTGCGGCCACCAGTCCCAGTGGCGTGAAAGACCAAGACCTCGTACCCGCTCGCCGCCAGGACCTCGCAGCACGCGTTGACGCATTCCGTGGTGTTGCCAAACATCGACGCGACGACGATCGGCTTGTCGTCGCCAGCCGGTGCCGGCTCAGCTTCGACCATGCCGCAGATCGCGCCAGCGGCCCGCGTGAAAATTACTCGCGAAATCCGATTGACCCCAGCCACATCCACAATCGACGGAATGAGCACCACGTCCTTGCTGCCCACGTACGCGGCCGTGTCACCGGCCGCCACAGTCGAAACGCACACCTTGGGCACGCCCACCGGCAGGGCGCGCATGGCCGCGGTCACCACACTGCTGCCGCCGGATCCGCCCATGCCGACGATGCCGTCAAACCGGCCTTCAGCGAATTCTTGCTCCGCCACCTTGGCCGCGCCCTCACCCATAGCCTTCATGGCGGCACCGCGATCGCCAGCCGCACGCAGCGACTCCAGTGACGCGCCGCTGGCCGCCGCCACTTCGCTGGCATCCACATCCACGGCAAAGGCTTCGCACTCGCCCATAACGCCCGTGTTTACCGACAGGACTTCGTGGCCGCGAGCCAAAATCTGCTCGCGCAAGAAGGCGTATTCCACGCCCTTCGTGTCAAACGCCCCAACCATCATAATCGTAGCCATAACGCCCTCCTCAAGCTGGCGTCGTTAGGTGTTTTCTCTCTTTGTCATACTGAGCGGAGCGCAGCGGAGTCGAAGTATCTCATACCCAAAGTGCCCCATGCGCCACATCCACTTGTAATATGGCGGCTTCAGCTAAAGCGCCGCAACCGGAGCGCGTTCATCACCACCGACACCGACGAAAAGGCCATCGCCAGACTCGCCAGCATTGGATTGAGCAGCGGTCCGCCGAACAAGTAAAGCGCACCCGCAGCCACCGGAATGCCTGCGGCGTTGTAAAAAAACGCCCAGAACAAATTCTGCTTTACGGTCCGCACCACCGCTCGGCTCAGCTCAATGGCCCGCGCCACATCGGCCAACCGGCTGTGCATGAGCACCACCGGAGCAGATGCAGCCGCCACATCCGTCCCGGCGGCAAAGGCCATGCCCACATCGGCGGTGGCCAGCGCTGGCGCGTCGTTGATCCCGTCGCCGACCATGGCCACGCAGCGGCCCTCAGTCTGCAATGCCTGCACGACCGCGGCCTTGTCTGCGGGCAAGACCTCGGCATGCACGGTCTCAATCCCCACCTGACGCGCCACCGCTTCAGCAGCCGGACGGCTGTCGCCCGTGAGCATCACCACCTCCAAGCCGCCTTGGCGCAACCGAGCCACGTCCTCTTTGCTCTGCGGACGGGGGCGGTCGGCCAAAGACACGCGACCGATCAATGCGCCCGCCACCGCGACCCACGCGACAGTGGCACCGTCCGCGGAGTCGTTGTCCTCGTCTATGCGGATTCCCACCGCGGCCATCATGGCGCGGTTGCCCACCACCACATCCTCTCCCCCCACCGCAGCCTGCGCACCTTTGCCCGGCGTCGCCACAACTTCGCTAGCCTCCGGCACGGCAAGGCCCTGCTCTGCAGCGGCGGTCACAATCGCCGCGGCCAGCGGATGCTCCGAACCGCGCTCCACGGCTGCGGCCAAGCTCAGCACTTCGTCGGTGTGGCGTCCATTTAACGGCTCCACTGCCACGACCTGCGGCCGCCCCTCAGTAATCGTGCCAGTCTTATCCAGCACCACAGCATCTACTTTGTGCGCCGTTTCCAGCACCTCTGGGCTTTTGAACAGGATGCCTAAATGCGCGCCGCGGCCCGTGCCGACCATGATGGCGGCTGGCGTGGCCAAGCCCAAGCTACACGGGCAGGCGATGATCAATACGGCTACGAAGACCTGCAACGCAAAACTCAAACCCTCCCCAGCCCACAGCCAACCCACCGCGGCCACCACGCCTATGGCCAGTACGGCCGGCACGAAATACCCAGCCACGACATCGGCCAAGCGAGCAATCGGCGCTTTGCCCGCCTGCGCGGCCTCGACTAAGCGCACCATCTGCATCAGCAGCGACTCGCCGCCTACGCGCGTTGCGCGCACCATGAGCGCTCCCGCGCCGTTGAGGCTGCCGCCGGTCACAGCATCGCCCGGTGCCTTGGCCACGGGCAGCGACTCGCCGGTCAGCAGCGACTCATCCACCGTAGAATTTCCTTCGACGACTTCGCCATCGGCTGGAATGCGCTCACCCGGACGCACGCGCAAACAGTCGCCTACTTCGATGGCATCAGCCGCAATTTCCCGCTCCCCATCGTCAGTCACCAGCGCTGCCTTGTCAGGCCTTAGCTGTAGTAGGGCACCTATGGCCTCCTCGGCCCGCAACCGCGAGCGCGCTTCGAGATAGCGGCCCATCAGCATCAGGGTGATGATCGTCGCAACCGTCGGGAAATAGGAGTCAAACGCCGCAACCGCACCCACGGCGACAGACCCCAAACCCCAAGCGCTGTAGAGCCACGCCGCAGCCGTACCAATGGCGATGAGCGAAAACATGTTGGGGCGGCCCCGCCACAGAGCCTGCCCGCCCTCGGCGTAGATCTGGCGGCCAATCCACATCACCGGCAGCGCAAATAGCAGGTGCAAAACGCCCACCCGCAGCGGATGCTGAACCAAGGACAGCGCCTGGGCAACGGGTGCGGCCATCTGCTCGGCCATCTCCACTGCAAAGAGCGGCAGCCAAAACGCAACAGCCCAGCGAAACGCCCCCGCTTGCGCGGCGAGTTCGGCCCGCTTGCGCTCCTGCCGCCTAGCCGCGCCTTCGGCTTCGGGCGTTTGCAGCCGCGCCTGGAACCCCGCTTTTACCACGGCTGCCGCAATGCTTTCCTCATCTACAGCCGCCGGATCAAAACGCACGGCCATCTGCTCGGTCGCCAAGTTGACATCAGCCACTTCAACGCCGGCCAAGCCGGACACCTGCTGCTCTACCTGCTGCACGCAGCCAGCGCAGTGCATGCCCTCAATGGCAAAATGTTGCTCTCTACTGTTTGCCGTCATGTTGCAACCTCGCAATTCGACCGACGAACCCACTCAATGCGGTAGTTTTCAATGCCACGACAGCATTGAAAAACCACCGCGACAAGCCATCCGATCCACTCAGTCGAGCGCGCCAATTAGTTTCTTGATCTGCCCCCACGTCGTTTCCTCAACCGCCGTGTCTGGCGGTGGCAGCGGCGGGGTACTCTCGGGATCGCCGGGATGAAACGCTTCGCCTTCTGGATTGGCATCGCCCACCACCCAAGTGCCTTCGGGGTCGCCCAACTCCGCGCCATTAGACGCTCCGTCGCCGTCGGAGTCCAACGCCGCCAGCTCTGGGCCCCAAATCACGTCACCGGGCGGGCCGGCTGCAGTGAGGAAATTGGTTACAATCTCTATGCCAAATGGATTGAGCGGCGAACCGCCGCCAGCCGTGTGGCAGGTGTTGCAGCTAGCCGCGGAACCGTTGGGAACTTGCCTTACGCGCTTGCTGCGTGCGTTGGCCTCTTCGGCAATTACGCCGCCCAAAAAGAGCACAGCTACCAGCAAAACTCTCAAAGTCATAGAAAATCTCCTTCCCCTGTTATGCGCCACGAGATACCTCTCTTCTCAGAACATGCTCACGCGCAGCACTACAAGTCAACACAAACCCCTCGCCCCTCACCGCCGAATCGCGCATATTATTGCTGTCCATTCCACAGGAGGCAACACTCATGTCCACCGCTCAACGTCTCGACCTCAGCGAAATGCGACCGCAGATTGATGTCGATCCAGCGACCTGCGTCTATCACCGGCTCGCACCGGCCAGCGAATTCGCCGACGGCGAGGGCCGGCCCTTTACCATTGATGGCATTCACCTTGCAGTCTTTCTCTACGAAGGGTCCTTCCACGCCGTTGACAATCGCTGCCCGCACATGGGCTACCCCATGTCCAAAGGCAGCATCCGCGACGGAGTGCTGATCTGCCATTGGCACCACTGGGAATTTGACCTAAAGACCGGCGGCTGCCTGCTGACTTCGGGCGACGACCTAAAAGCCTTTCCCGTGGAAGTGCGCGACGACGGCTACGCGTGGGTGGGCATCCCGCCCGGCGAGAAGGAAGAGGCCCGCCTGCGGCTAGTAGCCCGAGGCAAGCGCGCACTCGAACAAGGGCTCAAGGACCGCAGTTCCTTTCTCATCGCCAAAGCGGTCGCCGCACTCCGCCAAACAGGTGCTACCCCGCAGGAAATCATCCAGCAGGGACTTTACTACGGCGCGCACAAAACCAGCGAAGGCTGGTCGTCGGGCGTCGCCATCCTAACCCTCGCAGCGAACATGTGGGACGACATTGCCGAGGCCGATCAAAATCTCTTTCTCGTCCACGGCTTGACCCAGATCTCGCGGCGCACCTCCGGCTCGTCGCGCCGCCAGCGCTTTCCCTTTCCCCGCGCCAATAACGACCAAGACTTGGCCACGCTCAAGCGCTGGTTTCGCAGCGCGGCCGAGCGCATCTTGCTCACCCTGCACGACCGCGACTGCGGCAAGGAAACCCTCGCGGATTTCGTCTTCACCGCAGCCACGGATTTCTACTTCACCGGCGACGGGCACGCCCTCGACTTTGCCAACAAAATGTTCGAAGCCCTCGACTACGTGGAATGGGCCGGCGCACACGAGATCCTCCGCCCAATCACCGTCGATTTGGTGAGCCGTACCCGCCACGAAGAGACCTCGCGCTGGGCCGACAGTCTGCCGCACTTAGAAAACATCTTCGCGCGCCTAGACGAGATCTGGGAGGACAATCAGCGCAACGAAGCCACCATCGAC
>JAGWBY010000103.1 GCA_021295675.1 Candidatus Latescibacterota bacterium | reverse complement strand
TCGACGGCGAACTCAGCTTGGGGGCCTTCGTGGCCTTCAACGCCTACCTGACCCAGCTCATCCGCCCGATCATGTACATTGGCTGGGTCATCGACCGCGCCCAGCGCGCCCTCGTGTCCATGCAGCGCATCAACGAAATCCTCGCTGTCGAGCCGGAGATCCAAGACCGCGCCTTGCCACCGGCGAATCCGCGCCCAATCGCCGGGCACATTGCCTTTCGCAAGCTCAATTTCTCCTATGGCAAAGAGCAAGTTCTGCATCAGATTGATCTCGAAATTCCCCAGGGCACGACCCTCGGCATCATCGGCCGAGTCGGCTCGGGCAAGACCACCTTGGCGCGCCTCGTACCGCGCTTGATCCAAGCCGAGCCAGGCCAACTCCTCATCGACGGGGTGCCAATTGAGGAATGGCCCCTAGCGACTTTGCGCGACGCCATCGGCTACGTCCCGCAAAATCCCTTTTTGTTTTCCAATACTCTCAGTGCCAATCTCACCTACGGCGTGGACGCGGCTGAGGAGGCCCAGATCCACGCCGTGGCCGAAGAGGCCCAACTCAAAAAGGACATCGACCAATTCGACGAGGGCTTCGACACCCTCATCGGCGAGCGCGGCGTCACCCTGTCCGGCGGCCAAAAACAGCGCGCGACCTTGGCCCGCGCGCTCATTCGCCGCCCGCAGATCCTCATCCTCGACGACGCGCTCTCCGCGGTAGATACCCACACCGAAGAAGCTATCCTCGACCACTTGCACGCCCTCATGCAGGGCCGCACCACCCTCATCATCGCCCACCGCATCTCGACCCTGCGCCACGCCGATCGCATCGCCGTGCTCGAAGACGGTCGCATTGCCGAACTGGGCACCCACGCCGAGTTGGTCAACAGCGGCGGCTTCTACGCCGAGTTGTACCAGCACCAGCAGCTTAGCGCCGAGCTAGAAACGCTGTGAGTACCGAACTCAACAAAGAAGAAGAAATCCAACAACGCGCCTTCAATTTGGGGCTGACGCTGCAACTGTTGGGGTATCTCAAGCCCCATCGCGGGCGCGTAGTCGTCGCCTTCGGCACCATTGCCCTCGCCGCAGGCTTCGGCCAAGTCGGTCCCTATATCACGCAGGTAGCGGTTGACGACTATATCGCCGTCGGCGACTGGGCGGGATTGCGGTGGATGATCGCGGCCTTCTTTGGCAGCGTCGCCGTGCAGTACGGCGCTCAATACGCCCAGACCTTGGTCACCGGCATGATCGGTCAGCGCGTCATGTACGACATGCGCCGCGACCTGTTTGCCCACCTGCAAAAGCTGCCGCTGCGCTACTTTGACCGCACGCCGCTGGGCCGAATTATGACCCGCGCCACCAACGACATCGACGCCCTCAACGAATTTTTCAGCGAGGGCGTCGTCTCGGTTTTTATGGATTTTTTCACTTTGCTGGCCATCGTCGGCTTCATGGCCTATATCGACTTTGAGCTGGCCTTGATCTGCTGCACAGTGGTCCCGGTGCTCGCCGTTTCGACCTTCTACCTGCAGGGCCTCGCCATGCACGCCTATCGCGAGTTGCGCACGCGCTTGGCGCGGCTCAATGCCTATTTGCAGGAGAACATCACTGGCCTAGAGGTGGTGCAGCTTTTCAACCGCCAGCAACGCAATTTGCGCGACTTCGACGCCGAGCACCTGCCCTATCGCCGCGCCGAAGACCGCGAAATCCACTGCTTTGCCATCTTCTTCCCCTTCACCGAATTACTCGGCACGGTCGGCATGGCACTGGTGCTGTGGTACGGGACCTCGGACGTGATTGACGACCGCATCGAGCTGGGGGTGTTGGTGGCCTTTCTCCAGTACATCCGCCGCTTCTTCCGCCCGATCATGGACATCGCCGACCGCTATGCCCTGCTGCAGAGCGCCATGGCCGCGTCCGAGCGCATCTTCGAGATGTTGGCCGTCCCCAGCGAACCCACCGGCGGACCGCGGCGCAAGCTGCCTGCGGCCAGCCGCGGCGGCGCGATTGAGTTCCGCAACGTGTTCTTCAAGTACGATCCAGCAGCCGAAGACTGGATTCTCAAGGATGTCTCGTTTGAACTACAGGCCGGGCAGAGTATGGCGCTGGTCGGGGCAACCGGCTCGGGCAAGACCACCATCGTCAGCCTCCTCTGCCGCTTCTACGACATCCAACGCGGGGAAATCCTCGTGGATGGCCGCGACGTGCGCCAGTGGCACGCGGCCGAATTGCGCCGCCGCATCAGCATCGTCCAGCAGGAGGTCTTCCTTTTTTCAGGGAATGTCAGTGGCAATATCCGCCTCGGCGACGACGCCATCGACGACGCCCAAGTCGAGCGCGCAGCCCGCTACGTCAACGCCGCGCCCTTTATCAAACGCCTCCCTCAAGGATACACCCACGCCGTGGCCGAAGGCGGCTCGACCCTGTCGGCCGGCCAGCGCCAGTTGTTGGCTTTTGCCCGCGCCCTAGCCTTCGACCCGGAAATCCTCGTCCTCGACGAGGCCACCTCCAGCATCGACACCGAGACCGAATTGCTCATCCAAGACGCCATCGCCAAGCTGATGAGCGAGCGCACCTCCATCGTCATCGCCCACCGCCTCTCCACCATCCGCAGTGCCGACCAGATCTTGGTGATGCACCGCGGCGAGGTGCGCGAGCGAGGCCGCCATGAAGAACTATTGCTCCAAGACGGCATCTACGCGCGCCTCTACCGCCTCAACTACGGCCGCTCTTAAGCCGCCTCTTCCTCCTCCTGTGGGGCCTTCTTTTCGAACCGCGCCGTCACCCCATTCACAGCCTTCACCACCTGATCGCGCGTCTCTTCAGCTTGGTCCTTGATCAAGCGCCGGGTGTCCTCGCCCTTTTTCGGGGCCAGTAACACACCCACGGCTGCGCCGACCGCGACGCCAGCCACAAAACCGGCCAAGAGACACGTCATGCCGTCGGTCGAATGGTTGTTCCTAGGATAGATTTTTTCGTAGAACATAACAAAGCTCCTTTAGCTTATGGATGTGATTGCTATCTATTAAAGAAAATAAAGTGGGTTGAATAAAACCAATGCTATTTTTATACTCTAAGGCTAAATCCTTCCCTCTTCCCCCCCCACCAACGCTGAGAGGACTTCCATGGCCCAAGTCCTGAGCACCCCTTCCCACAGCCTCAAAGAATTTCGCATTCTGCCCGGACACACGCCCACCGACGGCAATGCGCCCAACACGTCGCTCAAAACCCGGCTCTGCCGTAAGGGAGACGACTTTCTCTACCTGCACGTGCCCTTTCTCAGCGCCGCCATGCAGGCCGTGACCGGCGGCGATATGGCCATTGCCCTAGCCCAGCTAGGCGGCATCGGCATCCTGCCCGTCAGCCAGCCCATTGACGAGCAGTGTGCCAAGGTCGGCCAAGTCAAGCGCTTCAAGGCCGGTTTTCAGACCGATATTCTCACCTTGTCTCCCGAGCAGCCCATCGCCGAAGTAGTAGAGATCATCCACCGCACCGGCTACACGACCTTCCCGGTCACCACCAGCGGCCAGTTCCACGACCAGCTCCTCGGCATCCTCACAGACAAGGACTTCGACGAGCGCCGCGACCTCGACTGCCAGGTCGCTTCCCGCATGAAAACCGACGTGCAGGCCGGCCGCGAAATAAGCGACCTCAAAGCCGCCAACGAGCTGATGATCCGCTACGGCCGAGGCTTCCTGCCCATTCTTTCCAAGGGAGGTGTGCTACAAGCAGTGGTCTTCAAAAAGGACCTCGACAAGCACCTGCGGCACCCCAACGAATCCATCGACGAAAAGAAGCGCCTGCTCGTCGGCGCAGCCGTCTCGACCCACCCGGAGGACCGCGAGCGGGCCGAAGCCCTCATCGCGCAAGAAGTAGATGTACTCATCATCGACGCCTCCGACGGCCACACCGAATACCAGCGGCAAATGATCCAATTCCTCAAGGAGCGCACCGACGCCCCAGTCATCGGCGGCAACGTCGTCACGGCCGAGGGATTTCGCTTTTTGGCCGAAGCCGGTGCCGACGCCATCAAAGTCGGCATGGGAATCGCCTCGGGCTGCATTACGCAGGAAGTCAAGGCCACCGGCCGCGGCCAAGGCACGGCCTTGATGGAAATCAACGCGGCGCGCAACCAGTGGCAGCAGGATTGCAACGCCTACTTGCCCATCATCGCCGACGGCGGCATTTCAGGTCCGGCCGAGATCGCCGTGGCCATAGCTTTGGGTGCCAACGCCGTGATGATGGGGAGCTTCTTCGCCGGCTACACCGAAAGCCAAGGCAACCTCGTGCGCACCGCGGCCGGCGATGTTGTCAAAGAGTATTGGATGGAAGGTTCGCTGCGCGCCCACAACATGCGGCGCTATGCACAGACGCAAGAGAACTTCTTCGAAGAGGGCATCTCCGGCTACGTGCCCCACATCGGCTCAATCCACGACAAACTGCCGATCCGCATCCAGATGCTGCGCGCCACTCTCGCCACGGCCGGTTGCCGCACCATCGACGAACTGCACGAAAAGGCCGTGCTCGAAATGCAGTCGTCCACCGCGCTAATGGACAGCCAGATCCACGACATCGTCCCCACCCAAACCGACCAACAGGTCCTCTAAGGCTATGCGAGTACTCATTACCAACGCCGCTACTTCGCTCGGCCAAGCCCTAGCCGCTGGCCTCGGCGACACACACCAAGTGCGCTTGACCGACCCCGAGCCTAGATTCGGGATTCAGAGCGATATAGGACACGACTCAGAGACCGATGCGCTCGTCAAAGACATCGACATCGTCGTCCACCTCGCCTATGCGCCGCGGGCGGGCGATGGCGAGATCACCTGGCTGGACCGCAATACGCGCGGCACGTACAATCTGCTCTGGGCCGCAGCCGCCGCAGAGGTCGAACACGTCGTTCTATTGAGCACGCTCGACCTTTTCGTCCCGTACGAAGAAGACCTCACCGTTGACGAGACTTGGAAGCCGCTGCCCTCCTGCGCACCAGCCGTTCTCGGCGCACACCTAGCCGAGTTTACGGCCCGCGAATTTGCCCACAGCCACGAACTCCGCATCACTATTGCCCGCCTCGGCCACCTCGTCCGCGCCGAAGAAGTCGCCGACCAAGCCTACGATCCCATGTGGCTCGAGGAGCGCGACGCCGCCCAAGCCGTGGGCCAGCTTGTGCAAAAGGGGCCAGCCGGCCAGTACAACGCCATCCACATCCAGTCCGCTGGGGCACGCGCCCGCTTCTCCGTCGAGCACGCCAAGAGCCACCTATCGTTTGATCCCCAATACAACTTTGAGGCCAACCCATGAAAGTTTTGCTCCTAGGCGGCAATGGTATGCTCGGTCCACACGTGGTCGCACAACTCCAAGACACCTACGAACTGCGCATCACTGACATCATGCCCTTCGACAGCCCGGATGTCTCCGACCTCGATCAAGTGCGCCGCGCCACCGAGGGCACCGATGTAACCATCAACTGCTCGGTCCTGCGCCCCGACCGCAAGATCGCCTTTGACGTCAATACCACCGGCACGTACAACGGCATCCTCGCCGCGGTCGAAAACGGCCACTCCCGCTTCGTCAACACCGGGCCCCACTTCACCCAAGCCGGCCCCTCGTACGAGCACTACGACTTCGACATCAACGAAGAAGTCCCCCTTCATTCAGGCGTCGGCCTCTACGCCCACACCAAATCGCTCGGCCAAGAGATTTGCCGCGTATTCGCCGCCAACCACCCCATCCACGTACTCACCACCCTCTTTTTGAGCTTTCGCGACGCCGAGCCGTCAGCCGAGCAACTCGGCCGCGGCACCAATCCCTTTTCCGTCACCTTTCCCGACGCCGCTCGCGCCCTGCAAAAGTGCCTAGAGGTAGATTTGGCGTCCCTGCCTTCGCGCTGCGAAATCTTCCACATCACCACGGACACGCCCCACGGCCGCTACAGCAACGCCAAGGCCCGGCGGCTGTTGGGCTGGATGCCGCAAGACCTGCTCGAAGGCTACTGGCACAAGCCGCAAGGCTAGCCTATGCCCACGGCCTGCGCACAGGTATTCGACGGCCTAGACCATCCGCTCCGCTGCGAAAACCTTCCTTTACCCGACTCACTCGCGCCGGGTGAAGTGCTCGTCGAGGTCGGCCTAGCCACGATCTGCGGCTCCGACCTCCACACGCTGTCCGGCCTGCGCACGGAGCCTGTGCCCCTGATCCTCGGCCACGAGGCCGTCGGCCGCGTCGTCGCCTCGCAGCGTCCTACCTCGGCACTAGGCGATCGCGTAAGCTGGACCATCGCCGACAGTTGCGGCACCTGTCTGGCCTGCACCGAACATCGCCTGCCAGAAAAATGCGCCGCGCTCTTTAAGTACGGTCACGCCACGCTCGCCAACGGCAGCGGCCTCAACGGCTGTTACGCCACGCATCTGCTCATTAGACCCGGCACCCACATCGCCAAAGTAGCAGACTGCTTGCCCGACTCCGCGGTCGCCCCGGCCAACTGCGCCTTGGCCACTGCCGTCAACGCCATCGCAGTGCTGCCCACTCCCTGCCACCGGGTTCTGGTCCAAGGAGCCGGTCTGCTCGGCCTCTATACCTGCGCCCTGCTCGCCGAGCGCGGCATCGAGCAAATCTACTGTACCGACATCGACGCCGACCGCCTAGCGCTATCCAGCAAATTCGGCGCAATACCCTTGGCCGAGCCGCCACCGAAAGGACTAGACGCCGTCTTTGAAGTCGCCGGCAACGCGGACTTGATTCCCTCGGGAGTCGCGGCCCTGCGCCCGGGCGGCAGCTATGTCTTCGTCGGCATGGTCCACCCCAACACCCGGCTAGAGCTGACCGGCGAGCAGGTCATCCGCAAGTGTCTGACGATCCGCGGCGTCCACAACTACAGCCCGCACCATCTCGACGAAGCGCTCGCCTTTCTCGCCCGCACCGCCGACCGCTATCCGTACTCGTCGCTGGTCAGCGACCCCTTTGCCCTCGCCGAGCTAGAGCAAGCCATCGCCTTGGCCGAAACCCACCAGCACATCCGCGTCGCCGTTGCCCCCAACGCATGATTCAAGTCAATGACCGCAGCTATCGCCCGCGCGAAAAAGCCATCGTCGGCATCTGCCTCGACGGCTGCGCCCAAGCCTATCTCGACGAAGCTGCCGCCCAGATGCCCAATCTCCGTGCGATCATCAAGCGCGGCGTCCACGGCCAAGTAAACACCGCGATTCCCTCTTTCACCAATCCCAACAACGTTGCCATCATCACGGGTGTGCCGCCGGCCGTAAATGGCATTCCCGGCAATTTCTACTACGACCTAGACGCTGAGGCGGAAGTGATGATGAACGACCCCCGCTTCCTCCGCGCCCCGACGATCCTCGCCGCCTTCCATCAAGCCGGCCAACAAGTTGCTGCCATTACCACCAAAGACAAGTTGCGCCTGCTGTTGGCCCACGGCTGGCAAGGCATCAATTTTTCCGTCGAAAAAGCGCACGAAGCCGCGCTGCCCTCCCACGGCATCGCCGACGTCCTCGACCTAGTCGGCCGAAAAAACCCCGGCATCTACGATCCCGAAGCCAGCGTGTACTGCATCGAGGCTGGCGCGCGTCTCCTCGAATGCTACGATCTCGACCTGCTCTACCTTTCGACCACCGATTTCGTCCAGCACAAGTGGGCACCCGGCGAGCCGGAAGCCAACGCCTTCTACGCCCGCCTCGACCGCTTTATCGGCGCGCTCGACGCCCAAGACATTATCTTGGGCATTACCGCCGACCACGGCATGAACGCCAAAACCAACGCCGACGGTGCCCCCAAGGTGCAATTTATCGAGACCCAACTCGTCGCCGCTGGCATCGCCGAAGCTAGGGTTATCCTGCCCATCACCGACCCCTATGTCGTCCACCACGGCGCGCTGGGCTCCTACGCCACCGTCTATCTCGACGACGCG
>JAGWBY010000009.1:1505-35766 GCA_021295675.1 Candidatus Latescibacterota bacterium | reverse complement strand
TCGTATTGCTAACCACTTCTGCGACGGCCTCACCCGGATCCACCCGCTGCCAGCCTCCTTCGCCCTCAACACTGTGCTGTAACGACGCCTGCATCACTGCTCCAGTCGAAAACAGCGCGGTCGAAAAATCCAACCGCACCACCTCAACCCCCGAATCAGGTCCTAGGGGCGCAAACGATACCTGCAAGCTGTCGCCCGAAGTAGGTAAGACCTCAGCAGCGAGAGCCGTCCCGACCGTCTCCCCAGCCGCTAGTTCGGCCGCTGTACCACCATAAAGTCCCTCGAAGCGCAGGTTCATGTCAGTAGGAGCGATCAAACGCAACTGGTCGAAGCCGGGGTCGCTGCGGGCGAAGTCCGGGCGCACGTAAAAGGAAAAACGCTGCTCCTCGCCGAGGTTCTCGACCTCGAAAGGAACAACTTCGCCGACGAGCTCTTGCGCGACCGGGTTGGTAAAGTTGAGCCGGATCGAACGCAGCGTTGCACTGACCTCTGGATCGTCCGATAGCAGAACCGCGCGGATCTCGAGAAATTCGCGCGGGCTAGGTGAGATAATCGGACTGCCGCTAGCGTCTTCGTATGGCGCACTCCAGTCGCTCCAATCTGCGCCAGCCACCTCCTCGCCAATGGTGTCGCCGCGAAAAATCGACAGCAGCTTGTTGTATTCGGCCTCGGTGACTTCAGTACCGTCTTTTTTGAAGTAGCGCAGCACCTCGTCGAGTTCGTTGCCAGTGCGAGTCTGCAACACGACGCTGGTACCCGGCGGCGTATCGGCATCCCACTCAATGGAGGACAAATTGCGGCTGCCGCCCAAGCGCACCAAATCGGACGTCAGGGTCACTTCTGGCTGATATCCCCGCCCGTAGAGCTGAATCTCGGCTGGCTGGCCCCAACCACCACCAAAGCCACCACCCGCCTCATACTGCTTCCAGACGAGGTGAAAGAAGCGCGCCTTAATCCGCTCGAAGTCGTTGCCTTCGTAGAGGCCGAAACCCAATCCCTGACTGCTGCCATAGTCGCTGTTTTCCGTGCGATTGACCGCGACCGACCACTTGAGGCTGCCGTCGGCTTCAAGGCTGCCATCGGAAAAGTCTAGGTGATAGGCTTGAAAGACCCCGCCGGCGTAGGCGATGCGGAAAGCGTCGATCCAGTAAAAGGCCCCTAAGTCGAACCAGACCCCTCCCTCTGGCGAGTTCAGCGACCCCCGGCCGAAGCGGGTGATAAATTGGACCCTACTTTCGATCTCGCCGTCGATCATGTTGCTGATTGAGGCCGTCTGCGTCGCCGTGCCGGAACCACCGCGCTCCAGCATCCCAGAAAGAATCTCGTCGCCCTCGGCCAGAACCTCCAACTCCGCCAGCCGCGGACGCTCCTTGCGATAGTAGCGAATCGCACCTCGGCGGTCGGCGTCGAGACGCTCAAAAACCTTCTGCTCCACTAAGGTCTCGCGGCCCCCAGCGAGTTTTTTGAAGTAATCAATCGCCCCCTGCTCTCCTGCCGGCAGAGCCTCGTACTCGGCTTGGCTTAGCTCTCGACCGCGGTCGAAATCACTGCCGGTCACCACGATCTGCACGAAGCGGAGACCAGTGCCGGCGAAATCATCTCCCAACTGATCCATGTCGATCTCGAAGAGGCGCTGCTCCTTGTTGGGCCGCAAGGTGCGCAACAGCGGGCTGAACTCTGGCAGCGGCGAGCGCTGGTTGCCCTTGGGCTTGTTGCCCTGTGAGGCCAGCACATCGAACTGCAAAAATGGGTCTCCCAAATCCTCGCTGACGAATCTGAGTACAATTTTCTTGGCGATCACCAATCGGCCCAAGTCAACGACGAACCACCACTGCGAAGCGAGATCGGACTCCTCGCTCGCCGCGACTGGTTCCCAATAGGTTGTCAAATCGCCATCGAAAATATTGGGCACCGCGGCGATATTCGCCGTGGCACCGCCCTGTACCGCGTCGAGTGGAACGATGTCTTCGGGGTCTTTTTTAATTCTTTCCGGAGGGCGCAAGCGCAAGTGATCGACAATGTCCTGTACTGCATTGATGTCTCGGCGGAGTTTCTGGGGCCGTATCGAACCGTCGGCTCCTAGTTCCAGCACCCCCAGCGGAAAACTCCAGTTCTGCCAGTGGGCGCGGCTGTTGACTATTACTTGACTCGCCGTCACCCGATGCCCGGCTTGGGCCGAGACGCCCACTGCCCAACCAAGCATTAATAAGATGCTGATACGCTGCATAGCTGCATACCCATCTTTCAGTAGGCTAAAACGACAACGCGCTGGCGTGCTTCCTTACCTCGATCACTTTCCACTTCCAGCCGCAGCAAGTACAATCCCGGCGCAGCCACCGACCCATCCGCTAACCTCCCGTCCCAGCGCAACGCGACTCGACCGCTCGCCGCTGTGCCCCGATCCACCGCCCCGATCCACCGCCCCGCTAAGTCGTACAAATCCAGTAGCACTGGTACTGCACCAAAAAGGTTCAACAATTCGTATTCGATCTCGAGGGCGTCATTGATTCCATCGCCGTTGGGCGTAAACACTGGCGCGGACAGCTTGAGCGCATTGACTGCTGTCTCCCCTACTTCGGCTAACTCTACACTCAGGGTGTTGCTATCGATCAGCGGATTGGCATCGCCTGGAGTTAATGCTTGCCGCACCTCAAAGGGCTTTTCGCTATCGGAGACCCGACCGGCGAACACCGTTCCAAACTTGAACACCTCCACGGCGAAATCCACCTCGATCCGTTCGCTGGTTTGCTGCACGTCCATCCGTGGGATTTTTAGAACAAAGCCGACGGCATCCGAGCGCACGACCTCAAAGCCGACTTCCTGGCCGGCGATTCGCACGCCGTTGATGCTGGCCACTTCGACCGGCGTCGCAATCTCGATGGTATCAAATCCCAAATCTTCGCGCTCGAATTGCGGCAGAATGCTATAGGTAAACTGAGTGACGTCCCCGGCTGGGGCACTCGGCGGCGAAATTTCGGCCAATACTTGCGTCGCCACTGGCGGATCCGAGATGCTGAACTGTAAAAAGTCTAGCCGCCCGCCAGCGTTCTTCTCGGCGGTAAAATCGGCTTTGAGCTGTACGTAGCGACGCGGTTTATCAGCTTGCATCGGACCCGAACCGGCCACAAAGTCATAGGCCTGACTCCACGGCTCCCAGTTCTGGGTATCGGGCGTAATCCCGGCCTTCTCGCCTTTGTTGAGCCTATCGTAGGCTCGAGCCGTAAGCGGCTGGCCCTTGACATCAAAGCGGCTCTGCTCGTCGCCGCGGAAGGTGAAGCGCCAATAGATGCTCGGGTCTGGCACATCGCCACTGCGCATCACTAAGTCGATATGGGCACTGGTGTCGACTTCGCCTGACCAGCTCAAATCGCCCAAGGCCACCGGCTTGCCCAAATCGATAATGCTGCTGGTATAATTGGAGAAGGGCGCAAAACCCGAACCGTAGAGTTCCAACTCGGCCAATTCCCAAATCCCCCGCGTATTCTCCGGTGCGCGGAAAAGCAACTTGCGGATCGGCTCGTCGGGCATCTTCAAGTCAATGACCGGCTGCGTATTGTCGCGGATATTGTAAATCACATCGAAGGCCACATAATCGCCCCGCGACCCGGCCTGCAGGTCTCGATTGGGATCTTTGAGCGGATCGCCGTCGCTGGTGCCGATAATGAAGCGTTCGACAAAACGGTCGGTCAGGTGGCTGGGCCGCGGGTAGAACTTGACCCGATCGATGAAGAACAGCCCGCCAAAGTCGAAGATCAGGTTTTTGGTATTCGGCCCATGCGAGGCAAAATGACCGTCTCCCAGATAGGCCGTATTGGGATCCTCGTCCCAAATAAGCTCATCGTCGTCGTCGAACCCTCCCCAACCGATCCAAGTCAGGTAGAGGATATCACCGAGAAAATCGGCCTGCGGCAAAAGTGGTGTCAGATTGACCGTGGGGTCGAGTTGCCGCGGCGCGATGTGACTGCTGGTCACCTCTAGCAAGTTGATACTACCGTGCAAATCCTCGTCGATATCGGCCCAATCAATCTGAACGAATTCCACCCCTTCAACCGATGCCAGCTCCGGCGCAGGTTGGTCAGTCCCCCCGATCCGATAGATCGTTAGAGCACCAAGGTCGCCTGCCCCTGCCACCAGCGACCCCACCGTCCACCATGCGATTAGGTGTCTCATCTGGCTCATCCCCATTCTCAATAGGCTAGGGCAATGACGCGCTGAAGCGCTTCCTTGCCTTGGTCGCTGTCAACTTCTAATCGCAGTAGATACAGCCCCGGCGCGGTCACGGCCCCATCCGCCAGCACCCCATCCCACTCCAGCGCGAATCGGCCGCTCGCCGCCGTCCCCCGATGCACCACCCCTATCCGCCGTCCCGATAGATCGTATAGCTCCAGTGCAACCGGCACTGCGCCGAAGAGGTTCAACAACTCGTACTCAATCTCGAGAGCATCGTTGATTCCGTCGCCGTTGGGCGTAAACACTGGTGAGGACAACTTGAGCGCATTGACCGCCTTCTCCTCCACATTGACCAGCCCGACGCTTAGCGTATTGCTATCCACCAGTGGATCAGCGTTGCCAGCGGTCAGCGCCTGCCGCACCTCAAAGGGCTTCTCGCTGTCGGAGATCTTCCCGGTGAACACCGTCCCGAACTTGAATACTTCCACCGCAAAGTCAATCTCAATTAGTTCGCCCGTCTGTTGCGGGTCCATGCGCGGGATCCGCAACGCGAATCCCCGTGCGTCTGAGTGCATAATGTCAAAGCCGACCTCTTGACCATCGATCCGCAACGCGTCGATGCTTGAGACCTCGACCGGGGTCTCAATTTCAATGGTATCAAACCCCAAATCCTCGTCGCGCAATTGGGGCAGAATCGCATAAGTAAAAGACGTCACCTCGCCAGCGCGAGCGCTCGCCGGCGCGAGCTCGGCCAAGGCTTGAGTTGCCACCGGCGGATTTGAAACGCTGAACTGCAAAAAGTCCAAGCGTCCGCCAGCTTCCTTCTGGGAAGTGAAATCAGCCCTGAGCTGCACGTAACGACGAGGTCTATCGGCTAGCAGCACGTCTCCACCAGCGGCGAAGTTATATGGCGGGCTCCAGTCGGACCAGTTTTCAGTATCAGGTGTGATCCCGGCCTTTTCGCCCTTTTCCAATCGGTTGTACGTGCTGAGCGTCAGGGCGGTACCATTGGTGCCGAAACGACTGCGCTCGTCGCCGCGAAAAGTCAGGCGCCAATAAGAATTGGGATCGTCGTCATCACCGCTGCGCATCGACAACGCCACCTCTGCTCCTCCCGCGGCCTCCCCCAACCACATTAGATCGCCCAAACTCGCCATGCCGCCTAAGTCGATGACGTTGGTCGTGTATTGGCTCTTGGGCGCGAAGCCGATACCGTAGAGTTCAAACTCGGCGATTTCCCAAACGCCGCGGGTGTTGGGCGGTGCTTCAAACATGAGTTGGCGGATAGGCGAATCCGGGATGCTCAACTCGATTACCGACTGCGTGTTTTCGGTGATGTTGTACACCAAATCGTAATCGCGAAACTGGCCACCCTCGCCGCCGACGACGTATTCGCGCGTATTCTTCTTGAGTGGATCGCCATCGCTGGTGCCAATGACGAAGCGCTCGATGAAGCGGGTGTCGAGAAAGCGTTCGCGGGGATAAAACCTGATGCGATCGACGATAAAATTGCCGCCCAAGTCGAAGATCAGGAGCTTGTTTTTGACCCGGCCGTAGTCTCCGCCCCAATCGCCATCGCCGAGAAAGTGCGTCGTTGGGTCGCCGTCGAACATCGGTGCATCGCGGGCCGGAAAGTCAGCAAAACCGACGATCGTCTGCAAAGTCTCAATTCGGCCGCCGCGCTCGTCCAAAAGGGGCGTCAGGTTGACCGTCGGGTCTAGCTGCTGCGGCATAATCCCATCAGAGGCGAGTACCATTTGTACCGCACTACCGTGCGCTTTGGAACTTATGGCCTCCCACTCAAGCTGAACAAATTGATAGGGCACATCCAACTCGGGAGCAGGCAAATCCGCTGCGCCGATGCGGTAAATGGTCAGCGCATCGCTGCGACTATTCCATCCTATTACCGCCAAAAGCGCCAAAAGCCATAAGCCTCTCTTCATACTCGCAATCCCCGAGGTTTACAGAATGCACAAATCATAATACAAAGAGGGGGAGTAGAGCAACTCTACCCCCCCTCCTTATTTGGTGCTTAAAACCGCTAGTTGTTCGTGCCTATTGGCCGAACGAAGCCTTGATGTGGCCCCAGCTATTGCCCTCGACAGAAGTCGTCTGCTCCGGCAGCAGCTCGGTTTGGACCGGCAGCAGAATGTAGTCACTGCCGCAGGCACCGTCGCCGTTGATGCAGGGCTGGCCGCCCAAAGCCCACTTGGCGGTGCGAGGATCATCCGCATTCGGGCCGAGGTCGTTATCGACGACTTGGATACCAACGCCGAAGATTTCGCCCTCGACAAAGTCGTGCAGGATGCTGTTTTCGGGGCTGTTGTGATCGAAATCATCCCAACCAACCGTGTACCACTCGGCCTGGAAATTGGCCTCGGTGCCGTGGGCACCATCGAGGTTGAAGGAGTCGGGGCAGCACGAATAGGGCTCTTTGTCGTGCCACGTCGAGCTGCTCAGCCAGAACCAGTAGAAGCCAAAAGGCTCTAGAGCCGGCCAGCGGTAGTGACCCGTCTGATTGGTGCGGCCGTTGTTGCGGGCCCGTTCCTCCGCGTCTTCGTAGTCACCCGTCCAGAAGGCGAAGCGGTCGGCGCTGTGGTCAGCGTCGAGAAAAATTTCAATGCTGTCGTCCTGACCGCAGCAGCCAAAGCCGCCAGCATCGCGATCCCAAAGGTCATCGAAGCGATCATAGACGTAATAGATGCGATCCAGCTCGTCGTTCCAACCAATGGCAACGCGGAAGTTGAGATTGGCGGTGTCGATCTCGCGACCGATATCGCCCTCGGCGACTTCCGTCTGGAAGATGTCGATCCACAACTCCGCCGGCAGCACATTCCACTCGGAGATGTCGCCATCTAAGTTGGGAAGGTGAGTCGACGGCCACTGCCACGCCCCGAAGATCTGGCCTTCTGGGAAGTGGGCTAGGCTAGCCGTGCTAGTCAGCATCAACGCCGTAGCGGCGAAAGCTAACAATTTTCTCATTGTTGAGACCTCCTATGTAAGGTGAAAAAAGTAGGCTCATACCTGCCACCGTTGGCGACGGGCTTCACCTGCAGAGCATTTACTCCGAACATTATAAACTGCATAAACTGCCACCTAACAAAAAAAGGATTGGATAATTTGTCAATGATTTTTCTTAGCGAGCGTTCTCGGCCAGTGCTGTACCCGTAGCCCACGGCATCGCGCTGCGGCCCAATTCCCTGCGTTGGGCGGCCTTTTCTATGTCTTGGACTAGAGCAGAAATTCTGACATACTCTGCTCTATTCCCCTGTTTTTTATACACTTGAGATAGAGCCTGATATGCGCGAATATACTGGCTATCCTTCTCAATAGACCGTTTGAACGCCCGCTCTGCCTCGACTAGCTTGCCCATTTTCCAATAATCCACACCTATATTGTAATGGGCTTGGGCCATTTCTGGATCCAAGTCAATGGCCTTGCGGTGGAGGTCTATGGCTCGATTCGAGTCGCCAGATAGCGAATAGGCGATGCCAAGGTGAGTGTAGGCCGGTGCAAATTCAGGATCCAAGTCCACCGCTTTTTGGTGCTCTTCTATCGCGCGCGCGTACTGACCTTGCTTCACATAGGCCCGGCCCAAGTCGTCGTGGATTTTGCCCACATTCGGCGTCACCCGCGCCATGTATTCTCCTATTTCCAGATCCGATACCGAATAGGTGGCATCACTCCAAGCCAAAAATAGAATGGGTACGCCAAAGTAGAGCACTTGTCGCCCGGTCTCAAATGCATAGCGCAACCCCACCCAGCGCCCGACGCTTTCCTGTAGCCTTTCGCGCAGCCCCTTGCGCCCGACCGCGACCGCTTCGCCTTCGTCTCCGGCGACCAAGTTCTGGCGGATCTCTTTTCTCCGCACCTTCCACATAAAACCATCGTAGTAATAGTGCAGAAAAGCCGAAGCGGCGATGACGACCTTGGCCACATCGTACATCAGGTAGTTCTCCGTCGCTCGGGCCAAGGCCTCGATTCCGCCATAGGCCAAGATCAAAATCACGTAGAACAACACGATGCGAAAGCGGCCGTCGGAGAACAGGAAGCGGAAGAAGGATGCGCCCAACTCCCGCGAGCGCTTGAGCACCCCGTGGTTGTAAATCCAGACTATGGCAAAGTACTGAATATCGTGAGCCAAGGCCGTAATCGCATAGCCGAGGATGATGTCTTCTAAGACGATATAGGCGTAATAAACAGTGGCGAAGGTCGTCAGCGAAATTGCCAGCTTCGGCCAAACTACTGGTATGCCCCGCGCCCGCTCAAAGACCATGTTTGCCACATAGAGCACAGCTATCCCAACAGCCAGATAGAAAACCCACTCTCTAAATTCTAAGAGGAACTCCGGTGTGATCCAGGTGTAGAGACCGAAGCCATAGCGGTGGCAGCGCTCGAGAAAATTGATCAGGTAATGGGGACTATCGATGATGATGTAGCCGAACCAAACGGCCGTCAGCCACCAGTCCAGCCGCGAACTGAGGAGTGAGGGCTTGCGGCGTTTGACATCGTAGATCCTCATGAAACCGTAGTGCTGCATGAAGAAATGCCACAGGTCCCATAAGGCCAAGAAGATGAAGAAGCCCAGATGGCCGTTGAATACACTCCAAGCCACAAAGGCGGTTACCACCAGCGGCGAGACGAGGAAGGTCGCCTTGTGGCGGTCAAAAAGCTCTCTTTCGCCGTAGGCGCGCATGAAGCCGGGTAAGTGATGGCCCACCGCAAAGAACGCCAACACGAACCAAGCAATGTCGGCCGAACTGAAGTATTGTGAAGCAATAAGTAACGCGACCAGCGACAAAAGGGGCGTGCCGATAAAAAAGATCGCATCGCAGCCGCGATTGATGATCCAACCCTGCACAGTAGAGACACCACTCATGTCGTGGATTTATCTACCTTAGACTGGCGAACACCGAGAGAAAGGCCAACCCTGCCGTGCGCGTCTCGGCGTCGCCATCGACAACTTCGATCGCACGTCGGTCGTAGCGTATGCCGAGCTGAGCGGTGAGTTCGTAGCCCAAGTAATCTCTGCTGTTGGTCAACTGCACGGCCAAGACTGTGCCTCTGAAATCTCCGGTTCGCTCTCCCGCCCCCAGTTTATCCTCGTCATCTATGAGGTTGTAGAACTGGCGCTGTTCAATGCCGAGGTCAACACTAGAGCTCACTAAGAGTGGGAAACGCACCAAAAACGACCACAAAGCGTCCCAAGAGCGCCGTTCAGCCAAGTCGCGGTTAAATGGTACCTGGCGTAGAAATTCGCTTTTGAACCTAGGCGAAAGCCACAACTGTCTCCAGTTAAAGGCATAGTCGATTTTGTCTATTAGCCCAATGAAGCCCGAAGTCTTGCGGCCATTGCGCCCCTCCGGACCGAGCGGGTCGAAAAGTACCACCGGATCCCCCTCCGCATCGAGCATCCTTTCCCCGGCTTCATTGAGAGCAAAGACTGCGTCCGCATCGCGCTGACGCCACCAATCCCACTTAAAGCGGTGCCGCGTAGCCCAGCGTCGCGGACTCTTGTATTCCCAGTCGGCATAGAACGTATTGATCCAAGTATCCTCGGCAGCCAAAAGGTCGGGTACGGGAACGTTGCGCCCACTGACCTCTTCGACGACGCTACCCAACTCCAGTTCGGGTATAATCCACTGTGAGAGTCGGTCGGGGATGGTGTCCTCAGCCCTTTTGAGCATGTCATAGACCCGCAAGCTACCCCAAGTAGGCCCAGCCCGCTGATAGGTCAAAATTCCATAGGCCGTCTCATTGCGGCGATTGGTTTCGCGCTGGTCCTGATAGAGGAAACCACCCATCAAGCGCATCTCTGGATTGACTTGAACTCGGGCGTAGGTATTGTAGCCCCAGTGGTCCTTTTTGTAGGGGTAATCGGGCAAGTTGTCGTTCTCAAAGCGCTCGGCCCAGCCGTTGTTGTTTAAGTCAATGCCAAACAGAAACTCCGGCCGGTCCGAGTGATAGCGCAGGAAAGGCTCCTCGTAGTCGGGGAAAAGATTCTCCCGGTCGCCGTTGCTGTTCTGGTTGAAATCCGAGATGAAATCGCCGTTTTCGTCGTAGCCAGGGAAAACCGCTGGATCAGCCACCCCCTCAGAAGTCACTGTGAAGTTGCTGATCGAAGTCGTTTGCGGCGGAATCAAACTTCCCTGGAAAATTCGCAATTGGTCCGGGTGCCGGTCGTGGTCGTCATTGTCGTCAACGAAGTCGTAGAGCAGGTTGGTAGCCTCGGGCGAGTAGTCGGCCACGCCGCGGCCATCGACCGGCAGCACACTGGTAGAGTACGTCTCATCCATGCCGAAGCCCTCTAAAAAGAGCAGCCACGGACCGGACTTTCGCGCCAAGTTGAACATCCAGCCGAGTGCGGTCTCGTCATCGACGATGCCCGAGAAGCTCTCGTGCTTTTTGCGGTTGATCGCAGGGTATTGACGGTATTGGCTGCTGACGTTGAACTCGCCGTAGAAGTCGAAGCCAAAAAAGTCGCGCAGTTCGGCGCTGGCCCCGAAGATCTGGCTGGCTGTCGGCAGGCCGTAGTCGATGACGACCTCGCGCTGATTGAGTTCGTTCTTGATATTGCCCGGTGCCCGCTCCATGACGATGAACTGGGGCTGGCCCGAGCGGTTGGTCTGGCGATCAGACGACACCTCCACCCGGTAATCGTTGGCCAGCACTAAGCGGAATCTCACGTTCTTGATGGCGGTAATCGCGTCGGCGGCTTCGGCCAAAGTCAGCCCTAAATGCTGCTGCAAAAGCAAGCGTAGGGAGCCTTCCTCAGAGGCATCATCTTCGGGTGCGAGCACGTACTTGAGCACGATGCTCTCACCGCCATCGGCGCGCAAAAATCCGTCGCGTAGCTCACCGCCATCGCGCACCGGGCGAAAACCTATGCCGCTGCCAATGATGGTGGTGTCGCGCGCTACTAGCTGTACGCTATCGCCGACTGAGACCTCGCGAAGCAGGGTAGTAGTGATTTCCACGTCGTCGCTGAAGAGCACCGCCCCTCCTTCGCCATCCTCGGGCGAATCATCCGCCAGCCTTACTACCAGCAGGTTCAATTGGCGATCGAGTTGGCCCGAAGTCAACTGGCCTTTGAGTGGATTGCCCTGAAAACTTTCGCGCGCACCATTGCCGTTGTGGACATTGACCAACGTTAGCCCCAAGGTCGCCTGGTCGGCCACGTCGAGTTCAAAACGGCCAGCCGCCAAGTTGGAAAAGTTCTCCAACGAGGCCGTCGGGACATCCGCGTCAATATCGACGATGGGCAGGGTCACCCGCGAAAACAGACCCGTAGCCCGAGTTCGCCCCGTTGCGAAGCTGGTCACCACGCCGTTGAAGCCGACCTTGTTGAAGGTCATCGGCGTCAACGTGGTGCGGATCTCGTCGCCGACGATAATCGAATAGCTATAAGTACTGGTTTGGTCTGAGGTGATAATCAAGCGGTCAAACCAGCCCGCGTAGCGGCCCGTCTTGGTGATCGAACTGCTTTCGAAAGCACGCGGCTGGGTCTGCCGCCAGTCGTAAACAAGATAGCCGCGGGTGATAAAATCCCCGTAGGCGTCGTAGAAGTAGTTGCCATCGAGATTGCGGTCTAGATAGCGGCGGTAGGGTTCTCTGGCGTAATTGGTGTAACTCCATTGGCGACGCCCGTGCTCGCTGAAAAGCTCCTGCGGCATGTACCAGCGCATGACCGTTGGGTCTAACACGTCCATATCGACCGCTGCTCCGACCGAAGAGTAGCGCACCTGCTCGCCCACGCGGTAGCCCAAGCGATTGCCGTAATCCATGTCTTGGGCTTCCGCTTTACCTAGCGCCAAGACTAGGACGACGACGAAAATCGCCGTGCGCCTCGACATCATTAGCTCCCGTCTCATATTACTCCAGCCCGGCGAAGACCGTAATAAAACTGGTCGTCTCGTTGCTGCTCTCGTCGCTAATCACGAAGGTCCCCGGTCGGTCGCTATCTTCAATCACCTGTTCGGTAAGAATCCGGCCGTAGCGCAGACCGATCTGGGTTGTCAGCCGGTAGCCCAAATAATCCGAAGTAGTAGAGAGCTGCACGGCGACATTGGTCGAACTCAGGTCGCCCGTCTCCTGCTGGCGACCGGCGGCAATGAGCGCGTTCTCGTCCGTGCTCTGGTCGCTGAACCACAACTGCTCTAGCCCGGCCTGAATAACCGTGTGGCGCAGTACCGGCAAGGCCACTATTAACTGCGCTGTCGCCGTCCATTCCTCGCGGTCGTCTTCTGCAACGAGAAAGGCTGTCTGGCGCAGAAGCTCACTTTTAAACCTCGGCTGCAAGTCCAAACGCCCCAAGCCGTAGGTGTAGTCAACCTTGTTGATCAAGCCAAAAAAGCTGGAGTTGTCCTCCATCAGGCGACCGTTGGCGTCGCGGGTCTCGGCTTGGTTCTGGCGGAAGGTCTCCCACTTGAGCTTATTGACCAAGTTCAAGCCCTCAATGCCCTTGTAGTCGAACTGCACAAAGGCGGTGTTGATCCAAGTATCCTGCGCCGGGAGGATATCTCGGACTACGGGCTGGATCGGGGCACCCTCAAAGGGCGTAGGCTCGCGGCGGGCATCGGGGATCGTATCCTTGGCCTGTTTGATCATATCGAAGACCCGCAGGCGTCCCAAGCCCGCGTAGTTCTTGTCAAAGGTGAACATCGCGTAGCTGGTCGCATTGGTCGCGTCGGTTGTCTGCGACTCTTCGTCGGTGCGGCCGACGATAAGCCGAGCCTCCGGCAGCAGGTGCACCCCACCAAAGACATTGAATCCCCGACGATCAGGTTTATAGGGAAAGTCGGGTAAGTCATCGTCCTCAAAGCGATCGATCCAATTGTTGTTGTTGAGGTCAATGCCAAAGAGAAATTCCGGCCGATCGACGCTGTAGCGCAGGAACGGCTCTTCGTAGTCGGGGGTGATGTTGCCTACGGTGGCGTTGTCGTTCTGGTTGAAGTCGGAGATGAAGTCGTTGTTCTGGTCCCAACCTGGGTAGATTGCCCGGTCGTTGATCGTGCCGAAGCGAACCCAGTCGGGGTAGCGATCTTGATCGTCGTTGTCATCGACAAACTCGTAGAAATGTCGCTGGCTATTGTCGTATTGCACGTCGCCGTTGGCGTTGACCAAAAAGGTTGTGGTCGAATAAGCTTCATCAATGGCGTAGGCCTCGCCATAGAGGAAGTAGGGAAAGTCATCGCGCGAGGCACTGAAGTACCAGGCGTCGGATGACTCTGAAGAGATCGCGTGTTTCTTTCCCTCGTTGAACAGCGCGGCGTTGGGGTACTGAGCATAACGCTTGTTGCGGTCCCACTCGCCGTAGAAGTCGAAGCCGAAGGCGTCGGCTCCTTCAATAGTAAAGCCGCCGATTAGGTTGGCAGTCGGCAAGCCATAATCGAACTTGATCCGCTGCAAATTGGAGATGTCCTTCACGTTGCCCTCGGCGCGCCGCAGCACCACGAAGGCTGGCTGGCTGTTGTCGATTACTTCGCTGGTCAGCGGAGCCGCCGGTACTGCCCGCTGGCCCGTCTGGCGGTCGGACCACAATTCGACTTTGAAGTCATTGGCCAGCACGTAGTTGAAATCCACTCCGACAATCGTCGTCGGGTCTGGACCAATATAGGCTGGATCGTTGAAGTCGTAGTTGACGATGATCCGCTCCGGGCCGTCCGCGGCCAGAAAGCCCGGCCGCCGAAACCCGCCGAAGATGACCGGCCACTGCGAGCCGGGCCGGACCACCTCCTGCAAGGTAGAAACCGTCTCCTTGCCGGTGTCAAAGTCGCGGCTGGTGATCCGCACCTCGTGGCTGAACAGGGCCGCACCCCCCTCGCCATCTTCCGGCGAATCGTCGCTCAGAATCACTGCAATCGCCGTCAGCGGTGTCGTGCTCTGTCCAGCGGTGAGGCTACCGGCGACCAAGTCGCCAGCGAAGAGATCGAGAGTAGTATTGGCGTTGCGGGCATCGACTAGTGTGGCCCCCAGCGTGATGAAGTCGCCGACCTGGAACGTCGCCCGCCCCCCAAACATCGAGGTCGTATTAGTCTGAGAAACCGGCTCAGTACTGCCGCCGAGGCCCTGCGAGGAGCCGCGGATTGGCTCGCTGATGCGCGAGGCGAGAATCGTCGCCTGGTACTTGTCCGAGGCAAAGTCGATCTGCACCCCGTTGAAGTCCGGCTTGGAAAACGTCATCGGCGTCAGAGTCGTGCGAATCCGGTCGCCGACCGTGATAGCGTAGTTGTACTGCCCCTGCGAATCGCCGCTGATGGTCACTGCGTTGAACCAAGTATTAAAACGCGAACCCTGGAAGATGCCGCTGCCCAAGGGCAATGGTTGGTCCTGACGCCAGTCGTAGATCAGCCAACCGTGGGTAGTGAAATTGCCGTACACATCGTAGAAGTAGTCGCCCTCACGGGTGGTGTTGACGTAGCGCTCGTACGGAGTGCGGGCGTAATTGGAGTACTCCCACTGACGCCAGCCGTAGTCCACGAAGAGTTCCTGCGGCACGTACCACTTTTTGACCGTCGGATCGAGTGCGCCAAATATCACGCCTGGGCCGCTAGGCTCAAAACTGACCGCACCGCCGCGCTGTACCCCTAACCGACCCTGGTAGTCCTCCTGCCCATGCGCCGAAGTTAGACCAAGTAGAGCGCCGATCACTGCAAGACTTCGCATCGCTTTCAACACTGCTCTCCCTCGTTCCATAAAAGTACCTCAATAAGCCAAGCTGACCATGCCAACGCCGCGCTCCTGGCCAGTACCAGCGTCCAGCGTCACGCTGAACAGATAGTTGCCTGGGGGCAATGCCTCCCCAGCATCGTTTTTGCCATCCCAAAGACGAGCATGGCGCCCGCTACTGTCGAGTCCGCGGTAAAGATTCCGCACCGGCCGACCCGCTAAGTCGCGCACCACGATTTCTACATCGGTCGGTCGAGCGATATTAGTGATGTCGTACTGGACCGCAGCTTGATCATTTATGCCGTCCCCGTTGGGGCTAAAGGCCCCGGGGGCCGCACTTACATTGACCAATAAGTCGCCGACGATTGGCACGGCCACCGAAAGGTTCCCGCTGAAAGGCGTACCCAAAGGCTGCAAGTCCGGATCGGCCTCACCCAGATCGGCGGCATTACCCGATACCACATCTTGGGCAATCTGCACTTCCTCGCCCGAATTGAACGCCCGCGTCGTAAAGGTCGTGCCGAAGCGCAGCACCGCGTTGTCGAAGGTCACCCGCACCTCAGTGCCATCCTCGGCGACTATTGGGAACTCAAAAATGAAGCTGTTGTCAGTGGCCTCAACCACCGCAAAGTCGCCGCGCTGGAACGGCAACTGGTCAAGTGCCGCACCGCTGAAGTCAACCTCAGTCGTTGTGCCGTCCGACCGCCGCACCTCTATCAGCCCCACGTTTTCGACCTTGAGCGGAGTATCAATCTGTAGCCGATTGAAGCCGCGGTCGAGTCCCGGGCGAAGTTTGCTCAGCACGGCGAGGGTAAAGTCCGTTTTTTCGCCCAGCGCTGCTTGGCGCGGGACGATCTCGGCGATCAACTCCTCGGCAAAAGGCGAAGGCAGCACCTCAAAGGAAATCCCCCCAACGCCAGTGGCTGACTCGAACTCGTCGCTAGAGAACTCAATTGCGAACTGAAAATAGCGCCGCGGACTCGGCGAGACTACCGGCACTCCCTGCAATGCATCGGCCAAATCGGCGTCCGACTCAACCAGCGCGCTAACCGGATAGGGCGGCGACCACGCGCTCCAGTTGGTCACGTCGTTGCGGATATTGCCCTTGTCTTCATTGCGCAACCGGCCAAAGTCATTGGCCGTCAGCGAGATCTGTTCCTGCTGCTCTAGCGACAGATCCTTGAATATCTGCAGTGCCTCGCGCAAATCTACATCCTCGTTGTCGAGCACTGTCTCAACCAAGGTTTTCAACTCGGCATCCTCGACGTCAGCGGCGAATTTCCACGGCACTTCGTCGCCACGGGCCGTGGTCCCCGTCTGTCTGGACCCACCGCCCAAGCGGAAAATCTGCTCGCCCGGACGAATTTTGTTGTATTCGACCGGCTGCGGGTCGTTGCCAGTGCGAGTGCGGATCAAGACCCGAGATAGCCCACTGTCGCCCGCCTTCTGCTCGACCCAGCGCAGCGTTCCAAACAGCGACAGGTCGCCAAAGTCAAAGACATTGGAGATATAAGTGGCCTCGGGCACAAAGCCGGTGCCAAAGACTTGAAACTCAGCCAAGTCAAAGCCCGTCGCCGTCAACGACTTGAGCCGCACAAACCGCACGTACTGGGGCGGGATCCGCACGTCAACTACCGGGTCTTCGTTTTGGTTGACCAGCACCACGGTCTCGCGGATTGGCACTCCCTCTCGCTGAGTCTCGGATGTACCGTCGTTGATAAATATCTCGAAGGCGCGCATAAAATCGTTCTGGTATGGAAATGCCGGAGCGGGGAACGCCGGGTCGGCGTTGCGGGGAAAAAACTTGAAGCGATTGATCCCGAAGCGAGCCCCTAAGTCCAAATCGATGATAATGCCCAACACGCGCGCGCTTTGGCCACCAGCACTGGCGCGCAAATCCAGCGCCGTCTCGCCATCATTGTCTATGATACTGGGCAATTCCGGCCGGATGTTGATGGTATTGGGCGAAGTAATCGAACCGCCGCGGGCCTCGGAATTAGCGCCAACGGCGATATTGAGCGTAGTATCAGCGCGCTGGGGAAAAATCCAGTTTCTGAACCCCTCGGCATTGAAATCGATGACCCCGCCGGGCGCATTGGTATTTTCCACCGAAGTCGCGCTGCGGATGACCGTAGCTTGAATCTCCCCACCACCACTGGCCCAATCCAAACCGCCTTCGCCACCGACGATCACGACTTCAGCGGCAGCCGACCAGCCTCCGAGTAGGCACAATAAGAGAGCATATACGCTGGCGCGTTTCATAGGCAAGAGTTCGTCGATAAGTGAATTCAGATCCGAAAATGCAATAAGTTGTTGATTATTAAAGACATTATGCGCAGCCTATCACTGCGCAATCTCCTAGTTGGCCAATTATTTATAATCAATAGCCCTTAACGCCGCAAGCATCTTTCAAACCTTGCCTCATCCTATCGCCTTGGCGCTTTACTTTCATTCCTCCCCTTTTTCTTTATATTCGTCTTTTTCTTTTTCTCAAATTAGGAGTATCCCAGTACCATGAAAATAAAGCATCTCAACGCCTTGCTCTTACTCAGTTGGCTCTTGGCCGCCTGCGAAAGTCAGCAGCAACCGCCGGCCTCGCCGGGCGAACTCGTCGTTGCCGAGGTCGGCGACAAGCCGATCACCGCGGCTGAGTTCGCCGAGTTCTCTTCCCTGATTCCCGAAGGTATGCACGAAGGAGACACGCCGCTGGCCGTCGCCCGCAATCTGCTCAACAGCCTGATCGACAAGGAGTTACTCCTACAAGAAGCCCAGGCGTCTAATATCGAAAATATGACTTGGTTTATCGACGATCTGACCAACTACGAACGCTCGCGCATCTTGCGTCTCTACGAGCAACGAGAAATCATCAGCAAGCTGAACATCACCGAGGAAATGGTCGATGCCCACTACCGCGCAACCCGCCGCGACCGCTCAATTCGCCTCGGCGGCATCATGGTCGATACCGCAGAAGAAGCCAACGCCCTCTACCAGCAGCTTCAAGATGGTGCCGATTTTCACCAACTAGCCCTCACCCACTCAGTCCATCGCGAAAGCGCCGAGCGCGGCGGCGATACCGGGCTATACCAGTTGCGCGACCAACTCATGCCCGAAGTCGCGGCCGAAGTAGCCGACCTAGAAATTGGTGAAATTGCTCCGCCGGTGTCGATGTTTGTAGCCCGCGAGCAAAAGTTTGCCATCTTCACCGTACTCGACGAAATCCCAGCACCGCTCGAAGCCTCCGAGGCTCGCATCCGCGAAGAATTGCTCATAGCCCAGCGCAACCAGCGCCTGCAAACCATGCTCGATTCGCTGCGAGGCGTTTACCATCCCCAACCGCAACCGCAGAACCTCGCCCTATTGGCCGAGCGCATAAGCCAGTTCACCGGTGAGGAGTTCACTCCCGCCGAAGCCGACGCTGATTTGCCCGTCTGCACCTTTGACAAAGGAGATCCCATCGGCCTAGGAAAATTCGTCGAGACCATCCGCCAGATGAAAATAGCCGCGCAAATGCTGATCGACACTGAGCGCGCCGCGGAACTACTCGACCGCCGCGTCGTCCCCGAACACCTGTTCATGTCTGAAATCATCAACGCCGGGCTAGATCAAGACCCCGAGTTCCGCGCCAGCATCGCCGCCAAGCGTCAAGAGCTTATGGTAACCGGCCTGCGCAAGCTCATGGTTGACCAACAGCTATCGGTCACCCCAGAAGAGGCGCGCACCTTCTACGACGAGCACCCGGAGAAATTCACCAAACCCACAACCACCGTCGCCATCGAAATTCTGGTCTCCAGCGACTCGCTAGCCCAGCATCTGTTTACTGAACTGGCACAAGCCACCGAAGCCGAGGCCGAAACCCTCGCCGTGCGTCACAGCGAACGCGCCGAAGTCCTCCACCACAACGGACGCATCAATTTCAATGTATATACAGAGCAATTCTTCCCTAGCATCTCCGGCTTGGCCCAAGACCTCGCGGTCGGTCAAGTGGGCGGCCCAGTTCGCACCCAGCGAGGCTATTCGGTTTTCAAAGTTCTGGATCGCCAACGCGAACACATCCCCTATACTGAGGACTCAGAACGACGCGCCCGAGCCTACGTACTCATCGACAAAGCTCAGAACCGCTACGTCGAATACGTGCGCAGTCTGCGCAAAGTCTATCCGATAACCATTCACGAAGACCACTTGAAGCAGTACACCGCCGCCCAAAGCTGATGGTCTCCCCCCTGTGGGCGCTTTGCTGCCTCCTTCTAATACCATTCGGCGCACGCGCCGAACGCGCCGACACCACTATCGCCGACCAGACCTACGCCCTACTTCCGGCAGCGGACCTGCTCTCACGCCTACAACGGGCCAAAGAGCCGATCCACCTCCGCGCCACCGCTGTCGTCGGTCCTCTTTACGCCCCAACTGCCGGTATCGACACCGTGCGCGCCTCTTTTCATTTCGACGACGTCTTCTTCTTCGACGAGGTCACCCTCAACAATGTGGTCTTTCTCGCTCCGGTGCAGGGCGAGCGCGCTACATTTGCCGGTGGTCTCTCACTGATAAATGCCCATTTCCACAGCGCATTCGGCCTGCGCGCAAGCCGGTCCGACAAGCACCTCAACTTCAAACAGGCGGTCTTTGGTGCCGACGCCGACTTTGCCGACGGCGATTTCGCTGGCCCCAATTCGTTTATCAACGCCCGCTTCGCCGGTGCCGCCCGCTTCGCTCGTACCCATTTTGCGACCGCTGCCTACTTTGAAGGCACCCACTTTGCCGGTCAGGCCGACTTTACCGACGCCCGCTTCACCGGCGTCGCTTCCTTCAAGGACGCCCGTTGGAATGGCCCGGCTTCTTTTGCCGGTGCCCGCTTTGCCGAACGCGCCCTCTTCTGGCGGACCCAATTCCTCGGCGCAGTCGATTTTGCCGCGGCCCGCGCCGACGGGGAGGTTTCCTTCAACCGAGCCACTTTCGCCGGCCAAGCTCATTTCGCTGACTTCACCTTCGCCCAAGCCGCCCACTTCGCCAATGCGACCTTTGCCCGCGCGGACTTTGGCGGCAGCTACTTCCGCAAAGAAGCCGACTTTAGCGGTGTCCAAGCACAGACCCTGCGTTTCAACGCCTTTTTCAACCGCTCCCTCGACTTGCGCCGCGCCGCTATCGGCACCCTCGATCTGCACCCAAGTACCCAAGCCGATTCGACCTTTGCCGCAAGCGCCCAACTCTACTTGCAGCAAGCCTATTTCGATCGCCTGCGCGTCCGTTGGGCGCACGTGCGCCACCGGCTAGCCACTGCTGACTCGGTGTCGTTCGCCACACTCGCCCCTGCCTATAACAGCCTGCGGCACCATTTCCTCGTCCAAGGACTAAAAGACGACGCTGTAGCCTGCGAGATCGAACGCCTAGACCGTCAGCGCCGCGCCCTTAGCTGGGCCGCGCCCCAACGTTGGGCGTTAGAGTTGTGGAACCTCTGTTCCCGCTACGGCACCTCCCCGCTACAACTAGTCCTCTGCATCCTCGGCAGCATCCTCCTTTGGGCGCTGATCTACCGGCTGGTCCCTAGTCTGCAGTCCGCCAACGGCGACGAACATCCCACCTTCGCCGATTGCATCGGCTTCAGCATCCACGCCTTTACCCGAACCGATCCCTATCCCTGGTACGCGACCGGCAAGCTCAAACTCCTCGCCACCTTCCAAACTCTGCTGGGCTGGGCCTCGATCGGCTTATTGCTCGCCGTGATCCTGGCGCATCTGCTGTGAGCACTTCGTGGCCGTGGCTGGCCGCCCTCGCGCTGTTGGGCGGTTGCACCGCTGAGCCTCCTACACCCACCACCTCAATCCACTTTGTCGATGTCGGCCGGGACGCCGGCTTGGACTTTACCCATTTCAACGGCTTTTCCGGAGAGTACTACTACGTCGAAACATTCGGCGCTGGGGCCGCCTTCCTCGACTACGACGGCGATTGGGACCTCGACCTCTATCTAGTCAACGGCACTTACTTAGAAGGGCTTCCCCCCGACCCTCTACCGCGCAATCACCTCTACCAAAATCAAGGGCAAGGAACCTTCCACAACGCGAGCGGTCCCACCGCCGCTGCCGACCCTGGCTACGGCTTCGGGGTCTCGGCCGCCGACTACGACGCCGACGGCGATCAGGACCTCTTCGTCGCCAACTACGGCCCCAATGCCCTCTACCGCAACGACAGCGGCACCTTTACCCGCAATAAGGCCGGCGTCGAGGACCCACGGTGGGGCACCAGCGCCGGTTTCTTCGACTACGACTTGGACGGCGACCTCGACCTTTTCGTCGCCAACTACGTTCACTTCAGCCTCGACGCCAATATCGTCTGCAAGGTTGGCAAGACCCGCTCCTACTGCGAGCCAGCCGCCTATGCCCCAATCGGCGACATCCTCTACCGCAACGACGGCGACCGCTTCACCGACGTCACCGACCCAGCCGGCATCACCTTAGAGGGCCGCGGTCTCGGCGTGGCCTTTGCCGACTACGACTTGGACGGCGACACCGACCTCTACGTGGCCAACGACGGGACGATGAATTTTCTCTACGAGAACCAACGCGGCACTTTTGCCGAGGTCGGGCTGGCGGCCGGCACGCGCTACGACGAGCACGGCCATGCCGAGGCTGGCATGGGCACCGACTTTGGCGACTACGACCGCGACGGCGATATGGATCTTTTCGTCACTAATTTTGCCTTTGAAACCAACACGCTCTACCAAAACGACGGCCAAGGCCAGTTCGCCATCGCCTCTGGGCGACTTGGACTAGGCGAGGTCTCGCTCGGCCCCCTCGGCTTTGGCACCCGCTTCCTCGACTACGACAACGACCGCGATCTCGACCTGTTTGTCGCCAATGGCCACGTCATGGACGTGGTCGCCGAATGGGATTCGACCCAGACCTACCGCCAAACCAACCAGCTATTTAGCAACGAGGACGGCCAACGCTTCACCGACGTCTCTGCCAGTATGGGATCAGCTTTCGCCCAAGCCAATGTCGGGCGCGGCACGGCCGTGGCCGACTACGACGACGACGGCGATCTCGACCTGCTGATCACTACTGTAGCCGCTCCACCGCGCCTGTTGCGCAACGACGGCGGCAACCGCCACCACTATCTGCAAATCTTCCTCACTGGTCGCACCCATCCCGATGCCCTCGGTGCCCGAGTGGTCGTCACCGCTGGCGGCGTCCGGCAAACGCAGGAGCGCCAATCGGGCAGCAGCTATCTTTCTAGCCACGATCCACGGCTGCACTTCGGCCTAGGAACGGCCACCCACGCCCGCGTGGAAATCACGTGGCCTTCCGGTCAAGTGCAAACCCTCGAAAACGTCGCCGCCGATCAAGTGCTCCGCATCGAAGAACCATAGAAGAGCATTTCCTTCCATTTTTTATCTTTCACGCCCTTGTTCAAATGAACGAACTAAAGTGACAGTAGGCACCGAGAGCAGCTCTCCTATGGACCTACCTAACATCCTCTTCATCCTCTCCGACCAGCACAGCAAGTTCCACCTCGGCTGCTACGGCGACCCGCTGGTGCGCACCCCACACCTCGACCGCCTAGCCAGCGAGGGCATGCGCTTTGCCAACGCGTACACCCCCTCGCCTTTATGCGTGCCAGCGCGCATGGCCTTTATGACCGGGCGGCGGCCCAGCGCCAACCAAGTCTGGGGCAACGACCACATCCTCAACTCGGCGCTGCCGACTTGGGCCCACGCCGTGGGTGCGGCCGGATACGAGACCGCACTGCTTGGCCGCATGCACTTTGTCGGCCCCGACCAGCGCCACGGCTTTGAGCGTCGGCCCATCGGCGAGTACAGCGCCTTGCATCCGGGTGCGCCCCGACAGGGCGGCCCCATGTTCAAAGACATTCCCGCCAGCACCTCGGGCCAGACCCGCGAATGCGTCGAAATAGCCGGGTACGGCCGCACCACGTACCAAGCCTTTGACGACCAAGTCGCCGAGGCGGCCTGCGCCTATTTGGCGGAAAAGGCGCAAGCGCCCGCCCGGCCCTTTGCCGCAGTGGCCGGCTTTGTGCTGCCGCACTGCCCCTTCTTCGCCCCCAAGGATCTCTACGATTACTACTACGACCGCGTCGATGTGCCGCAACCCGACCCGACGGGAGAGCCAGCGGCAGTGACCAATTTCAAAAAGCACCGCCTCATTGACGAGCCCCTGCCCAAAGAGCGCATCCGCGTGGCGCGGGCGGCCTATTTTGGTCTGTGCGAATACTTCGACCGCAAAGTCGGCCAACTCCTCGACAAACTCGACGAGACCGGCTTGCGCGACAATACCTTGGTGATTTACTCCAGCGACCACGGCGAGATGGCCGGCGAGCACGGCTGCTGGTGGAAGAGCAACTACTACGAAGGCTCGGTCGGCGTCCCCCTCATCGCTCGTTTGCCCGGAGTGATACCAGCGGGCGCGGAAAACCCGGTGCTGTGCAATTTGCTCGATTGGGCACCCACCGCCGTAGAAGTGGCCGGCGGCGAGCCTCTGCCCGCAGCCGACGGCCATTCTCTGTGGCGCGAACTACAGGGCCACGCAGATGACACCCGCCCCAATACTACCTTCAGCGAACTAGGCCCCTCGCGCGGCGATCCTCCTTCGCGCATGATCCGGCAGGGACCGTGGAAGCTCTACAAATACCACGACGACACCCCACCGGCTTTGTTCAATCTGGCGGACGACTTAGGGGAATGGAACGACTTGGGTCGCGCAGATGCCTACGCTGACCTACGGCAACATCTGCTCGATCAACTCTACGCGGATTGGGACCCCGAACAAGTGGCTCAACGTAGCGCCGAACTAACGCGGGATACGCAAGTGCTGACGGCGTGGGGACGGGCAGTGCAGCCCCTGCACGAAGACACCCTGCCTGTCGAAGACGTCGAGGATGTAGTGCGCTGTTGAGGGGTTTGCCTCACATATTCGACAGAAAATGCCCAGTCTCGCCCAATACGCCGTCAATACACAGCCACAATCCGGCCGCGGTCGCCTCGCCCAAGATCAGCCCTAGGAAAAACGGCTTGGCCCGCTCGTAAAGCGGCATCCCACCCCACTTGACAATGCCCAGCTTGAGCGCCCACGCAATAAACACCGAAAACCACACCTGATTGGCCAGCCAGCCGACGCTGACGATAAACCCCAGCGGGTGCAACGGCCACCAGTAAAACCGGTGATGACCCCACAACAGCACGGCGATGCCGGTAAACAACCAACCGCGCATATCGGCTGGCAGCGGATCGACGATCGGCCGCGCCATGTCGGTAAACGTGCGATTGGCCTGACGGGTCATAAAGAACGGATGCAAGTTGATCCCGCCGTGCTCATAGCACACCTGAAAAATAATCCACGTCGCCCCGGCCAAACTCACCACTAACGCCAGCGCCATCCCCCAAAACAGCCGCCTCTTAGAGCCAGCTTGAGCGAATTGGCCGCGGCAATCATCGGAAAGAGCCGCATCTCAGACTGCCAGACGTACGTAAAGGTCAGGGCCGTCAGCCCCTTGGCTCCAATCACCGGTGCGCCGACCGCGGAAATGACGAAAAACGCAGCCACCATCGGCGAGCGCGCCGTCGCCAGCCCGGCCGTGGCCACCGCCCGCGTGACGAACACGTAGAAGAGCAGGCACACCAGCAAAAACAGCGGCAAAATCGCCAGCGGCACCCCGGACGCCCACAGCCACGCGCCCACGAAGAGCAGACTGGCTAAAAAACCAAAAAACGCCACCCGATAGGAAAGCATTTCCCCCGCATCATCCACCGTCGGGTCGCCGCGCCAAGCCTTGCGCCACACCGCCCCCAAGTGCCGCCGCCCCATCCACAAGGTGTAGCCAACAAAAATCAGACAGGCCCCCATCACCTCATGCGTCAGGTCCGCGGTCTGCGAGTAGGAGTAGAGACTGAGCTTTTCGGTGCTGGCAATGCCCAACGAGGTGAAAATCCCCTCTTGCGCTTTGTTGAATACGTAGAAAAACCAAATCGAAAAGGAAATGTCTAGATTGACCAAATAAAAGAAGCCGATCCATGCGTACACCCAGTGCAAATTCAGCTTATTGCCGATCCACGACAGTTGCCCCGCCGACTGGGTCGGCAGAGGCACCGCCGGGAAGTAGTAGTGCAGCCCCTTGAATGACAGCAGGACAAACGGCACCGCAAAGCCGATCCACAACAGCCGCTGCTTAAAAAGCGGCCCCAGCTTAAACCCCGGTCGCCCCTCCTCCACCATCTTGAGCGGCAGTTGCACCATGGGATAAGCCAGCCGCTCGTGCTGCGACCACTGCCGGTGCAGAATGGAACTCATGCAGAGCATCATAAAGCTCAGTACTAAAAAGAAGACGTACCAATAGCTCAGGGTCTCGCTCCAAGCCGCCCACGGAATGCTCCCCCCAGGCGGCAGCCCCTCGTGCAAATCGACAATTGCCTGCCGGTCCTGCGGCGCCAGCCACGGCGTCACGTGCGGGAAGAAAGTCTCGCCCCAGTTGTTTTCCGGGGTTGCGTAGTAGTACAGCCCGCTAATGATCGGAATCAGATAGCCGACAAACGCCTGCGTTGGCACGGCCGACGCCAACAGCATCATCGCGTAAATGAGCACTAAATCGGCCCGGCCCAAGGCAAGGCCGCGGCCCAGCGCCCGCAGCAGGGTATTGACCACCACCACTAAGACGAAGAACAGAAAGATCGCCCCAGGCGACGAACTGTTGAGCGCCATGAACGACCCTTGCAGCATAATTATCGCGTAGGGTGCTCCCACGCCGATGCACAAGGCCAACAGCGCCCCCACCGCAAATCCCCGCCAAGTAAAAGACGCTGGCTGTTCCGCTGCCGCCTGCTCCTCTACGCGCTCCTCAACCTGCTCGGCCGCCAGCGTCCGTGCCGACTCTACGTGCTGAACGCGATCGGTCTCCCTAAGCGCGTACCAAATCAACATCTGCTTGCGCAGGGCCTCCACCAGCCGCAGGTTGAGCCGCTGCCAGTAGTGGCGCTCGCCGCTTACCCGGCGCAACCGGACTTCCATCGCCCGCGCACGCTCTCCGGCCGGCACGAACTCCACGACCACCTCTTGACTCACCCCCAAGTCAAACGGGGCCAGCCACAGCGCAAACGAGAGGCGATAGCCATCGGCCTGCGCCACTTGCATATCCTCGACGTAAAAATCCCCCAGCGTCGCTCGGCCAAAGGCCCCAAAGTAGTTGGCTAAAAAGCCGCACACCCCCTCGACCTCTCCTTCGCCGAGCATGAAGGGGAACTCAAACAGCCACTCGTCGCCGCTGGGCGGGTCCGGCCGCCAGCGCCGCACCACGTCCGGCACCGCCTGCCGCGCCGCTACTCGCGCCGGATAGATCGTCGATAGCAACACCACCCCCATCACTGCCAGCGCAGCCCCAATCGCCGCTAGCGACGAGTAATTCAAGGTCAGTCCCTGCAACAGCCCCAGCCCCAACAGCACCCGCCCCAACCCCTGGCCCAGCAAGTAGCCCAGTGTCGTCCCCAGCACCGCATAGACGCAGGCTTCGGCCACAAACAGCAGTGCGATGTGCAAGGGAGCTAGCCCCACCGAGGAGTAGATACTGATCTCGCGCAGGCGCTCGTACACCGCCCCCATCATCGCATTGAGCACAATGAGCGCGGCCACCAGCGCGGGGATCGCCAGCGCCCCCAGCCCCTGCACAGCCGTCAGCCCCACCGAACTCAGGGCTGTCACCCTCCCATCCGGCGAGCCGACAAACAAGGTGGCCGCCACGCGCGTCAGATAGTCCTCGACCAGCGCCTGCCCGTCGGTCGCCCCCGGAAAGCGCACGGCCACCGAGCGCAAGCTCCCACCAGCCTCGGCCAGCGTCTGATAGGGCACGATGACCACGTGGTGCGGCTCTAGGTGGATAAAGGGCCGCAGTTCGCGTAGATCCTCTTCGCCGGCAATATCCACATCCCGCGCCGCCCCTAGCTGGAGCATCTCTGCGCCCGACAGGACAAAATCGGCCGGCATCAGGCTCTCGCCGTCGAGGTCGCGCAGTTCACCCAACCGCTCTGAGTCGGCAATCCCGCGCACCGCCAGCGTGCGCCCAAACACCTCGACCCAATCCCCAACCCCAATGCCCAACGCCTCAGCCATGTCCAACGGCAGAATACAGGTAGCCTCGTCATCCGCGGCAAAAAACGACCCTGCTACCAAGCTCGCATCCACCTCGGTGATCTGCGCCTCCTCCGGCGTTAGGCCCAACAAACCCGTGGCCCGCACCGCCTTCCCTGCCGCGGCCACCGCAATCCAGTTCCCTTTGCCACCTTCGGCCGCGTACCAACCGCGCCGCCCCATCCAGCCGCTGCCGCCAAAGTGCGACTCAGCGTAGTCGAGCGCCTCCGGCGTCAAGCGCTCCCAGCCGCGGTCGCGGATTAAAATCCCAGGATATACCCCAGCGTGTGGCAACCGGAAACTCGCGTAGCGGATTTGCTGTTCAAACGAGGTAAAAGAGAGCAGGGTAAACGTCAAAAGCGTCAGCGTCGCCAGCGTCAGACCGGTGCGCAGGGGCCGCCGCCGCATATTGGAAATCCCGAGCATGAAGGCTGCATAACTCGCGCTCAAGCGGCTCAGGTCTTGGGAGTGGACCCGCGTCTGCTGGCTCTGGTGCTGGGCCATGACGCGATTGAATCGGCCCACCACCATAAAGAGCACGAAGACAGCCATCGCCATGATGGCAAACGCCAACAGCACCACCAGCGGCTCGGCCAACTCAAAGGCTGGATGCACCTGCGCCAAAATCAGCCAAATCGCCAGCAGTAACAGCCCAAAGCCAGCAAGCTGTCGGCGAATATCGGCCGCAGCAAACAAGAGCCGCTCCCCGAAAAAGGCCGCTGGCAACAACAGCGCCATAAAGAAAATTACCCCTTCGAGGACGTCGTTGAGCGTCGCCAAGACCTCTGGGTAAGCCCGCGTCTCCAGACCCAGCGCCTTGCGGCTCCACGCGATGTACTCATCCCACTTTAGCTGCTCGGCCGCTGCTTCCGCCTCGGCTATGGCTGCCGCCGCCTGCGCGTGTAGGCGCGTCAACCGCTGATTTTCAATGCCGTGCTCCTTGAGCACCCCCAGCCGCACCGCATCCAAGTTCCACACGTCCCGTGCCGCCTGCAGCGTCGCTCCCCCAAACCCCTCCTCGGCCAGCAAAAATCCCCGGCCCCGCGCCTCAATCTCGCTTTGGCTGCCCTCGCTGTTGAGCAGCAAAAGCTGGTCGTCCAAGATCACTTTGACGCGATCGTCGGCCGCGGCATCAGCCGGCCCGTAGATCACCCCCACCGAGCCGATACTACTTTTACCTAGTGCGTACCCATACTGGCCCGGCTCGCCCCCGTCCGCCGACAGCACCTTCACTTCGTTCATCGCACGCAAAAGGCGCGGCTCGACCAAGCCGTACAGGGTCCGATCCACGCCGGGAAAAAGCACGGCGATCTGCTCGTTTTGCGTCCAGCGCACATTTTTACCCAAGCGGCCATCCGCCCGCGGTTTCCCGTGGTGCGCTTGCGCGCGCTTACTCAAGTCCACTACGTGAGTAAGCGTCCCCCGCTCGGCATCCAGCGCTGCCACCGCCAGCGGATACGTCCCCTGTACCAGCCCGGGAATCCGCGCTAGCCCGGCTGCATCCGTGAGAAAGTAGCGCGTGTTGCGCACCCCTTTGCGCTCTTCCTCCTCCACCTGCACCGCCACCAACGCCCTCGCCACCGGCCGGTCCGGCACCTGACTGCGCCGGGGAAACGTCCGCGCTTTGACCCGCAAATCCCGCAGCCGATCCTTCAACGCCTCGTCGAGCCGCTCCCGTCCGGCCAACAGCGCCGTATCGGCCAACGCATGAGCCAACAGATCGGCCACCAACGCCGCCTGCCCCTCCACATTATCCCACGCCACCCCCGCGCCCGTATCCAGCGGCAAATCCAGCGCAAAGCGGACATCTCCTACCGTGGCCAGCGTCAGCGACGGAAATCCCGCCTCGAGCGCCAACTCCCCATCCGCGGCCAACCCCCCAGGCATGTAGCTGTCCCAATCCATTCCCCGAATTGGGCTGATGCCATTGGCCACTGCCTCGGCGCGGCCCAGCGCCTCTGCGTACTCGGCAAAGCGACGACCAAAGGGCACGAAAAACCGCTTGAGTGCGTAACTATCCGTGTTGTTCCACAGCACCACCCGCTCGCCGTGGCTGGACAAATCAAGGCCAATGAACAAGTCAATATTCAGCGGCTCGGCGACCCGGGCCGCGTAGTGCTCTTGGCGGCGGGCGTGCCTGTCGAGGAAGGCGACCATGCCCTGCCGCCCTTGGAAGTGGGCACTCAGCGCCGCCAGCACCACCGTGTGCGCTGGCGGGTTCGCTTGCAACCGCGCAGCCACCTCCAACAGCGCCGCCACACTCACCGCGGCCTCGGCCCCCGGTGCCCGCGCGGGTACCACCGACGGCGCGTCGTAATACGCATGGACCAGCACCGTCTCGTTCTGCGCGGTCCCCGCATCCTTCCCCGGCACCACCGCCCACACGTTGTACGCCATCCGCTCCTGCCAATCCATCCGCCCCCACAGCCCCACCTCTACCGCTCCATCCACCAACCGCCGCCGCAGCCGCTCTCCAGCGGCCCCCTCCACCCAAAAGCGCGGCACATCTAACGGTGCCCGCACGTACTTGCCCTGCGCCTGCTGCGTAGTAGAAGAATCCGCAGCCACAAACACCACCGCCACCGCCCCCAACGACGCAGCCTTCAGCCAATTGTCCCCACTGGCAAAGTCCAGCACCACCACCCGCCCAGCCACCTCTTGCCCATTAAAATCCCCCCAATCCCCATCGCCACCCCAAATCGCTGGCGCTCGCAACCCTTCCGGCGGCACCGTCGAAGTCCGCGCCCCATTCGGCCACACCGCGTACAGAGGCACCGACTCATCTTCCCACTCCAACCGTCCACCCTTGTCCATCGGCACCACCACCGCAAAGCTATCGCGTCGCACCGTCAGCCCCAACGCCTGCAACCGCTCCTCCACATACTCCGCCGCCTGGACACTCCCCGGATAGCCCGCCACCCGCGATCCCAGCGCAGACAAATGCTCCACAACAGCCCGCGGCCCTGCCGAAGCTGCCACCGGGCCGATAGCAAAGGCGATCAAAAAGGCAATAATCAGCGCAACCATAGCATTCCAATATCGGCCCCAAGCATTCTGTCTAGCAAACAAATCGACGCGGGTTCTTCCGACTACACTGGCTTTTCCATCAGCGCAAGAAATATTTGATACCTGCACAAATAAATAGTATATTTTTGTTCAGTGATAAACCAATGAATGGAGAGTGGCCTGCTCTGGTCACTGTAAAAAGGAGGAAAGGAGGGCAAGAATGAAGAGACTCACGCAAGCGGCATTTCAACGAGCACGGGCCTTCGTAGTGGATCAGGGGAGGGAGTTGGACCGCAGGCGTTTTGAATTTCACTTTGAAGCCGGACCTGCCGATGCCGTTGTGGCCGCGCTGGCCTCTTACCAAAACGACGACGGCGGTTTCGGCCATGGCCTAGAACCCGATCTCAGGACGCCGACTTCGTCTGCGATTGCCACCACGGTAGCTTTCCAGATTTTCAGAGAAATTCGGACACCTTTCGAGATTTTCAGAGAAATTCGGGCACCTGCGGACCACGCGCTGGTACAGAAGGGAATCGAGTACTTGCTCGCCACATACGACGAGTCCCGGCAAGTGTGGCCAATCGTTCCACCCGAAGTGAATGAGGCTCCCCACGCTCCCTGGTGGAATTATGAGAAAAGCGCGGAGACCTTCGGGCAGTTTCTGGTCAATCCGCGCGCTGAGATTCTCGGATACTTGCACGACTTTAGCGATGGGGTGCCGATGAGATTGCTGAAGGTATTAACCGAAGCCGTTCTGGAGCATCTGGACTCCCTGCCCGACGAAATGAAGATGGAAGACATCCTTCCTTTCATCCGGCTCGCGGAGACTAAAGCTCTGCCAAATAGGGATCGAGTCTGGGAGAAGCTGGTCCGAGCGGCGGCCCATAGTGTTGTCCGGGATCCAGAACAGTGGGCGGGCTATGCCCTCAAGCCCCTGTGGCTAGTTTCCTCTCCGGAATCACCTTTGGCCGCTGGACTCGCGCATGAAGTGGAGATGAACCTGGACTTTGAGGTTGAACAGCAGGGCGAGGATGGCTCTTGGTCGCCTACTTGGACCTGGTATGGCCAGTATCCAGAAGCCTGGGAGCAAGCCAAGAGGGAATGGCAGGCCAGAATCACGGTCGATACCTTGAAAGCATTGAGAGATTTCGGTCGCTTACCAAAGGAGGTTTTCCTTGAAGAAACTGAGTCTTCTCGCCTTGGTCACGGTGATGGCTGATTCGGCGGCTTTCGCGGAACAGGTAGAATACCTCTTCGTCGAGTCGTACGACGGCGCACATTTTAAATGCGAGCTTCGTCTACCCGTCGGCGAGGGTCCGCACCCGGCACTCATGTATATCCACGGAGGTCGGGGGGGGCAGCCCCCCGGGCCGAATTACGCCCGGTACGTGCGGTCCTATATGCTGGCGGATGGCTATGCTTACTTCGACATCGACTATCGCCGCTACAGTATAGGTACCGGCGACCTGGAGGATGTAGTCGCCTGTTACCGCTACCTGCAAAGTCGGCCGGAGATCGACCCCAACAGAGTCGGCATCATCGCCGACAGCTACGGCGGGTATCTGGCCCTATTACTCGCCAGTAAGGAGCGGCCGGCGGCGGTCGTGGCCTGCGCCGGTCTGGTCGACTTGATCGGCCTGTGGTACGATCCCGCGCGGAAGCTGGCGCCGCGAGTCTACCGAAACTGGGACTGGTTTGAAAAATTGCTGCACGGCGGCATGACTATCCGCGAAGAGTCCGATCTATTAGCAACGGGCCAGTCGGTGGAGACGGAGGAGCAAAGGCTGGCGGACGAGTGCCCGCAAGGCCTAGCCTTCCAATGGGGTGCAGAGCTGGCGCATTACGAAAAGATCGCCCCGCTTGAGCAGTACGAGCACATCGAAAGCCCGCTGCTCTATATCGTAGGGAGCGAAGACGGGTTCAAAGACGCGGGTAAAGAGTTGATCATGAAACTGCAGGCGATAGACCGCGTGGCGGAATATTCAGAGCATCCCGGCGTTGGCCACTCGTTCGCCTTCGGCCTTGAGCGGGACGAGCAAGGGGACATCCATGAGGAATTCTACCGCGCCCTCCATTTGATGACCGGATTTTTCAGGCGCTGGGTCAAAAGCCCCGCGCCCTAGAGAAATGAAAGAAATTTGAGTATGGGCAACATCGAATACCGTATTGGCACGTTGGCCGAATTGGCCACAGTCGTATCCTTTAAGATCAGGATGTTTCAAGAAGTCGGTGCCGATACACTTTTGGCTGACGACGCTAGTAGCACCATCGGCCAAGAGTACGAGCGTCTCTTCCAGAAGGAGGATCTCCAGCACTTCGTAGCTGTTGAGGAGGAGGAGATCGTTGCTTGCGCGGTTGGCCTGATCAAGCGAGATACACCGTTCTGTTTCTTTCGGACACCGTTCTACGGATTTGTCGCGGATGTGTATACGGTTCCAGAAAGCAGAAGGCTAGGTCACGCCAGACAGTTGACCCATGAGGTGTTATCTTGGCTGGAGCGAAAAGGCGTTCGAACGGTCAGGCTGCAGCCCTCCGCTCAGGCCAAATCATTGTATAAGGAGCTTGGATTTCAAGAGTCTGGGGAGATGGTGCTTCACTTTGACTGACGGAGTTTGAAATTTCGCGGACAGGTTTGGGGCCGCGAATGAATTATTATTAAAGGTAAAATGACTATAGACGATAACCGCATCGTCATCGTCGAGCGCATTCGCCCCACAATCGGTCGTTGCTCCTGTAAGTGGAACCTTAGCTAGCGGCGAGACGTTCAAACGAAATTGAAGGAGGGCTTCATGCTCTATCGCATCGCCGCTATCGGCTTCATTTTTGCCTGCACGAGTGTCGCTTGGATCATCTTGGCGCAGGTCGTATCCTACCGCACCCACCACCAAGACACCAAGCTCAAAGCCGCGGTGGGTCAATTGTGGGGCACCCCTCAGTCCCAACGCGCCCCGGTCCTCTATTGGACTACCGAAGAAACCGTCGTCACACAGACCTCCGACGGCCAAGCGACAGAGCACTCCAAGGAGCGTCGGCACCTCCTGCCCCTACAAGCCAGCCGCCTCCAAGTCGATCTACACCTCGAACACCGCCGCAAGGGCCTGCTGTGGTACTCCACCTACCAAGTGGCACTGGACGCCACCTATACTGCGACCAACGAGACCGACCACCCCTTCGACCTGACCTTCGATCTAGCCCTGCCTACTTCCCAAGCTGTGTACGATGATTTCGCCCTGTCGATCGACGGCCAACCTATCGCTCCACTGCCTCTAGCGGAAGGGCACTTGCAACAGCCGTTGCACTTCGCGCCGGGCCAGAGTCGTCAGATCCGTCTTGCCTATCAATCGCAGGGTTTAGAAGAATGGTGGTACCGCTTCGGCGACCACGTCGAGCAGGTCTCCGATTTCGAGTTGGTCATGCACACTGATTTCGACGCCATCGACTTCCCGCGCGAAAGCCTAGCGCCCACTCACAAGGAGCGCACTGCCGATGGCTGGCGTCTCACTTGGCAGTACGACCGCTTGCTCACTGGGGCGTCCCTCGGCATGGTCATGCCCGCTCGTCTCAACCCAGGCCCCTGGGTACAAGACGTGACCCAAGCCGCGCCCATATCTCTCTTTCTCTTTTTCTTTGTTCTATTTGTTTTCGCCGCAGTCAAAGGCATCGATATCCATCCGATGAATTACTTCTTCATCGGCGCGGCCTTTTTCAGCTTTCACTTGCTTTTGGCCTATTTAGCAGACCACTTGCTCATCCACTACGCCTTTCTGGTAGCTGCGGTGGTGTCCGTTTTCTTGGTCGTCTCCTACATGCGGCTCGTAGTCGGCCTGCGGCTGGCCTTGGTGGAGATAGGCTTGGCCCAATTCATTTACTTGGTGCTCTTCTCCTACACCTTCTTCTTCGTCGGCTATACCGGCTTGGCCATTACCGTCCTGTGCATCGCCACCCTTTTTGTCGCCATGCAGCTTACCGGCCGGATGGATTGGTCGGCCGTATTTGCCCAGCCGCCAGCTACTCCTCAGAAGTCCGACTAGTAGCGCGCAACCGCTCTGGCTCCCCGACCGGCTCCCCATTGCGACACACCACCGGGAAGTGCGGGCCAGCCTCGGCCATGGGCGCGTTGTCGGGCAATTCGACGAACTGCTTCATCAGGTGCTCGCCGCTTTGGTCGAAGCGCGCCGCGCCAGTCATGTAGTGGATGGCAATGGCGCGGCGGGGTCGCGGCGACTGATTGAAGGGCGAGCCGTGCCAAGTCAGGGAATGGTGGAAGGAAACCTCCCCGCGCATCACCGGACACG
>JAGWBY010000009.1:0-1391 GCA_021295675.1 Candidatus Latescibacterota bacterium | reverse complement strand
CGGGCACCATCCACATGCAGCCGTTTTCCTCGGTCGCGTCGTCCAAGGGAATCCACGCCGACACCGGCGTCATCGGCTTGATGATCGGCCACAAAGGCGCGTCTTGGTGCCAGTGAGTCGAACCGCCGTAGCGCGCGGGTTTGTACTGAATCTGGTCGTGCCAGACTTGGAGGTCGGCATGGCCAGTGAGTTGGCTGATCCCCTGCACGACAGCCGGGTGGTAAATCAGCCGCTCCCAAGCGGGCGCAGCCTCCCAGATATTGACAATCTGCCACACTGGATGCTCACTGACGCCGCCCCCGCCAGCGAGGTCGCGGAAGGATACCGGCTGCGCCTCGCCGGAAGCAAAGCCATCCGGGCCTTTGGTCAAAATCTCGTCGAGCGCGTCGCTCAATTCGCCGAGTTCTTCGTCGGAGAGCACCCGTCCGCCATTGAGAAAGCCGTTGCGGTGGAATTCATCGATCTGTGTTTGCGTGAGCATGGGATTCGTCTCGGTTAGTAGTGAGTGATGAGTTGTGAGTGATGGGTAGGCAGTGTCCCGAACTCTGAGGGAGCAGAGCAGGGCTTCACCATGCCTTTAGGCGCGACCCTTACTACACGACAGTAATCCAATGGACGTTACGCATAGGCATCGGCTGCGCTCCGCTCAGCATGACAGCGGCGGTCACTCGCCGGTCTTGTCATGCTGAGCGTAAGCGAAGCATCCCATACCATTTCTACTGTCATGTACTTAGGGCACGACCTTACCACTGGCCCCTACTGCATGCGCCGGAGCAACTCGCCCCGAGCCTCGTTGAATAGGCCAATCAGCCGCTGGCGGATCGCCTCGTCGCGGAAGACGCCAATCCTTTCGGCCCAAGCAATGCCACCCTCCATGTGCGTCAGCAGATAATTGCCCTCGGCTGGCGCAAACACGCAGCACCTTCCCACGTCGATATAAATCGGCGAAGAATGAGCCATCACCGGCCCGGCGTCCGTGTAATGCGATCCCCAGCAGCGCGCAGCGACCCAGCAGGAACGATTGGCCTTGAGCTTGAACTTCAGTTCGATCTGTTGGGCACCGGACGCAGCGGTCTCGCGCGCGACCGATTCACCATTGCAAATAAGCTCTAGCCCGGTAAGCGGCCAGACGCTTTCCGCGGTCGCCACCACCTCGACGGTGCCGCCGGTGCCGGGCAGGTGGATTTCCTCGCCCATCTCCCGCCCCTCGACCTTTAGATCGATCATCGCGCCGGTGCTGGCAAACGTCTGGCCGCGCCGCACGGCCTGGCACCAATTGTCAAAGGTAAACTCCTCGCCATCGCGCAGCTTGGCATACGTGCGCGAGCCACCCAAAATGCGGCCGTTGGACATCTTGTCGGTGCCGCCGACAATCGGCAGCTTCTGGCCCA
>JAGWBY010000102.1:15955-32368 GCA_021295675.1 Candidatus Latescibacterota bacterium | reverse complement strand
TTCAGAACGTACTGTTCCCCAGTGGCAACGGATTCAACGAGCCTTACGGCATTTACGTCATCGAGCGATTTGACGAACCAGTATTCGCCGGCCAAGTCTTCTGGAACCATCATCCTCCTGTCATCGTAAGGGGACGGGATTCGTCGGCACGGTCATCTCCCGGGCCACCCGGAAGCCAATGTAGTTGTAGCGATTTCTCCAACCAGACCAAGTCGCCCTGCGCAAGGCGGAACGAAAGGCAGACGGATTGAGATTTTCGTTCCGGGAAAACGAGCCCCCTCGGATGACGCGCAGGGAGCAATCGCCCTGCTGCCAAGCGCGCCCGTCGGAGGTGTCGTTCCAGCAGTCGGCGGTCCACTCCTGGACATTGCCGATCATGTCGAACAAGCCGAAGGGGTTGGGGCGAAAGGATCCGATGGGCATGGACATCTCTTTTCGACCACAGTCGAAGGCACTCTCGCTCACGTTAGCTATAGGCACAGATGGCATTGCGCGCCCTCTTATTGTAATCCCCCCAGTAATTATCCGTGGTGGTTCCGGCCCGAACCGCGTACTCCCACTCGGCCTCACTCAGCAGACGGTATGATTTGCCGGTCTTTTGGCTGAGCCAGTAAAGATAATCTTGGGCGTTGTCCCAGCTCACGTTGATTACCGGGCGGTTGCCCCGACCCCACTTTTCGTCTTCTGGCTCATAGCCGTTGCAGCCACCTTCGGCCACGCAGGTGTCCCACTCGGCGAAGGTCACTTCGTAGCGACCCACAGCAAGGGGCTGTGCAATCGTCACGGGATGGTAGGGCCGCTGATTATCGGCTGCGGATCGGGCGTCTGGGGGGAACCCATCAGGAAGAAACCGGCGGGCAGGACGACCATCTCCGGGCAACTTGGACAGTCGCGAAAGACCTCGCCGGCGGCCATGAACTGCTGGCCTCCTTGGAAACCGTAGGCCGGCTGCGCCCACGCCGGCATGTTGTCGAGCAACGCGCTCAGCAAGAGGGCAGAACCCCCAATCAAGACACAATACTTTCCCGACATGAACTTTCTCCGTTCCGTTTAGGGCTTCAGGTATATTGACTGACGTTGTGCACGGACCATGCTGAAGGCAGTGGAAGCGGCAGCGCAGCATACTGGATTCCTGCTTGCGCGGAAATTTAGGGAATAGGGCTGGCACACGCCATGTTCAGAACAGCGGCGTATGATCGCTACCTAACTAATGGTGCTCTAGAGCATCTTGCCCTGCGGTTTCAATAATGGAACGGGGTTGACACGATCTCTCTATGGTTCGTTTCTACATTGAGCAATTCGACCGATGGCCATGCTTCTAACGATCTCCACAACCCATCAGCCCGCCACTGACTTGGGCTATCTCCTGCACAAGCACCCAAGCCGCGCCCAAGCCTTTGACCTGCCTTTTGGGACGGCACACGTATTCTACTTAGAAGCCTCGTCTGAGCGATGCACGGCTGCGTTGCTTCTCGACGTAGATCCAACCGCGCTTAAGCGGCGCTCGACATCCCCCAACTTCGCGCTGGCGTCTTATGTCAACGACCGTCCGTACGCGGCCTCTTCCTTTACCAGCGTGGCCATTGCCCGCGTGTTTACCTCGGCCTTGAACGGACAGTGCCGAGACCGGGCCGAGCTAGTAGAAGAGCCTTAGCGCGCTGCCCTGCCGGGGAGGCGAGGACTTGTTGCGCGGCCTCTTTGAGCCGTTGGGATATGCGGTGGAGGTTAGGGGCTTCTTGCTCGACGAGCATTTTCCAGAGTGGGGAAACAGCCCCTATTACGAGGTCGAGCTAGCGTGCGTGCGGCCATTAAAAGAAGTGTTGGCGCACCTGTACGTGCTGATACCGGTGCTCGACGACGAGAAGCACTACTACGTGGGCGAGGAAGAGATCGACAAGCTGATGCGGCGCGGCGAGGAATGGCTGGCTGGCCACCCGCTGCGCGACCTAGTGGTCGAGCGCTACCTAAAGCACCAGCGAGGTCTGAAGCAGGCTGCGCTGTCGCGGCTGTTGGTAGAGGAAGCAGGAGAGGCCGAAGATCACGCGGGCGAAGAGGCACTTGAAGCGGAGTTGAGCTTGAATCAGCAGCGGCTGGCCGCGGTGTTTGAGGCGCTCAAGGCGAGCGGTGCCCGGCGGGTGCTGGACCTCGGCTGTGGGGAGGGACGGCTGCTGGCGCTGTTGGCGGCGGAAGCGCAGTTCACCGAAGTGGCGGGGATGGATGTGTCGCCGCAAGTCCTGTCGCGCGCTCGTCGGCGATTAGAGAGGTTGCCGCGCGGCGAACAAGTCGCAGTGTTTCAAGGCTCGCTGGCCTATCGCGACGCCCGGTTGAGCGGGTACGATGCAGCGGCGCTGGTGGAGGTCGTCGAGCACTTGGACCCGCCGCAGCTACGGGCCTGTGAGCGGGCCGTGTTTGAGTTCGCCCGCCCGGCTACGGTGGTGATAACTACCCCCAACGCCGACTACAACGCCCATTGGGAGGCGCTGCCGGCCGGTGTATTTCGCCATCCCGACCACCGCTTTGAGTGGCGGCGAGCGGAATTTGGGGCGTGGGCCGAGGAGGTGGGGAAACGCTATGGATATGCCGTACGCGTCGCGCCCGTCGGCCCGGAGGACCCCGAGCTAGGCGCGCCGACGCAGATGGCGATTTTCTCTGCGGGGGGTACGCGTGGCTGACGAAAAAGTTCGCCTCTCGATACCCGACCTATCGCTGGTGGTGCTAATCGGCGTCTCTAGCTCAGGCAAATCGACCTTTGCCCGCGAGCACTTCCTCCCGACCGAAGTGCTGTCAGCGGACTTTTTTCGCGGCGTGGTCGCAGACGACGAAAACAGCCTAGAGGCCACGGACGATGCGTTCGCTGCCCTGCATTTTGTCGCTGCTCGCCGCTTGGCGCGGGGCCTGTTGACGGTGGTAGATGCGACCAATGTCCAGCCCGAGGCGCGCAAGCCGCTGGTGGAACTGGCCAAGCGCTACCACGCCCAGCCGGTGGCCATTGTCTTCGACCTGCCTCGGGCACTCTGCGAGGAGCGCGCGGCCTTGCGCACCGACCGCGACTTGCCACCCCACGTAATTCCCCGGCAACACAGTCAGCTACGCCGCGGCCTCAAGGGCCTCAAGCGCGAGGGTTTTCGTCGCACCTTTGCGCTGCGCTCGCCCGCGGACGTAGCGCGGGTCGAAACGGTGCGCGAGAAGCTGTGGCCGGACCGCCGCGAGGAGCGCGGTCCGTTCGACATCATCGGCGATGTCCACGGATGTTGCGCCGAACTCGAAGCCTTGCTCGATCAGCTAGGGTACCGCATCGCAGGGGAAAAGGTGGAGCCGCCGCCGGGGCGCAAGGCCGTCTTCGTCGGCGACTTGGTGGACCGCGGTCCCGACGCTCCCGGCGTCCTCACACTAGTCATGCGCATGGTGGAGTCGGGCGCGGCCCTGTGCGTGCCGGGCAATCACGACGCGCGCTTGGTTCGGGCCTTGCAGGGCAGAAAGGTCCAACGCACGCACGGCTTGGCGGAGACGCTGACCCAGCTTGACGACGAGACCGCGGAGTTCAAGAAAAAAGTCGAGACTTTTCTCGGCGGCCTAGTCAGCCACTACGTCCTCGACGGGGGTTCGCTGGTGGTAGCGCACGCTGGCATGAAGGAGGAGATGGCCGGCCGCGCCTCCGGGGCCGTGCGGTCGTTTGCCCTGTACGGAGACGTGACGGGCGAGACGGACGAATTTGGCTTGCCGGTGCGCCGCGATTGGGCGGCTGAGTATCGGGGCCGCGCCCGCGTCATCTATGGCCACACGCCTGTGGCGCAGCCGGAGTGGGTCAACAACGCGATCAACATCGACACTGGCTGCGTGTTTGGCGGCGCGCTGACGGCGCTGCGCTATCCCGAGCTGGAACTCGTATCCGTCCCGGCCAAGGCGCAGTACTCCGAGCCGGTCCGTCCCTTGGCGGCACAACAGACGCGCGACGATGTACTCGACTTAGCGGATGTGGCTGGAGGTCGGCGCGTGGAGACGCGGTTGATGGGACGAGTTACCGTCCAGGCGGAGCGGGCGGCCGCGGCGCTGGAAGTGATGAGTCGCTTTGCCGTTGATCATAGGTGGCTGGTCTATCTGCCGCCGACGATGGCCCCGCCCCAAACCAGCACCCGCCCCGACTTGCTCGAACACCCGGACGAAGTCTTGGCTTACTACCGCCGCTGCGGCGTGCGCGAGCTCGTCTGCGAGGAGAAGCAGATGGGCTCGCGGGCTGTGCTGGTCGTCTGTCGCGACCCGGAGACAGCACAGCGGCGCTTTGGAATAGAGGACGGCAGCGCGGGCATCTGCTACACGCGCACGGGCCGTCGCTTCTTTGCGGATGCGGATTTGGAAGCGGGGATCTTAGATCACGTGCGCCGGGCCTTTGAGCGCAGCGAGTTGTGGAATGCGCTGGCGACGGACTGGGCGATACTCGACGCCGAGATCATGCCTTGGTCGGCCAAGGCGCAGCAGCTACTCGAAGACCAGTACGCAGCGGTGGGCGCGGCAGCGCGGGTATCGCTGGCAGCGTCCGCGAATGCGCTGGAGCAGGCGGCGGCGCGGGGCGTGGACGTAGGCGAACTGTTGAGTCGTTGTCGCAGCCGGGCCGAGTCCGTGGCACACTACGCCGCGGCCTATCGCCCCTACTGCTGGCCCGTGCACTCGCTCACGGATCTCAAAGTGGCCCCTTTTCACCTTTTGGCCACGGAGGGGCAGGTTCACATCAACCAAACCCATGCGTGGCATCTGGAGACCTTGGACAAGCTCTGCGCGGCTGAGCCGGAGTTGCTGTGCGCGATAGATCGTCGGCGGGTGGTTTTGGACGATATGGACAGCAGCAGCGAAGCAATCCGGTGGTGGGAGGGACTGACGACCAGCGGCAGCGAGGGATTCGTCGCTAAGCCCTTGGATTTTGTCTGCACAGGCGAACGCGGCCTCGTCCAGCCGGCGCTCAAGTGCCGGGGCCGCGCGTATTTGCGGCTGATCTACGGGCCTGAGTACACGGAGCGCCTAGAGCTGTTGCGCCGCCGCAATCTCAAGGGCAAGCAGGCGTTGGCCCTGCGGGAATTCGCGGTTTGTCGCCGGACAGCCCTTGCACCGGGTACACGAATGCGTCTTTGGGGTCTTGGCGTTGGAAAGTGCGCCGGTTGACCCTCGGTTTTAGGAATGGGCCGCTTGCGTTGCCGCCCATTATCTCGGTATTATCAAGTAGTTACGTCTCGACGGAGGACAGACCATGATTACCATTACTGAAGCAGCAGAAGAGAAGATTGCCAATTTAGTCGCCGCGAGCGACAAGCAGGTCAAGGGCCTGCGCATCGGCGCTCGCCTCGATCCCGCCAAGCAGGTTGACTACAAGCTGGCATTTATCTCCGACCAGCAGGTAGGCGGCGACGATCAGATCGTTCGCTTTGAGGGATTCGACGTGTACATAGATCCCGAAAGTGCCGATCTGTTGGCGGAAGCCAAGGTGGATTACGTAGATGGGCTGATGGGTTCGGGCTTCAAAATCGAGCGCCCGCGCAAGATGCCCGCGCACCTGAGCGGCCCGGTGGCCGAGGCCGTCCACCGCGTCATCGAAACCCAAATCAACCCAGGCGTGGCCTCGCACGGCGGCGTGGTGACCTTGGTAGATATCAAGGGCAACACGGTATTTGTGCAGATGGGCGGGGGCTGTCAGGGCTGCGGCCAAGCGGATGTGACGCTCAAACAGGGCATCATTCGCATGATCAAGGAAGCAGTGCCCGAGGTGGAAGCCGTAGAGGACGCGACGGATCACGCCGCGGGAGAAAACCCGTACTATTAGTTCCGAGGAAAGGCCCTATGACAACGGCGTTGCCGCTGGTGGCGCGGCCCGATCTCGAGGGCTATGTGCAGGCGATGAAGGAAGACGGGTACGCCTATTTTCCCCAAGTGCTCAACGAGAAAGAAATCGCCGAGCTGCGCCAAGCCATGGACGAGCTGACCGCGCTGGAGGAAAGCTACGACCGCCACACCGACCCTGCCTCAACAATGCGTTCAACCGCGCGCCGATCTTCGCCCAGTACTTGGACCGGCCCGAAATCATCGACCTAGTCGAGGCAGTACACGGCGACGACTGCCACTGCATCGGCATGACGGCTTGGATTACCGGCCCAGGCCGCCCGGACCAAACTTTGCACGCCGACTGGCAGCCGCTGACCCTGCCCGCAGAAGTCATGGACCACCCAGAGGTAGAGATTCCGATTTTTATCACTACGGCCCATTACTATCTCGACGATTTGACCGAGGAGCTGGGGCCGACTCGCTTCGTGCCGGGCAGCCACCGCGCGGGTCGGCGGCCCCGAGCGGGTGAGACCAGCTTTAAGGGCGTCGAAGAGCAAAACATCTTGTGCAAGGCCGGCGACTGCGTGCTGTTCCGCTGCGAGGTTTGGCACCGGGGCACGGCCAATACGAGCGACCAGACGCGCTACCTGCTCCAAGTACACTACGCCCAGCGCATTATCACCCAGAAGTACCCACCCTATCTGAACAAATTCCAATTTGACGCGACTCTGTTGGCGCAGGCTACGCCACGGCAGCGGCGGCTTATGGGCGACCACGTGCCGAGCAATTACGACTAGATAATAATCCGCAGATGGACGCAGATATAATTCACAAGACGATCCGTAGCTCGAATCGCAGGATTGCTATAGCTCATACACCCGGATTACGGCCTCTGCCGAATGGATGAATGACTCACTATGACTAATTCCCCGATATCCGTCCTGCTCTTCGAAGACAATCCCATTCACGCCCGCCTGTTGCAGAACTTGCTGAAACCGGAATTTGCCGTGGAAGCGGTCGATCATTTGGCGGCCGGTTTGGCGCGGTTAGAAGCCGGTGGCATCGACGCGATCCTACTCGACCTAGTACTGCCCGACAGCCAAGAATTGGCCACCTTCGAGCGCGTCAAAGCAACCGTTCCGGATATCCCCGTACTGGTCCTGACGGGCCTCGATGACGAAGTGCTTGCCGAAGAGGCCGTAGCGGCCGGCGCTCGCGATTACCTAATCAAAACGCAGATCAATGGCGAGAGCTTGGCCCGGTCTATCCGGGAGGCCGTAGCAGGTTAGCCATGGGGGGCGATCCCCGCTTCCTGCGCTGGACCTATCGGTTGGCGCGATTAGCAGCTTCCGTGACCGTGCTAACGGGCGTGCTGGTGCTGTGGGGCTGGAACGCCGACGACGAATACCTCAAAAGCTTCATGCACATCAGTCGGGTGGCGACGCATCCACTCGTGGCGATGCAGTTTATTTTGGCTGGCGCGGCGCTTTTGTTGTTGCGAGCCGAGCCGCTGAGCCGCTGGCGGCGGTATGTGGGCGTGGTGCTGGGGGCGACCGTAGTGGTGATCGCCGTGTTCAAATTAATCGGCTATCAGTACAACTGGGAGCGGGGCGTCGATACGTACCTTTTTTATTTCAAACTGGGCGGCTACCGGATGTCGCCCAATGCGGCTTTTTCCTTTTTGCTGATCGGCTTGGCGCTGGTACTGATGGACGTGCGGGTGAGGGGCCGCGCGTACCTGCCGCAGACCTGCGTGCTCGCGGCGACGGCCATTGGGCTTTTGTCGATGAGCAGCTACTTCCACAATGTGCTCCTGCTCTACGGAATAGCCGGGTATGTGCCGGTCGTCCCGGACACGGCGACTGAATTCCTCATCCTCTGCTCTGGCCTGCTCTGCGCTCGCCCGCGCCGCGAGCCGATCACCACCATCATCAGCACTACGGAGGGCGGCTCGGTGGCGCGCCGCATTCCCCTCCTACTCGACTGGGTGCGCATTCAGGTCGAGAGCCTCTATGGCTACGAGTTTGGCTTCTCACTCTTTACGCTGCTCAATATCTTGGCTTTCGCCCTGCTAATATGGTGGAACGCCGCGTCGCTTTCGCGAGTCGATGCAGAAAGGCGGCGCTCGGAAGAGCAGCTACAAGAGCAATACCGCCTAACTGCGGCGACCGCGCAATCCGAGCACGAGGCTCTGTTGGCACTCGAAGAGTCGCAGGAGGCTCTGCGCGACGCCGTGGAGCAGGCCGAAGCGGCTAACCATGCCAAGAGTGCGTTCTTGGCCAATATGAGCCACGAGATCCGCACCCCAATGAACGGCATCATCGGCATGACTGAGCTTCTGGGTCGCACCCGGCTCGAATCCCAGCAGCGCAACTACTTGACCTTGGTGCAGCAGTCGGCCGAATCCCTGCTGTCCCTACTCAACGACATCCTCGATTTTTCCAAAGTCGAAGCAGGCCGCTTGGCGCTGGAGGAAATCGAGTTCGGCCTGCGCGACGAGGTGGGCAATGCCGTGCAGACACTGGCTATGCACGCGGCGAGCAAAAACATAGAGCTCGTGTGCCACATCCCCGCAGACGTTCCCGACCGCTTGGTCGGCGACCCGCGCCGTTTGCGCCAAGTGGTGATCAACTTAGTGGGCAATGCGGTCAAATTTACCGAAGAAGGCGAAGTGGAAGTTGACATCGCCGTGGAAGAGGCTTTGCCGGACGCCGTGCGCTTGCGCCTGTGGGTGCGCGACACGGGGATCGGCATTGCGCCGGAGAAACAGGCGCGGATCTTCGACTCTTTTAGCCAAGTCGATAGCTCGACCTCGCGGCGCTTTGGCGGCAGCGGCTTGGGCTTGGCCATTTCGCAGCAGCTAGTCGAGCTGATGGGGGGCCGCATCTGGGTCGAGAGCGAGGAGGGCAAAGGCAGCACCTTTTACTGGACGGTCCGCTTAGGGCTGGGGACGCCGGAAACTAAGCGCACCGATCTGATCTCGCTGCAAGGGCTAAAGGTCTTAGTTGTTGACGACCATGCAACTAACCGGCGGATCCTCGAAGAGATCTTGAAAAGCTGGGCGATGGAAGCCGAACTCGTAGAGAGCGGCTCTGCTGCAATAGCAGCCCTAGAGGCTACGCCGCAGCCTTTCGACTTAGTGCTGATGGATCTGATGATGCCGGGGATGGATGGCCTAGAAACGGTAGCGAGGATCCGCGAGAACGCAGCGTTTGTCCAATTGCCGGTGCTGTTGCTTTCCTCGGCCGACCGAGCCGAGTACAGCGCGCGGTCGAGTTCCTTGGGCATTGCCCGCAACCTGATCAAGCCGGTCAAGCAGTCCGACCTGCTAGAGGCCATTGGCGAGGCCCTCGAAGCCGCTCCGCCGGTGGAGACGCGGAGCGGTGAAGCATCTATGGATGAGCCGGTGGCGGTCGAGAGGCGGCCCCAATACTGGGGCCGGACAGCGCGCCGCATCCTCTTGGCCGAGGATGGGGTGATCAACCAGCAAGTGGCCGTGCGGCTACTCGAAGAGCGCGGCCACTCCGTAGAGGTAGTAAACAATGGCCGCGCGGCCGTGGAGCGAGTAGCCGAGCAACCCTTCGACGTGGTGCTGATGGACGTGCAAATGCCGGATATGGACGGCATAGAGGCCACTGCGGCCATTCGCCAAGCGGAGGCACAGACCGGCGGACACGTTCCGATCATTGCCATGACGGCCCACGCGATGAAAGGCGACCGCGAGCGCTTCTTGGCGGCAGGCATGGACGGTTATGTCGCCAAGCCCGTGCGCCCGCACGAGTTGTACGCGGCCGTGGAGGGTGGCGGCCCCAATGATGAGGACGGACTGCTCTCGCCTGCGGATTTGCCTTTTGAGTGGGATGCCGCGCTCGAGCGCGTCGGCGGCGACGAGGACATGTTGCGCGACCTAGCGGAGATGTTTTTTGCCGAGTGTCCCAAGCTGATGCAGCAGATCCGCGAGCACATCGCCGGCGCGAACGGCCCCGAGTTGCGGCGGGCCGCGCATACGCTCAAAGGGTCGGCGCATGTTTTCGGGGCGGAGGCGGCGGCCGAGGCCGCGCATCGGCTGGAGGAAATCGGGCGAGAGGAAGCGTTTGCCGACGCTGAGGAGGCCTTGGCGTTGCTGGAGGATGAAGTGGCGCGGTTGCTGCCGGCCTTGCGGGAGCGGGTTGCGACCAGCGCGTAACGCCGAAGGAGAAAGCGGACTATGGAACGAGTGTACACTACGCAGGACTTAGCCATGCTCAGTCATCTCAAAAACTCGCTGGCCGCGCAGGGCATTGAATGCGTTTTGCGCCGTCAGCACCTGCTCGGCGGAGTGGGCGAATTGCCCCCGATTGAGTGCTGGCCGGAGTTGTGGGTCTTGGACGACGGGCAGGCCGCGGCCGCGAAGTCGCACATCGACACTCTGTTTGCGACGGCTGCGGAAGACAAAGAACCGTGGACCTGCGCCGCGTGCGGCGAGGAGTGCCCGGGGGCGTTTACGGACTGTTGGAGTTGCGGGGCGGCTAGGGCCGAAGAGAGCGAGGCTTCCTGAACATAGCCCACCGGCGCACCGTTCGCTAGCTGGGGCCCTCTAGATCTTTGGACTTATTGACCCATACCGACCGTGCGGTCGGCGGAAGGATACGTATGTCGCGCTTTTTTCTTGCGCTTGCTTTCGTCTTTTCGCTCGCCGCTCCTGCATCCGCACAAGCGTTGCCAATGCTGGCGACGAGAAGCTCCGCCGACAGCCTGCTCGTCAGCGGCAAACAGATGCTGGGTGAAAACGGCGGCTCCCTCGACACGCTGTACGCGGCTAAGGCTGCGTTTGAGCGCGCCTTAGCCGACACCGGCGTGGCCGCGTGGGGCCACTACTACATGGCCTTGGCCGATTACCGCATCGCCGATTACCTGTTGGCCGCGGGCGAGGAAAACAAAGGCGCGGCTTCTGAGCACCTTAAAGCCACGGTCGAGCATTTGCAAAAGGCTACTGAGATCAACCCGCAAGCGGCCGAAGTACGGACGACAGATCGGCCTCAACCCGATCAAGGGCATGGTCTTGGGGCGCAGAGCACAGAAGGCTCTGAAAAAAGCGGCGCAGCTTGCACCCGACAATCCGCGCGTCGTGCTGTGTACGGCCATCCGCGACTTTAACACCCCCGGAATGTTTGGTGGCAGCACGGAAAAAGGGCTGCAAGGATTCCAGCGCGCCGCCGAACTGTTCGCCCGAGAAGAACCACCCGATCCCATCCACCCTGTATGGGGACACAGCCGCACCTACGCTTGGCTCGGCCTCGCGCACCAAGACCGAGGAGAGTTAGCGCTGGCGCGAGCGGCCTTTGCAAAGGCGCTTGCAATCAATCCAGAGTTTAGTTGGGTCAAAAACGTGCTGCTGCCCGAATTGGAAAAGGCCGTTGCGAAGCATGAGCAAGACAGAGAATAGCGCGCCCAACATCGTCCTGATCGTCACCGACCAGCAGCGCTGGGACACGCTCGGCTGTTTGGGCTACGACCACGTCATCACCCCGCACATTGACCGGCTGGCCGCCCGCGGCGTGGCGTTCAGTCGCGCCTTTGTGCAAGGGGCCGTTTGCGGCCCATCGCGCAACAGCATCGTCTCGGGCCAGTACGTCCACACCCACGGCATTGACCGCAACGAGGCGTGGCTGACGCCCGACCAGCCCAATTGGATCGAGCAGCTCAGGGACGGCGGCTACCACACGGTAAACATCGGCAAGATGCACACCGCGCCCATTCGCTTGCCGTGCGGCTTTCTCCACCGCACAGTCGTCGAAAACAAGAACTATCACCAGGGCCACCACGGCCCCGACCCGGACGACTACGACTTGTACCTGATGCAATTTGGACTTCGGCGACCGGCGCTGACTTACTACCGCGACGTGCCCAATTGGCCGGATTACTTGGGCGCGGCCGTGTGGCCGCACGACGAAGAGTTGTTTATCGACAACTGCATTGGGCGCTGGAGCGTGGAGGCCATTCGCACGCACGACTTTGCCAAGCCGCTCTTTTTGTGGAGTGGCTTCGCCGGGCCACACGACCCCTTTGACGCGCCTGCGTCCGCGCTGGCGCGCTACGAAGGCGTAGAAATTCCCGACCCCGTGGGGATTCCCAACGAACTGGACACCAAGCCGCCGCCACAGCGCCAAGCCATGGAGGGCATGGATGGCAAACGCGCGCCCGCGGCGATCTGGTGGAGCCGGGCGACCCCGGAACGCATTCGCCGCATGCGTCGGCACTACTACGCCAACATCACGGCCATTGACGATTGGGTCAGCGCGATGGTTGCGGCCATGGACGAGCGGGGCGAGCTGGACAACACGATTTTTGTGTTTACCTCGGATCACGGCGACTGCCTCGGCGACCACCACCAAGTCTATAAGTTCTCGTCCCACTACGACTCCGTGGCGCGAGTGCCGCTGGTTTTTGCCGGCCCCGGAGTCGAGCGGCTGGGGGTGCGCGATCCGCTGGTCGAATTGATTGACCTAGGCCCGACTCTGTTGGAAATGGCGGGATTGGGGCCGTTGGCCGGGGCGGCGGGACTTTCTTTGGAGCCGCTGCTGCGCGGGGAAGAGACCGCATTGCACGAGACTGTGTTTTCCGAGTACGGCCCGCGCATCATGGCGCGAACCGAGGCGTGGAAATTGGTTTTTTACCCCGGGGAATCCTACGGGGAGTTGTATCGTTTAGAAGAGGACCCGGACGAGTTGTACAACCTGTACGACGATCCGGCTCATGTGGGAGCGCGGGGAGAAATGGTGGAGCGGATGATGGATTGGTACGGAAGGACGCGGATGCAGCGGTGAAAGAAATACGCTATTATGATGAATGTCGCCAATCTGACGAATAGATCGCACGGCACTAATTTTTTATTTGTGAACCTCACCTGCGCCAGCGAAAGGAGTACACTGTGAACATACACGTGGGCAATTTGGCGAAGACAACCAAAAAGGAAGCGCTGGTCCAGCTCTTTCAACCGTACGGGAAGGTCGTGGCCGCTACCATCGCCCGAGACAAAAAGAGCGGTGAATCGCGCGGCTTTGGCTATGTGGAGATGGCTACCCGGCACGAGGGCGAAGAGGCCATTGCCCATCTCAACGACAAGGAGTTTGAGGGGCAGAAGCTGCACCTGAGCGAGGCGCACGAGCGCAAGGATAAGGCCGGGCGCGGGTCGGGCAAGGGCGGCAACCGCGCTGACCAGCAGCGCAGTAGTTTTTTCTCACCCCGAGGCGGCCAGCACAACGCGGGCAATATGCGAAGGAGTGGACGGCGGGGTTCCTAGTAAAGCAGCAACCGTGCGAGGATGGGGTCGTGGTCGCTGGCTTGGTTGGGGAACTCGGTGTTGACGTGGATATGGTCGAATTCGGGCTGAAGCGCGAACAGAGCCGCGCTGACCAACAGGTGATCGAGCTGCTGGGAAATTCCCTGAAAGTTATAGGAATAGGCCGAATCTCCATCCACCGCGTCGCCGAGATTGAACAAGATCGGCGGCGTACCGGCGAGCGTTTGCAGGACATCGCCTAGCGGCGGTTGCACTGGGGCGAGCGAAAACGAGTTCTCGTTGAGATCTCCGAGCACGACGATATTGGCGTTGGGATCGGCGGCTAGCAGTTCGGCGACGAGGTCGTGGACGAACGCGGCTTGGGCGAGGCGCTGGGCGAGCCCGCCATTGGTCGGCGGCTGGATTCGACCGAAGAGGGGTGGACTGCCAAACTTGGACGAGAAGTGGCAGTTGATCACCGTCAGCTTGGTTCCCTTGAAATCGAACGTGGCCTTGAGCGGTTTGCGGCTGCGGCGGAAGGCGTCGTCTTCAATGCGCTCTACCGAACCAATCAGGGCCACCCGAGCGGGCTGGTAGAGGTACGCAACGCGGATATTGCCGCCCGGCTGGCCGCCATCGGTCCCATCTGGGGGCGGGACGTCCGCGTACTCATACTTCGGGCCACCGACCGCAGCAATGGCGGCAATGAGCGTTTGCGCCGTCTGGTCCGCTGAAGTGGTGCCGTCGTTGGCTGAGCCACTGTTGTCCTGTACTTCCTGCAAGGCCAAGACATCAGGTGCGCCTAGACGATGGACGATTTGGTCGGCAAGGGCTGCGAATTGACCGTCCGCTATATCCGCACTGTTGTCGTCGTCATTGGGATCGAGATTGTACACGTTGAAACTACCCACCGTCAGATGCTGGGCCGTGCCGACGAGGGCGGTTGTTTCCGGTGCCAAGCCGGCGCTTTCGACCACCGGCTCGGCCAAAACGAGCACCTCAAAGTTGCCAAAGCGGTAGCTAACCGGGCCGCGCACAGTGCCGAGGGCATCGCCGACTTGGGCGGCCGGCATGGGACCGGGTAGGAGGCTGTCGTCGAGTTGGATGCGCTGCGGGTGGAGAGTATGCGGCGTCAGATTCAGCCCGCCCCGCGAGTTGAGCGGCTGCCCGGCCCCCGCGTCGGCGAGGACGACGATTTCGCCAAAGCGGTTGGTCGGACTAATGGCGACCGCGTCTGGCACTTCCACCAACATTCCCTCTAGCGATTCGTAGAAGTCAATGCCGTCTTCGGTTGGGTCGAAAACTGCGAAGCGGTCGTCGTCAATGACCCTTGTCGGCGGCGGCCGGCCGGCCGCGCCAAGGACCACTGGAGCCGGCGTGGGGTTGCCGGTTGACACGGTCTGAATGCGGTCGGGCTGGGAGAACTCGGTTATCGACAGATTGTTGGTGGCCGCGCTGCCGGGAATGTATTCGATCACGGTGCCGGTCACCTGTACCTCGTCGCCGATGGCGACCTTTGGGGCGCTTTTGGTATAGACGAATATCCCGTCGGAGGTGCGCTCGTCGCCGTCGCCGATTGGGTCTTGGAAGTAGAACCCATTGCGAGCGACCGCCGTTACAATGCCCCGCGTCGAGACCTGCTCGTCCTTGTGCGGCGAAGTGTGGCTAGCCCCTTGGATTTCGCAGATTCTGAGTTCTGGGGGAGACGCCGCATCTGTGCCGAATACCTGTTCGGCATTTGGGGCACCAAAGCTAGATTGGGTCGGTATGCTCCAGAAAAAATCTCCCGGCGCGGTGCCGGTGCCCTTCAGTTGCAGGGAAAATTCCACCGGCGTGGAATTGGATTCGGCAACCCGGATGTCGGTGCTGGTCATGCCGTCAGCGGGTCCACCTACTGCCGTGAAGGTCCCTTCGTAACTGAGGAATTGGACGACCTGCCCGTTGGCGACTAGGGCGATCCCGTCGGGGGAACCGTTTTGGATGCTTCTTGGAAAGCTGAAGGAGACCGTTCCAAACTTGTTGGCCTGATCCGGCATGATTCCGCTCAAGGACTTAGTGCGGTATGAAGCGCCATTCCGTCCGTTGTAGAGCACCAAGGCCCAGCCGGAAAGATCAGTCCCGGCTGGGCCGGCGACCTCGATGGCTTCGCCGGTGTCCTTGCCGATGTTGTCGTAGTGAATTTCGTTGATGAATGCAGGTTGGCCGAGCGACGGCCCGGCTACAAGCGAGAGTAGAAAGGCGCAAAAAGCGGATCGGCGAAGCCAGCCGTGTTGGGGCTTGGCGTATGTAGCGGACATGGTCAACCGTCTTTGTTGGTGGCAAACAGGGCTTGGACGGGAATGGTCTCAGTCGTGTGCCCGACGCAACAGGGCAAGCAACTCGGCGTGGCTTTGGACGCGGAAGTCGGCTTCAGCCGTCCAGAGGTCCTGACCTGTAGCGTCGTAGTAGAGCCGGCTTCGAGGTCGTCGCGGAAGTCTCCGACCATCACGGCGGTTGCCGGCGCAGCACCCCAGGCGGCGAGCAGCTTGCGGATGCCGTCGGGATCGGGCTTGGGGGTGGCTTCGTCGCGGCCCAAGACGTGGGCGGGGTCGAAGAATTCGGCGAGGTCGCAAACGGCGAGCGTCTGCAACGCATTGGCGTGATTGTTGCGGGTGAGGATGCCAAGCCGGGCACCGCGTTGGACCAGTGAGGTCAGCAGTTCGTGGACGCCGGGTAGGGGTTGGGCGCGGAGGGCGTACTCGCGTTCGAGTGCGGCAAGGCGACGTCTGAGTACGGATGCTTCGGCGGCGGGGCGAGCGTCAATTTCTTCGAGCATACCTTTTCCCAAAGGCAGGCCCAATTCTTGGCGCATAGCATTGAAATCAATGGCGCTATCGGCTAGGGTGTTGTCGAGATCGAAAATCCAGTGGGTGAAGTTCAGCGCTTTGTTGTTGGTCATAATTCTTTCAATTAGGAATTAGGAATTACCCCAACCGTCCCTCCGATTCGGTCGGCTTGTCACGCTCTAATTCCTAATTCTCAATTCTCAATTCCTAATTCCTAACGGCGCTCGGCAAAAGGGGTCCAGCCGCGGCCGGGGTTGCGTACGGGGGTCTGTTCGTAGCGGGTGCGGATTTCCTTGAATTCGGCAATGTCGGTGATTTCGCGCTCGGGATTTTGCGCGTCTTTGATGACAAAGTCGCCCTCCCCAGGCCAGCAGGCCATGGTGACCGGCTCGCGTTCCGGGTCGAAGTCTGCGGGGTCTTCGTCGATGTTGTTCGGGATTTCGGCGTCTTGGTAGCGGAGATCGACGCTCCAGCGGACGATGTCAGTGTTGTTCTCAAAGGAGGCGTGCGGGGTGAGAT
>JAGWBY010000102.1:0-15886 GCA_021295675.1 Candidatus Latescibacterota bacterium | reverse complement strand
CTTGCCCGCCGGTGTAGTGGCGATAGACGCCCCTGCGGTGCGACTTGGGGAGGACGTACAGGCAGCCGTTTTCAATGGTGGCATCGACGAGGGGAATCCAGCAGGTCACGATCAGACTTCCGTCGCAGTGGGGCATGAAGTAGCCCGAGTCTTGGTGCCAAGGCACGGCCCCGCGCGAGTAGCCGGGAGCCTTGGGGCGTACGCGGTACACGGATGAGCCAATGATGTCGGGGCCGACGAGACTTTCTATGGAGGAGACGAGCGGCGGGTGGCGCAAAAAGTCGAGCATGGCCTGTTCCTTGAAACCGCCGCCGCCGTGCCCCATGATCGTTCGGGTCACGCGCTCGCCGACTTCGACATCGGCTTTGAAAAGAGCGCCGAGCCGGGTTTCAAAGGGTTCGGCGGCAAAGGTCTCCGCGCCGAGTAGCCCTTCTTCTTGCAGAGTGGCACACGTCTGATCAATGACCGCGGTGAGGCCGTCGCTTGCGAGTAGATGTCTTCTTTGACTACGTAGCCGAGGTCGTGGAATTGCTGGCGTTCGGCAGTGGTTAGGCCCATGATATGCTCCGGGTTGAAAGGGTCGTCAAAGGGTATCTTCTCTGTTCTCGCTAGTCAATAGCGTCCCGGACAGTATTTTTCTCGCGGCCTCGTTCTCCGACGCGAACAGAAATGCCGCTGCACTGTCGAGATGTGTGGCCGCCCGCTCGTCCGCCGCTGCTTGCTGGCGAAGCTGGTAAAGGGCGATGGGTAGCCGCAGGTCTTCTGGACTGTACGGAAAGATTTTGCCGGCGTGCTTTTTGCGGTAGTTCTGCAGCGCTTCGAGATAGCGATAGCCGAACTCTACCGTCGGCTCGATTATGGTGCCCTCGCCGTAATCGTTCCAAGTGACGATCTGGATCAGCGACGCGCTCTGTCCGGCGAGTTCTAACGTTTCCCTAAAAACCGTTCCCTCTTGGTCGTCGAGGTAGCCGTAGCTTTCGCGCACATTGGCTTCCTCGTAGATGTCGTGGAACTTGGGAAATGCCGTGCCGACGCCGCCCTGCTCGTAGAGCTGGCTTAGGTAGGCGCGCCAAGCGGCGGGAGGGACGACGCGGTCGCCGTGTACTGGAGGCCACCCGAATACCCCGTCGGCCCCTTCCTGTAGTGTATTCAGAGTGTAGAAGTACGGAGGTTGCGACAAGCCCGAAAACAGCTCCTTCCACGCCGCTCCTTTGAAGTACTGCGGCCCGAATACGAGGAGCAGGGGCCGGCCCGCGATCTTGGCGTATTCGTCGGCGACAAACCAGTGGTCTTGCATCCAGCGCAAGACTTCTTGGCCGTGGCTGAGGGCTTCGCTTTCGCGGAGAACTCCATCGTTGACGAGGTGTTTTATCGTTTGGTCTTCGTAACATATTGCAAAGCTCAATCCGGCCTTTTTGATGTACGCGATTAGGTGCTTGGTGTTGCGGTGGATCGCGGCGTAATCGCGGTGATCTTTGATGCCATACCAGTCGATGATAGCGCCGTCGATGCCCGCGAATTTCATAAGCAGGACGTGACATTCCAAGGCGTGTGGATCGTTTGAATCGTACGGCCCGATCAATGGGTAGTAATGAGAGGCTATTTCGCGGCGTCCATCGTCGGCGATGGTGTCGGGATCGAAGTGATTCATGGTCCAGTGCCAGCCCCATTCGCCGCTGATCGGTTTAGACGCATACCAGGGCATGTAGTGGACCATTATTTGGGGACTTGCCCCAGACAGAGACTGAACGTTCGAGTCAACGAGGCTTTTGCCGCAGGAGTGCAGCGACACACAGCACAGGGCGATGAGCAGCAGACTTTTCACTTAATTCTTGGCACTTGGGTATGGGATGCTTCGCTTCGCTCAGCATGACGAGCAATCAATGCGCCGGCGGCGGTCATGCTGAGCGGAGCGAAGCGGAGTCGAAGCATCTAATACCTAGGTGCCCGTTCAGGGTTTAGGATTTTGGGGCTGGCCTCAATGCGGAAGATGGCTTGGGTGATTTCGTCGCTGGTCAAATAGAGGTGTCCGGCCTCGTCGGTAATCAGCCCAACCGGCTTACCCCATACGTTACCAGAATTGAAAAAAGAGAAAAAACCGGAGAGCAGACCCCGGTCAGTATCCTCGTCGGAGTCGAGCCGGAAACCGGTTAAAAAGTCGGCGACGCGGGCGTTGGATCCATCCGGCTCGGCAAAGAGCACCATGACCTTGTAGCCGGGATCATTGCCCAAGGCACCCGCGCGGCAGGCGACAAACGCGGCGTGTTTGTACTGGGAAGGAAACTGGTCGTGCGTGTAGAAATGCAATGCCATGAGCGCCAAATGAGCGGGAACGAGGACGGCTGGAGGCTCCATGTTGGCGACCAACAGCGAATCGGCGCGAGTTAGTGGAAAGATTGACCTTCGATAGGTGCGAATGGAGAAATCGGTCCAGACCCGGTCGGCATAAGCCAACGGCCAGCCATAGAAGCCGCCATCGCGGAGGGGCGTGATCCACTCCGGCGGCAAGTCCCGGCCCTCGCGGTCGTGCCCAGTGTTGGCACCCCACAGCTCGCCGGTGATCGGGTGCAAGGTGAGGCCGATGGCATTGCGCAGGCCAGAGGCATAAATCCGCCGACCCGTGCCGTCGGTGTTCATCTGTATGATCGCGGACCGTTCCGGGTCGTCTTCGCGGCAGATGTCGCAACCCGCACCAACGTGGAAGTAGAGCTTGTCGTTGGACTCGTCGAAAACCAGCGTGTGGGTTACGTGTTCGTAGGCGCGGCCCATAATGCCGGGTACTTCAGCGAAGACGGTGCGCTCCTCGTAAAAGCCGTCCGCGTCTCGGTCTTCGAGGCGGTAGATCGCATCGTCGTCGGCGACGAAGAGTGCTCCTTGGTAGAAGGCGATGCTGTGGGGCCAACGCAGGTCATCGGCGGCCTTGTACACGGTGTCGGCGCGGCCGTCGCCGTCTTTGTCGGGCAAGGCCAACACCGTGCTTTGGCGGCCGGCGGCTGGGCTCCATGTATTGCCCCTCCGAGGCTTCATATTCGCCACGTGTAGGACGCCTTGGTGGTCCCAAGCCATAAAGCGTGCTTTATCTACTTGGTCGGAGAAGAGTTTGACCTTAAAGCCGGGTGGGAGATTGAGCGTGCGGTCGGGAAGCCCTTCGATCGGCGTTGGTTCGAGGTGGAGATCGATCTTGGGCGTTAGGCGGATTTGACTGGGAGCGTCCTCGCCACGCTCCGTGGCGAGATACTTATCGAACCCTTCGCGCGAGCCGTGTCGGCGCTCGTACAGCGCAGCTAGAGCCGCTTGGCAGGGGTTGGGTTCCCAGCTTCGGACTTCGAGGCCGGCGATGTAAGCGTCCGCCGCCTTGTCGAGCCAAGTGTCGGCTGCCTCGGCCTCGGTCGCCATGTGCTCGAATATCTGGCCTAAGTGATAGTGAGCACGGGTGTTTCTCTCCCAGAACTCCAGTGCCTGCTCGATCTCGTTGCGGCCTTCCTCGACGCGACCCGCTTTGTAGAGAGCCCACCCAAGGGCGTCGTGGACGAAGCCCAAGTAGTAGTCCGGCCGCTCCTCCCACGCTTCCTCTTCGGCTTTATCGAGTACGGCTTGTATGAGGCCCCGAGCGATTTCTGCCGCCTCCTCGGCGTATGGCGTGTGGTCGGCCATCAAGATAAGGGCGCTGCACGTTAGGTACGGGTTGAGCTGCTCCTCGTACTGGATCAAGCCGCGCACCGCCTCGGCGAGTTCCTCGGCTGGAACCGGGTTCATGGCGCTTAGGGCACTAAGGAGCGCTCGGTACGGCCGCTCGCGGAAGCTATCGTCGTAGAGGGGTTTTTCGAGGAACCGATAGGCCGCGTCGCAGATGAGGCGAAGCTGAGTTTGGTACTCCGGCGCGTCCTTGCGGCCGATGCGCTCCAACTCGGACTGTAATCGTTGGTATTCCTGTTGGAACTTCTCTTGGTGGAGCCGCGACGCATGTCGGCCTGCGGGAGCTAGTGCCAGCAGCTTGGCCTCGAATGCCGCGGCCTGCTCTTCGTCCCCAAGTACGTTCCTATAAGCCGTGGTGAGCAGGGCTAGGCCGCGTGCGGTTTCCGGCACGGCCTGCCGATACGCGGTGATGCTAGCCTCGATAGCAGCGCGTTGCTCGTCGGCGGGGAGTTGATCCGTCTCGTTGAGAATCTGCCAATGCAAATAGCGCACATGCGCAGAGCCCGGCGAGAGGCGGATGGCCTCTTCGATCAGCGGGAGCGCCTCCTGCGGCTTGTTGGACCGGTGTAGCTGTTGCGCGGCGCTAAAGTAGCCGCTGACGTGGTCGGGCCAACGCGCTCGGAGTGTGGCCAAGGTAGCGAGGCTCGTATCCGCATAGGCGGGGTTCTCCAGTGCGTAATGTGCCCAGTACTCGAGTTCCGCACGGGCATGGAGGACCTCGGGATGCTGGAGCGTCGCCGCATCCACTGAGTCCCGGAATGCCATCCCCGCTTCCGGGTTTCTGAACCGAAGCGACAGAAGGTGCGTAGCGGCGAACTCCGGCTGGGGCTGCCGCATCCAGGCGCGTAGGCTGGACTCGGCCGCCCCCTCGGAATACTGCCAGTCTCCCCCCAGAAACGCGAGTGCTTGCGCGTAGAGTCCCCACGGGTTGTCCGGCTCCCGTTCCAAGATCGCGTCGGCTTGCTCTTGGATTTCTCGGTGCCCGTCCAACTGCCCGTGTAGCTGACGCGCGTAAAGTGCCCGCAGTTCGGCGTCCTCCGGCGCGCGGCTCGTCCATTCACGGCCGAGGATGGCTCCGGTCTCGAATGTCCACAGCCGATTGTGCTCGCGCAGTTTTTCTTTTGCCGCTTTTAGCTCTTGGGGCGAGTAGTGTTGCTCGGTTTCGCTCGCGGTGCAGACGCAGACGCTCAACATCAATCCGCTGAGACTGCCGATCAAAGACTTCATAGGGCAAAATACCTTTAGAAAGGGTTTTGAAATGGCGCTTCCGAGAGACGAGCAGCGAGTGGGCTGGACAGGTATGGAAGCTCTGGTGGTCTGAAGCCTTGCGATTAAAACATAAGGAATCGGGATTTTGGCGTTCAAACTCATAAAAAAGTTGCGGCGGACGATACTGGGTCAATCCGTCCGCCGCTTTTGCCCGACCGGGCCGGAGGCCACCACTCCTCCGGCCCGGGTTGCGACGGACGGGATTAGATAGTGTGTCCGTTTGAAAGTTGGCGTGAAAGCGCAATAAAAGGGCCGGTTATATGGCCGAAAATAGAAAAGGGTTCGGCTGTTTGGAGGTGTAGAATACTTCGACAAAGCGCCACATCGTCCGGTCTGGATCCCAGACCAGCCGACAGAAGAAAGGAGTGCATATCGGGCCTTCCGAACCGGCGAACGCCGTCGGTTCTTCGGTGACAAACGCGATGTCTGTGAAAACTCGCTTCTCGCCCGCTCGCAGCGCTGCTGCAACCTCTTTTTGCAATTTGAATCTGCTTTTGACAGCGTTCCTCGGGTACGACCGATAGCGCTCGTACTGGCCTTGCATCTCGAACACCTTGAACGTGCTGTGGCGAAAGAAGGCGTTGCCAAAGCAGTATTCATAGCCTTGGTGGTCAAGTATGGCTCGGTGCATGGCACGGAAGAGGTCAAAGGGCGTGTCGCCTTGGGGGATGTCCCAGCTTTTTAGGGTCTCTTGCATGTGCTGCAAGGCCGTGGGATTGTTGGCACCCTCGCGGAGATAAAACTGGGCGGCGAGGCTATCGTTACCGGAAGCGGAAAAGGCGACCAAGAAGTCGTAGAGCCAGTCGCGTAGGTCGGCTTCTTGCTCGGAGGTGATGGGGACGCCCGTCGCGACCGGGATGGCCGTAATGGTCTGCCACAACTTGGGACCGGCCTTGACCTCGACCTTCTTCGCGGTGCGGACATAGTCAAGCAAGCCTTGGTACTTGTCGAGGCGGGGATCAAAGCCGCCGGATGGGTATTTGGGATCAGCGCGAGAGATAGGATGCGAATGGCTAAGCGTTGCATGATGCCCTCCTTGTGGAAGAGTGCGGGTTGTTGCTTCAGTAAGCACTAACGCAACTATCGTGCCAATGGAGTGCTCAGCAGTCGCCAATCGCGCCGGTTACTCTATTTTTTTCGATCTAAATACCTGTTAAATAATACGTTATTAAAAGTAAGATAATTTTTATCTGTCTCTCAAACGCTGGCAGTATCCGCCGTTTTGATGATCTGACTACTGTGCGCGAGCGGACAGCAGGTGTTCGCCAGCGGACAACAGAGGTTGGTGATGTTGTGCAACCTACGCGGTCCTTGACAGAGAGTGATGGTATCATTCTGATAATAGTATGAAATCACTACATATTAGAGATGTGGATCCCAACATTCTGGCTGCCCTGAAACGGCTGGCCAAGAGCCACCGTCGCTCGCTCCAGGGAGAGCTGCATGCAATACTGGAGCGGGCCGCTCGCACCGCACCGCCCGAGCAGCCAGAGGCGATATCTTGGATCACGGTGGAGACCGGCCGATCTACATCGACATGGTCTCGAAGCGAGATATACGATGACGACGGCAGGTGAGATCCTGATCGACTACACCAACGTGTTTCTGGCGGCCACAGATCGTTCGCGCAGACTCGAAGAGATCGAAGCGGTCGGGCTGGCATTTACGAAGTAGCTTTTGGTCTTTTCAGCCCGTACTTGCGCATTCGATAGCGCAGCTTCTCTGGGCCTATGCCCAACAACCGAGCCGCCCCCCTCGGGCCATAGATCCGCCAGTTGGTGACTTCAAGGGCCGCCAAAATTTGCCGCTTTTCGGCCTCTGGTAGTGTCATCAGGGGCATAGCCAAATCCTTTCGGCGAAGTTTCGTTAAGACGATTGACCTGTTGGCCTCGACTTAGCTACCGGTCTGCAGCAGTGCCTTGATTTGCTCTTCAGTGGGCGGCTGATTGCCGAGTGCCTCTATAGGGACGATGCGATTATCCCGGCCGATTAGGATGTAGTGAGGTATGCCCACGATGCCGTAGCGATAGGAGGTCTCGCCCGTGTCGAGAGCAATCGGGAACGGATAATCATGCTGGCCGACAAAAGTATCTAGGTTGTCGGCCCGATCCGCCGAATGCAGGGCAATGACGATAAAGCCCTGATCCTGATAGCGCTCGTATAGCTCGGCGACGTAGGGCAGTTTTTCTATGCAGGGCGAACACCACGTAGCCCAAAAGTCGAGTAGCACCACCTTGCCCTGTAACTGCGCCAGACTATTCAAGGGGGACTCTTCATAACCGGCGACGGGTGCCACCCAGCGCTCAATGTCAATTTCAAAGGGCACGGTCCCCTGATCCAGAGTGTGCCGCTGGTGCATGACTTCCATTTCCCTAGGACTGATATAGCGGACGGAAAAGGTCTGGCCGTCGTCGGTGAATTCGGCGCGATCCCACTGTAGGATTGCCTGTTCGGCTGTGGGTTTTTCCAAGGTTTGGCGCTGGGGAATGGTCAGGATGGGAGCTAGGCGGACGACGGTGTGTAGCAGAGCGTCTGAGGGGCCAGAGCCAGCCCAGACCCAGTAGTCGCGCTGCCAGCGGGTCAGGTGCGTGCGGGGTGGCTTTTCGGCAGACTGGTACGTGGATTGGGCTTGGACTGTCGGGTCGCCGACCTCGGTTTCTAGGCCGGGGAAAGGTTCGTCCACCAGTGCTTGGCGGTGCCCCGACAGGCGGTTCCGGTTGAGATCGTCCCGAATATGCGACTGACTGTCCGGGTGGTGGACGACCACGGTAAAGGGATTGGTCTTTTCAATCCGGCCCGGTTGATCCGCTCGGCCGAGGATGGTATGCCACAGTTCCTGACCCTCGGCATCCACGCGCCAAGCGTGTAGCCAGCCTTGGCGCAGTTGCGCCTGCACGGTACCGCCGATTGAGGTTGGCAGGTCAACCGAGTCGCGCCAAGCGGGAGTCGCGGCGACCTCTGAGGCGGCGATCAGTCCGGCTATGAGGCTGGCGCAGAAAATCTTAGCACAAGTCATGGTAAAATCCTTTCACTATGGGTTAGTGAGCCGGAAACGTGTCGATGTCGTCGAGCAAGTGTTTCAGTTGGGCTGGACTCGGTGCTTCGCCGTCCTTGCTGAGCCAAGCCAACCGAAGGTCGCGATCGATGAGGACGGATTGGGGCCAATTCCAGATGCCGTAGCGCTGCGCGCTTGCGCCTTCGTCCACTGCAATGGGCAACGTATAACCGCGTTCGGCGACGAAGGCATCCACATCGTCGGCTTCGTCGGCGCTGTGGATGGCGATGACGACGAGGCCCTCGTCTTTGTGTTTTTTGTATAACTCGTCATAGTGGGCGAGTTGTTCGATGGATTCGGGAGACCAAGTGGCCCAAAAATGCAGCAGTACCGCTTTGCCTAGGAACCTGATTAGGCGGTCGCCGTGCTCGATGGGGTTAAGCCAGCGCTGGACCTCAATATTGAAGAGTGTTGCACCCCGGACCAATTTGTGCCCTTGCTGCTTACGTTCCACTTCGGCAGGGGGGACATAGCGGGCTATCAGCATTCCGCTGCTATCTAAGAGCTGGACGTCATCCCGGTTCAAAAAAGCTCCGTCGACAGAAGCACCATAACTCGACTCTTCCGACACGAACACCGTCGGAGTTAGGCGGATGAGTGTATCCCAATGGTTCATATTCGGCCCTAGAGCTACCCAGAGTTGCCCATCTTTCTCCCATTTGAATAGGCCGCGCTGGAAATTGGGCCAACTGATCTTTACCCCACTCTCACTCTGGCCAATGTCGCCGGTGGTATTGGCGAATGCCTCCGGCACCCGTTTTTGGATCAAAGCCAAAGTGGTGGTGTCAAGGCTGGCAAATGCCTCCGGCCCCAATTCTTGGAGCATAGCCTGGAGGAGGATGGGGTCGAGATTGGCGAATGTCTCCGGCGGCATTTCTTGGAGCCTAGCCGGAGTGGGTGGACCAGCACCCCTAGTGAATCCAGCTCGGCCAATGCCGTTCTGGCGGACGGTGGTATCGAGGCTGGCGAATGCCTCCGGTGCCAGTTGTTGCCGGTGGGCCGCTAGGGTGCTGCTCCAAAAGGTGTCGCGGACGAAGTACGTGCCGTTGGCGTGGCGTACTTCGACGGCAGCGCTGAGGTGTTCGAGGGTAGGGGGTTGGTGCGGATCGGCTTCAGCGAGGATTAGATGCCAAAGGGGAGCGTCGTTTTGGTCGAGGCGGCGGGCGTGCAGCAAGCCATCGACAATATAGGCCTCTATGCGCTCGCTTGGACCGACCAGAGGAAAGGTGCTGCTAAGGGGGACGGAATTGCTCCATTGGGCATGGTCGGCCAAATCTTCGGCTGCGGCGATGTAGGGGCCGCTGAGGAGCAGGGTTGCCGCTGCGAGGATTTGGTACTTCATCGAAAGAAAGGAACGCATCTGAAGCCTCCTTTGGTAAGGCTAGGGACGGTTGGTGGATGATCTGTTGCTCTATAAGAGCACTTCGTCCAAAATGCGTGAACTTTTTTATAGCTCTTGGGAGTTTAGCTACCGGCCTGCAGCAGCGCCTTGATTTGCTCTTCAGTAGGCAAATCGTTCACAAGGGCGATGCGGTTATCTCGGTCAATCAGGATGTAGTGGGGTATAGGTCCGCCTGGACCGAGACCGTAGCGTCGGTAGGTCTCGCCCGTGTCGAGGGCAATGGGGAACGCGTAATCATGCTGGCTGACAAAGTCATCTAGGTTGTCGGCCATATACGCCGCATGCAGGCCAATGACGATAAAGCCTTGATCCCGATAGCGCTCGTACATCTCGGCGACATAGGGCATTTTTTTTATGCAGGGATTGCACCACGTAGCCCAAAAGTCGAGTAGCACCACCTTGCCCTGCAATTGCCCTAGGCTGTTCAAGGGGGACTCCTCGTAACCGGCGACGGGCTGTAGCCAGCGCTCAATGTCAATTTCAAAGGGCACGGCACCCTTCTCCACAGCGTGCCGCTGGTGCATGACTTCCTTTTCTCTAGGGCTGATGTAGCGGACGGAAAAGGTCTGGCCGTCGTCGGTGAATTCGGCGCGATCCCATTGGAGGATTGCTTGATCGGCTGTGGGTTTTTCCAAGGTTTTGCGCTGGGGAACCGTCAGGATAGGGGCGAGGCGGACGACGGTATGTAGCTGGGCGTCCGAGGGGCCAGATCCAGCCCAGACCCAGTGGTCGCGTTGCCAGCGGGTCAAGTGAGTGGACGGCTTTTCGGCAGATTGATATGTGGATTGGGCTTGAACCGCTGGGTCGCCGACCTCGATTTCTAGGCCGGGAAAAGGCTCGTCCATCAGTGCTTGGCGGTGCCCCGACAGGCGATTCCGATTAGTCTCGTCCTGAACATACGTCTGGCCGTCTGGGTGAGAGACGATCACGGTAAAGGGGGTCGTCTTTTCAACTTGGCCCGCTTGATCCGCTCGGCCGAGGATGGTATGCCACAGTTCTTGGCCATCGGCATCCACGCGCCAAGCGTGCAGCCAACCTTGGCGCAGTTGCGCCTGCACGGTACCGCCGACTGAGGCGGGTAGGTCAACCGAGTCGCGCCAAGCAGGGGTCGCGGCAGCCTCGGCGGCGACGATCAATCCGGCGACGAGGCCGGTGCGGAAAATTATAGCACAAGTCATGGTAAAATCCTTTCGCTGGGAGTTAGTGGGTCGGAAACGGGTCGTCGAGTAGGTAATTCAGTTGGGCTTGGCTCGGCGTTTCGCCGCCCTCGCTGATCCAAGCTAGCCGACAGTTGCGGTCGAGGAGGACGGATTGGGGGAAATTCCAGATGCCGTAGCGCTGCGCGCTCGCGCCTTCGTCCACCGCTATGGGCAACGTATAGCCGCGTTCGGCGATAAAGGCGTCCACATCGTCGGCCTCCTCGGCACTGTGGATGCCTCGTCTTGGTGTTTTTTGTATAACTCGTCGTAGTGGGCGAGTTGCTCAACGGATTCGGGAGACCAAGTAGCCCAAAAGTGTAGCAGTACCACTTGGCCTAGGAACCAGCCTATGCGGTCGCCGTGCTCGATGGGGTTGGGCCAACGCTGGATTTCTATATTGAAGGGTACAGCACCCCGGACCAATCTATGCTTTTGCTGCGTACGGTCCGCTTCGACAGGGGCGATATAATCGACTATTAGCACATCGCCACTATCCAAGAGTTGGGCGTCGTCCCAGCGCACAAAACCCCCGCTGCCGTTCATACCAAAGCGCGGCCTTTCCGTCACGAACACCGTCGGAGTTAGGCGAATGAGCGTATCCCAACTGTCTTTCGCATGCGGCCCTAAGGCTACCCAGAGCTGCCCATGTTTCTCCCATTTGGTGATGCCGCGTTGCAAAGCCTGAGTGGGCGGGCTCTGGTCAATGGTGCTCTGGCGGAGGGTGGTGTCGGGATTGGCGAACGCCTCTGGTACCCGTTTTTTGATCACAGCCAAAGTGGCCGGGTCGAGATTGGCGAACGCCTCCGGCCCCAATTGTTGGACCAGGTTCGCCAGAGTAGTGGAGTCAACGCTGGCAAATGCTTCCGGCGGAACTTGCTGGAGCTCAGCCGGAGTGGGTAAACTCGTAGCCCTCCTAGTCATAGTGCGTTCCGTTCGGTCAATACCGTTCTGGCGAATGGTGGTGTCGAGACTAGTGAACGCCTCGGGCCCCAGTTTTTGCCGGTGGGCGGCCAAGGAGGTGTAGCCAAAGTCGTCGCGGACGAAGTACGAGCCGTTGGCGTGGCGCACTTCGACGATAAAGCTGAGGTGCTCGAGCGTAGGGGGTTGTTGCGGATCGGCTTCGGCGAGGATGAGGTGCCAAAAGGGGATGTCGTTTTGGTCGAGACGACGGGCGTGGAGTAAGCCATCGACAATATATGCCTCTACGCGCTCGCCCGGGTATCTTTCTTCATCGACAGGGATGGACTCGCTCCATTGAGCTTGGTCGGCCGGATCTGCGGTTGCTGTGATGTAGGGTCCGCTGAGGAGCAGGGCTGCCGCTGCGAGGATTTGGTACTTCATCGAACGAAAGGAACTCATCTAAAGCCTCCTTTGAGGTGTCCCCGACAAGGTCGAGGGAGGTTGATGGATGAAGATCGTTGGTGAGCGGCCTTTTGGGGTCCATTTTCATGGCAAGCCTTCTTGTATTCAGGTGTGTTCTATATCGACGTAGTGCACATCTTAGGCCGCATCGATCAATTACAGCGTGTGCATGGGGCTTTAAGGCGTTCAAGAATCGCGTTTACGTCTTTAGCTACCGGCCCGCAGCAGCACCTCGATTTGTTCTTCAGTAGGCGGCAAGTGTCGTGATTCCAATGACTCTCCATCACGGGCAATCCGGTTATCCCGGCCAATTAGGATGTAGTGGGGGATGCCCTCGACGCCGTAGCGCCAGGAGGTCTCGCCCGTGTCGAGAGCAATGGGGAACGGATAATCATGCTGGCTGACAAAGTCATCTAACTCATCGGCCATATCCGCCGAATGCAAGGCAATGACGATAAAGCCCTGATCCCGATAGCGCTCGTGCAGTTCGGCGATATAGGGCAATTTTTCCGTGCAGGGTGAACACCATGTAGCCCAGAAATCGATCAGCACCACTTTGCCCTGTAGCTGCACCAGACTGTTCAAGCCCTCATAGCCGGCGACGGGCTGTATCCAGCGCTCAATGTCCACTTCAAAGGGCACGGCTCCCTGCTCCACAGCGTGCCGCTGGTGCATGACTTCCTTTTCCCTGGGGCTGATGTAGCGGACGGAAAAGGTCTGGCCGTCGTCGGTGAATTCGGCGCGGTCCCAATGTAGGATCGCCTGTTCGGCTGTGGGCTTTTCCAAGGTTTGGCGCTGGGGAATGGTCAGGATGGGAGCGAGGCGGACGACGGTGTGTAGCAGGGCGTCCGAGGGGCCAGATCCCGCCCAGATCCAGTGGTCGCGTTGCCAGTGGGTCAAGTGGGTGCGGGGTGGCTCGTCGGCAGACCGGTACGTGGACTGGACCGCCGGATCGCCGACCTCGGTTTCTAGGCCGGGGAAAGGCTCGTCCATCAGTGCTTGGCGGTGCCCCGACAGGCGATTCCGATTAGTCTCGTCCTGAACGTGCGACTGACCGTCTGGATGGTGGACGATTACGGTAAAGGGGTTGGTCTTTTCAACCCGGCCCGGTTGATCCGCTCGGCCGAGGATGGTATGCCACAGTTCCTGGCCCTCGGCATCCACGCGCCAAGCGTGCAGCCAACCTTGGCGCAGTTGCGCCTGCACGGAACCGCCGACTGAGGTGGGTAGATCAACCGAGTCGCGCCAAGCAGGGGTCGCGGCGGCTTCTGAGGCGGCGACGATCAATCCGGCGACGAGGCCGGTGCGGAAAATTATAGCACAAGTCATGGTAAAAACCTCTCGTTAGGGATTAATGGGTCGGAAACTTATCGGTGTCGTCGAGCAGGTAATTCAGTTGGGCCTGGCTCGGCGTTTCGCCCTCTGCGCTGAGCCAAGCTATCCGGCAGTCGCGGTCGAGGAGGACGGATTGGGGGAAGTTCCAGACGCCGTAGCGCTGTGCGCTCGCGCCTTCATCTACCGCAATGGGCAATGTATAGCCGCGTTCGGCGATAAAGGCGTCCACATCGTCGGCCTCCTCGGCACTGTGGATGCCTCGTCTTGGTGTTTTTTGTATAACTCGTCGTAGTGGGCGAGTTGCTCAACGGATTCGGGAGACCAAGTAGCCCAAAAATGCAGCAGTACCACTTTGCCGATGAACCAGCCTATGCGGTCGCCGTGCTCGATGGGGTTGATCCAGCGCTGGGCTTCGATATTGAAGGGTATGGCACCCCGGACCAACTTGTGCTTTTTCTGTTTGCGGTCCGCTCTGAAAGGGGAGACATAGCTAGCTATCAGTAATCCGCTACTGTCCCAGAGTTGGGCGTCGTCCCAGCGCACCCCCCCTCCGCCGATGAAAGCGCCAAAGCCCGGTTTTTCTGGCACAAACACCGTTGGAGTTAGGCGGATGAGCGTGTCCCAATGGTCCGCATTCGGCCCCAAGGCTACCCAGAGTTGCCCATCTTTCTCCCATTTGGTGATGCCGCGTTGCAAAATCCGAGTCGAACTCTGGCCAATGCTATGGGCGAACGCCTCCGGTACGCGTTTTTTAATCAAAGCCAAAGCGGCGGTATCAAGGCTGGCGAACTCTTCCGGCCCCAGTTGTTGGACCAGACCCGCCAGAGCGGTGGAGTCGAAGCTGGCGAACGTCTCAAGCGGCATTTCTTGGAGCGTAGCCGGAGAGGGTGGACCGCTACGCGTACTTGTCTTGTTCTGATCAATGCCGTTCTGGCGGACGGTGGTGTCGAGGCTGGCGAACGCCTCCGGTGCCAGTTGTTGCCGGTGGGCCGCTAGGGTCGAGGGGATACTCTGAAAGGTGTCGCGGACGAAGTATGCGCCGTTGGGGTGGCGTACTTCGACGCTAAAGCCGAAGAGTTCAAGTATAGGGGGTTGGTTCGGATCAGCTTCGGCGAGGATGAGGTGCCAACGGGGGCTGTCGTTTTGGTCGAGGCGGCGGACGTGCAGCAAGCCATCGACAATATATGCCTCTACGCGCTCGCCCGACCCGGCCGCAGGAAGGGTGACGGACTCGCTCCATTGGGCCTGATCTGCCGGATCTGCGGCTGCGGTGATGTAGGGGGCGCTGAGCAGCAGGGCTACTGCTGCGAGGATTTGGTACTTTATCGAACGAAAGGAACTCATTTGAAGCCTCCTTTGAGGTGCCCCCGACAGATCGGGGGCGGTTGATGGACGGTCTGTTGCTTTATAAGAGTCTCTCGTCCAAAATGCGTGAACTGTTTTTACGGCTCTTGGGATCGACGTAATGCACATTTTGTGCCATTATCAGAGTCAAAAACAAAAAAATCCTTTAGGAGTTACCCTAAAGGATTGAAAACATAGGATTTAAGTAGCGGAAAAATGTTGCTCTACGAGGCGGGCATTAGCTGGCGTTGCAAGCTGATCTACGGTTTTTCGTTCAAATGAACGATTTTTGAACGATTTTTGAACGACTCTGAACGACTCTGAACGACTTTTACAGATTAGCTGTGGCTTCTTTAATCCGTAAATAAATGTTGCGCTTGGACTCTTTGGGTATGGGATGCTTCGCTGCGCTCAGCATGACAAGGAGAAGGGACGCGTCAGTCCGCAATCTCCGCACCAGGCTCTTACGGCGACGGCCTCTCTGGCCGTTGCAACCCGTGCTTGCGCATTCGATAGCGCAGCTTCTCCGGTCCCATGCCCAACAAACGAGCCGCCCCTCGGGGGCCATAGATCCGCCAGTTCGTGGCTCGGAGGGCCGCTAAAATGCGCTGCTTTTCGTCCTCGTCTTCAGCATCCCCGTCGAAGCCTTGTTCAACAGGCAGGGCAAGCTCCGTCTCGGCAGCCTGAAGCGGCACGTCCACCACCTGAATGACGTCCCTGCCGCCCAACACGACCGCCTGCTGAACTATATGCTCTAACTCGCGCACGTTCCCCGGCCACGCATATTGCTGCAGATGCGCCACCACCTCTTCTCCCAGAACCGGCGTCGGCCGCCCGAGCTGTTCGGCGCACCGGCTCGCAAAGTGAGCCGCCAAGAGCGGTATATCCTCCTGACGCTCCCGCAGGGGCGGCAGCACTACCGAGAGCACGCTCAGTCGATAGAATAGATCCTCGCGGAACGTCCCCGCCTGAATGGCTTCTTCGAGGTCCTTGTTGGTGGCAGCAACGATCCGCACGTCCACTGGGATGGACTGCTCGCCACCGACGCGCGTCAGGTGGCCTTCCTCCAAGATGTGGAGCAAGGCCCGTTGGGAGTCTAAGGGCAGATCGCCTACCTCGTCGAGGAACAAGGTGCCGCCATCGGCTCGCTCGAAGTAGCCGATCTTTTGGGCGTTCGCGCTGGTAAAAGCTCCCTTTTCGTGGCCGAACAGTTCGCTTTCGATC